>JAPOJK010000010.1 GCA_029978465.1 Actinomycetota bacterium
GATTGCTTGGTGTATCAGTAGATCCAATCCATCAATAATCTTTGCATCTGAATTCATCCAGCTTTGTGCAAGAACAGTTGGCCAGGGATGGTACAAAACTTCAAACAGCACACCCTGAGGTGATTTAAGCGCTGACTGAAATTGATCTGCCACATGTGCTGGAGTCGTATTAATCACCAAATCTGCGGTGTTGATGTGCGAATCTATTTCCCATGGCAGATATGTAACCGCTCTACCAGCTGCTGTGTTCATCTGAGCTACACGTTCTGGGTTTCTGTTCAGAACAAAGATATTTTCAGCGAGTTCAGAAACTGCCGCCACAGCTGCCCGAGCAGTTGCACCTGCTCCAATTATCAAACAGTTTTCAACCTTACTTATTCCATGACCCAGCAGTGCGTACTTGAAACCTTCAACATCTGTACTTGTGAGATTCCATCCGGTACCGGAGCGAACAAGGGTATTTCCTCCAGATATTTTCTTCGCAATCTGGCTAACATCATGTGCAACGCCAAGTGCCTCTTCTTTAAGGGGCATCGTCAATGAAAAAACATCTTTTTGAGTAGTCGATAAAAAGTCAGATAGTTGCCCTGACTTGACCTCGATAGCCTCGTATTGTCCTTGAACTCCTAGATGCTTGTACGCAACGTTGTGCAACAACGGACTTAATGAATGGCCAATAGGCGAACCTAAAACAGCTGCATCTATCAATTAAATGCCCCCGCCTTCCGGTTCTTGGTATACAAAATTTTCCAGGTATTGAACTCTTTGATACTCGATGTGAAGCGGGTATCCCCTGGGGCAACTGTAATGAAATACAACCAGTCGCCGGGTGCTGGATTTAACGCCGCAGCAATTGCCGCACTTCCTGGGCTTCCTATAGGACCTGGTGGAAGTCCATACCGTCGGTAAGTGTTGTACGGCGAATTAAGTAAGGTCGAGTTACGACTTAAAAAGATCTCACCTCGGACTTTCTTGATGAAATGAACCGTTGAATCCATCTGAAGTGGCATATCTATTGCCAATCGGTTGTAAACAACTCGTGCAACCTTCGTGAAATCCTTTGTATCGCCCTCTGCTTGAACAATTGAGGCGATGATTAATAGCTGAAGCGGTGAGTATTTCTTGCTTCCCTTTAAAAGTTCTTTCGCCTGCGGCTCTCGTGAAAAACGATCTCCCATCTCCTGTACCGCCTCTAGCGCTGGAGTTCCTTCGGCAAAGGAGTATTGCGCTGGAAAGAGCAGCCCTTCGCTATCTGAAAAACCTTTGGGAAGTTGAAGCTGAGAGAATGCCTCCTTGATTTGAGCCTTTGTGTACCCATAACTGTTGAGTGCACTTTGAATCTCGCTCCTCCACATACCTTCATTAACTTTGATCAAATTTGGAATACGTGCGGGGTCTAGCAGTTGATCAAGTGCTTGCTGCGCCGAGATCTTCACAGTTAAACGATGTCGACCCGGAGCTACCTTTTCTGATCGAGCATCGCCGACCGCAACACGAAAGTAGGCTTGTGAGGATTTTATGATTCCAGCATCAAATAAAATCTGCGCGATCTCAGAACCTGTAGATCCAGCAGGTATCTCAATCACCTTCTCTTCCACGCCCTGAACCGAAGAGAGAGTTTGATAATCAGGAGCAGATGTACTTCCGGAACGAATCAAGAAAAGTGAAAATGTCAGGAGGATTGCGAAAACTCCCGCAGCCACGACTCTTACAAGAGCTTTCACGAACTGCCCTTTTGAAGCTCTATTGCGAATTCGAGAATCGCAACCGCAGCCGCCATATCAATAGAATTTTTAGCCTCTTTCGCATTTTTGCCTGAATCTCGAAGATTTCTAGCTGCGCTAACTGTAGACATTCGCTCATCAACCATGATGACCTCAACAGTTGAAATCTCACGTAGCTGCTGCGCAAAGGTAACCGCTTTTTCAGATGCGGTGCCATCTTTGCCACTCAGTAGCGCTGGATTTCCAACAAATAGTTGTACCGGTTCGATCTCAGCCAAGATTTCTTCGATCTGATTGAAAACTGTTTTGTCAGTAGCTTTGAGCGTAGTTAACGGTGAGCAAAGAATGGAGTCAGGATCACTTACCGCAACTCCTATTCGGACATCTCCATAATCAAAGGCGATTCGACGTCCGCGTTGCATCATTTACCCAAGAAGAGATTGTGAGATAGCTGCGATAGCTTCTAATGACTTAGCAGGATTTGTTCCTCCACCTTGAGCGAAATCATCCTTACCGCCACCGCCACCGCCAAGAACTGTAGAGCCAACCTTTACTAGCGATCCTGCCTTTACTCCAGCAGCGCGAGCCTCATCGCTGACTGCAACAACCAAAACAGGTTTTCCATCATTGCTACTTACGAGAGCCACAACACTGTTGCTGTTCTGTCCACGCAAATCAATCGCAATCTTTCGAAGATCATCACCTGAGACCCCGTCGGCCATGACTGAACCGATAAATGTATGCCCGTTAACAACTGTCGCCGTCTTTGCCAGATCACCAACTTGTGAGAGCGCTTGTGCTGATCTAACAGTTGCAAGCTCCTTTTCAATCTCCTTCATTTTGTTAAGCAGATCAGAGATGCGTTCTGGAAGCTCCTCGGTGCGTGAACCCTTAATTAACTCGGTTAAGGAGTTCAACAAAATATGTTCACGGGCTAAGAATTGATACGCATCTACTCCTACAAGTGCTTCAACGCGGCGCACACCCGCACCGATTGATGACTCCCCCAGCAACTTCACGATACCCAGTTGCCCAGAGCGTGAAACGTGGGTTCCACCGCATAATTCGCGGGCCCAATCTCCAACACTTACAACGCGAACAACATCTCCATACTTCTCGCCAAACAATGCCATTGCGCCAAGCTCTTTTGCCTTTGCTTGCGACATGCTCTCTGCTGTTACCTCTAGATTGTCCAAGAGCAAGGTGTTTACTCGTGATTCAACATCATTGAGTACTGAGGCTGAAACCGCACCTGTTGAAGGAAAATCAAAACGGAATCGACCTGGAGAGTTCTCTGAACCAGCTTGCGTTGCAGTTTCCCCAAGAATTTCTCTAAAAGCTTTGTGAACCATGTGGGTTGCGGTGTGTGCGCGAGAGATAGCTGAGCGTCTTTCGGAATCGATTTCAGCTAGAGCATCTGATCCAACCTCAACATTTCCATTCAGAACTCTTCCACGGTGAACAGAGACGCCGGGAACTGGAGATTGAACATCATCAATCTCAACAACAGAACCATTGCTCAATGTGATGCGACCGCCATCTGCTAACTGGCCACCACCTTCGGCGTAAAAAGGTGTTCGATTGAGAATGATTTCTACATCATCGCCCTCTGATGCCGATGCGACTGAAACACCATCAACCAAAATACCTGTCAGTGAAGATTCAGTGTTGAGATGTGTATAGCCAACAAACTCAGTCTTGCCGCTCTTATCGGCGATAGAACGATAGACAGAAACATCGGTATGTCCTGATTTTTTCGCCTTTGCATCAGCTTTGGCGCGATCTTTCTGCTCCTTCATGAGTCGACGGAAACCATCCTCATCAACACTCAGACCCTCTTCGCGAGCCATTTCTAAAGTGAGATCAAATGGAAAACCATACGTATCGTGAAGTTTGAAGACCTCTTCACCTGGAAGCACCGAGCTTTTGCTCTTCTTCAACGATGTCGAAGCCAGATCAAAGATCTGAGTTCCGCTCTTTAGCGTTTGCAAGAAACTTTCTTCCTCTGAAACGCTTACAGACAAGATGCGCTTCTTATCGGAAACCAGTTCAGGATATTGAGGGCCCATAGCGCCAATTGCTGCAACTGTTAATTCAGACATGATCGGATCCATTGAGCCTAAAAGACGCATATTGCGGATTGTGCGACGCATCATTCGGCGAAGTACATAACCACGGCCTTCATTTCCGGGAGTAACTCCATCGCCAATCAACATCGCCGAAGTACGCGCGTGATCTGCGATAACACGAAGTGAGACATCTGATTTTTCGGAAGCCCCGTACTTCACACCCGTAAGTTCTGATGCTCGGTTGAGAATTTGAATTGTTGTGTCGATCTCGTAAATATTTTCAACGCCTTGAAGCAAAGCTGCGGTACGTTCTAAACCTAGACCGGTATCAATACTCTTTGCTGGCAGCTCTCCAAGGATTGGATATCCATCCTTGCCGCCACCTGCACCTCGTTCATTTTGCATGAAAACAAGGTTCCATACTTCGAGGTAACGGTTTTCATCTGCGATCGGACCACCCTCAACTCCATATGCAGGGCCGCGATCGTAATAAATTTCAGAACATGGACCACACGGTCCAGGAACTCCCATTGACCAAAAATTATCAGCCATATCTCGGCGCTGGATTCTCTCCTTAGGAACGCCAATTTGCTTGTGCCAAATATCTGCAGCCTCATCATCATCAAGGTAAACAGTTACCCACAATTTTTCTTCTGGGAAACCATAACCTCCATCTGCAATGGGACGAGTTAATAACTCCCAAGCAAGTGCGATCGCTCCCTCTTTAAAGTAATCTCCAAAGGAAAAGTTTCCGCACATCTGGAAAAAAGATGCGTGACGGGTTGTTTTTCCTACCTCATCAATATCTAATGTTCGTACACATTTCTGAACCGAGGTTGCACGCTTATAGGGAGGGGTAACCTCGCCGAGGAAGTACGGCTTAAATGGAACCATGCCTGCGTTAACTAAGAGCAGGTTGGGGTCATCGGCAATTAAGGATGCAGATGGAACAACGGTATGGGTTAACCCTTGACGGTTGTCAGATTCAAAGAAGCGCAGCCAGCGCGAACGGATCTCGGCGGATTCCACTAGTTAGGATCACTCAGCCTTCTTCTTCTTGGTACGACCCTTACTCATTTGTGCCGCTGAGAGAAGTGCTCCCGCAACCTTTACCGCAGAGCCATTCTTATTCATAAAACCTTGAGTTGCTTCAGTGACCTTCTCTGACATCTCTTCAATATTTTTACTGACACGGTTAATACTGTGCAATGGGCCATTTACCAGAGTGACTGTTGTATGAACCTCATCGATTAATGGTGCGGTCTCATCGGTTAGAGCTTTCAGCGATGCCTTTGCCTCATCAACTAAGCGACCTACGCGAATGACCACGTAGGCGATAGCGATCGCGATAACAGCCAATGAAGAGGCTGCGATTATTGTTGCAATTCCACCTGGACCCATGTTGTTAGCCTACCTGACCCTTTAACTCTCTTGCGGGTTTTTAGGCTGTGGAACCCAATCAATTCCGCTCTCTTTTCTTTGAGCGGGGGTGATTGGAGTTGGAGCACCAGTTAATGGATCTCCTCCACTTGCAGTCTTTGGGAAGGCGATAACTTCACGAATTGAATCCGAACCGGTCAACAATGCACAGACGCGATCAAGACCTAATGCGATTCCGCCATGTGGAGGTGGACCGTAGTTAAATGCTTCCAGTAAGAAGCCAAACTTGCTTGATGCTTCTTCATCACTTAAACCAATGACTGAGAAAACATCTTTTTGAATAGTGCGGTCATGAATACGTATCGAACCGCCACCTAACTCTGTTCCATTCAGCACGATGTCATAGGCATAGGCCAATGCAGATGCAGGATCAGATTTAAAGGTTGAGGCAAACTCTGGTTTCGGTCCGGTGAATGGATGGTGAACCGCGGTCCAACCACCATCATCGGTCGGCTCAAACATTGGAGCATCTACAACCCACAAAAACTCCCACTTACCATCATCAATTAAATTGCAACGCTTACCAATCTCAAGACGAACCGCTCCTAAGAGATTGAGGGAAGCTGTTCGCTCTCCTGCTGCAAAGAAGATCGCATCCCCTGGCTTTGCGCCAGCAGCAGCAACAATCCCTGCAGTCTCTTTTTCAGAGATGTTCTTTGAAACCGGTCCGCCAAGGGTTCCATCCTCATTGACCAAAATGTATGCAAGCCCCTTTGCGCCTCGTGCCTTTGCCCAGTCTTGCCATGCATCTAACTCGCGGCGAGCAGATGATGCTCCCCCAGGCATAACAACGCCACCAACATATGGTGCTTGGAAAACACGAAATGGGGTCTCAGAGAAGAAAGAGGTCAGATCAACTAATTGATTTCCGAAACGTAGATCTGGTTTATCAGAACCGTAATTGGTCATCGCATCTGCATAAGTCATACGCTTCAATGGAAGTGGAATATCGTAATTGACCGCTTCCTTCCAGACTCGCGCAACGATCTTTTCCGCGACAGCCAAAATATCTTCTTGGTCAATAAATGACATTTCGATATCCAACTGAGTGAACTCAGGTTGGCGATCAGCGCGGAAATCCTCATCGCGGAAACAGCGAGCGATTTGGTAATACTTTTCCATTCCGGCAACCATAAGTAGTTGCTTAAAAAGCTGCGGTGATTGAGGTAGCGCATACCAAGAACCAGGTTGGAGTCTTACCGGAACTAAAAAGTCACGCGCACCTTCTGGAGTAGAGCGAGTTAAGTACGGTGTTTCAATCTCCAGGAAGTTTTCATCCTCCATTACACGTCGGATAGTCGATGTCACCTTAGACCGTAGTCGAAGGTTATGAGCCGGCTTTTCGCGACGTAAATCTAGGTAGCGGTAGCGCAAACGAACCTCTTCATTGATGTCGGTGTCATCACCGCTATCTACTGGGAATGGAAGCGGTGCAGCTTCTGAGAGAACAACAACGGTGTCCCCCATAACCTCAATCTCACCCGTTGCAAGATTTGTATTTTCATTTCCTGCAGGGCGTGCGACAACCTCACCTGTAATCTGCAAACACCACTCGGCACGAAGCGAGCCAGCGACCTTCTCGTCACGAATTACTACCTGTACAGAACCTGATGCATCACGAAGATCAATGAAGGCAACTCCGCCATGATCTCGGCGGCGTGAAACCCAGCCAGCGAGGGTGACGGTTTCGCCTGCGTGTGTTTTACGCAGGGATCCAGCTTCATGTGAACGCAACATTGAGATTCCTAATTCTATTTATTGAGAGCTTCGAACAATGAGTCAATCTTAACGGAGGTTGAGGCGCCGGATTTCATCTCTTTTAACTCAACAGTTCCGCTTGACATCTCTGACTCACCAAGGACGATTACATATGTCGCACCGCTCTTGTCAGCACCCTTCATAGCCCCTTTGAGAGCGCGATCGCCAAAGGCAACCTCGACCCGCTTTCCCTTGACGCGAAGTTCGCTGGCAATAGTTAGCGCCTGAAGCTTTGCGCCATCGCCTAACGGAATAATGAAAAGATCAGATACGAACGCTTCCTGACCAATAACTCCTTCAGCTTCAGCTGCTAACAAAGCTCTGTCGACACCTAAACCAAAACCTATTCCTGACAGCGATTGTCCGCCTAACTGCTCCATTAATCCGTCGTAGCGACCACCGCCACCAATTCCAGATTGAGCACCAAGCAAATCGTGAACAAATTCAAAGGTTGTACCTGTGTAGTAATCCAACCCGCGAACCATGCGTGGGTTGAGTTGATATGAAATACCAAGGGCATCTAAGTACTTAGTGACTGTCGCAAAATGTTCACGTGATGCATCGCTTAAGTAATTAACTAGTAAGGGCGCATCGGCCATCGCCTTTTTCATCTCTTCACGTTTATCATCAAAGAGGCGCAACGGATTAATTGCAGCACGTGCAGCAGTCGCCTCATCCAATTGCAAGGTTGCAATAAACTTCAAAAGATCAACCTTGTGCGCAGCTCGTGATTGAGCATCTCCTAATGAGGTGAGCTCCAGTCGATACTGTTTTAAGCCCAGCGCCTTAAACCCCGCATCTGCAATAGCAATAACCTCTGCATCAATCGCTGGATCATCTAAACCGATCGCTTCGATGCCAACTTGATAGAACTGACGGTAGCGACCAGCTTGCGGACGTTCTGCTCGGAAAAATTGTCCTGAGTACCAGACCTTTACCGGAAGTTGTCCACGATCTAATCCATGCTCAATTACAGAACGCATTACTCCCGCTGTTCCTTCAGGACGCAAGGTGATAGATCTTCCACCGCGATCTTCAAAGGTGTACATCTCTTTTGAAACAACATCAGTGGATTCACCAACACCACGTTTGAAAAGTTCGGTATCCTCAAAAACTGGAAGTTCGATTAACTGGTAACCAGCTTTACTTGCTGGTGCAATCAAACAGTTGCGAACATGTTCAAAGGCGCTCGAACGTGGCGGCGTGTACTCACTTACTCCTTTAGGTGCGGCAATTTTCTGCTGTGACATCAGTATCGACCTACCAAACTTTTCAGGTACGGATTATTCTTCTTTTCATAGGCCATCGATGTTTCAGGGCCATGGCCTGGCAAAACCTGAAGATGGTCAGACAAAGGCACAACTTTCTTACGCAATGTCTCCTCCATATCTTTAGCCGATCCTGTTGGTAGATCTGTACGACCTATCGAACCAGCAAAGAGCACATCCCCGCTGATCAATACCTCATCAGAGACCTCAAACATTAACGATCCTCGCGTGTGGCCTGGTGCGTGAATAGCCTTAAAGGAAAGCCCCACTAAATCGATGAGATCTCCGTTGCGCAGCTCTCGAACCTGCGCTGGTTCAACAAATTTCATCCCTGACAGTGTTGCGACAAACTCTTCGCCATGTAGTTTTTCAGGAGCCGCCAGAAATGCCCGATCCTCGCTATGAATGTACGCCGGAATCGAATAACCATCGGCGATAGGTTGGATAGAGAAGGTGTGATCTAAATGTCCGTGGGTTGCGATGATGGCAACGGGTTTTAAGTTATGGCGTTGGAGGATTTCATCTAACTGCGAGCTCACATCTGGCATACCCGGATCGATAACTACACACTCGCTCCCGGCGCTAGGTGCCAGGACCCAACAGTTGGTAGCGAACATTGGGGCGGCAAAAGAGTCGATTAGCAAACTCTTCACCCCCTCATTCACGCTCATTATTGGCGCGATTGACGCTCACACCATGGGACAGGGTACCTTTTGCCATACCAATCCACACTCGACCCACGCTTAGAGGGCTCAAATCTTCTAAGCATCGCACCCACCACATAGCGAGCCTTACATAAAGGTAACGCGCTGAAAGGATCACTCTCATGACAGATATGAATTTCCCACACCAGGCTAGCGCTGCAAGTGCGTTAATCGGAGATCCTTCAGCCTTTGGTCGAGTTGCAGAAGATGGAACAGTTTATGTTCGCACTTCACATGGAGAAAAAGCGGTCGGTTCATATCCAGGTAAGAGTGCAGAAGAAGCGCTCGCATACTTCGTTCGCAAATTTGAGGTACTAGCAGCTGAGGTCGCATTGCTTGCGGCACGTATAAAGAGCGGCGCAATGGTCCCATCTGATGCATACGCTGCTGTGAAGAAACTTCGCGATCAGGTTAAGGAGCTCAACGGTGTTGGCGATCTCGATGCATTAGCTGCATCTGTTGAACAGATCGAACCGCTTATTGAAGGTCATCGTGAGGCGTATGAGGCTAAGAAAGCCGCTGAAACAGCAGCAAAGGCTGCTCGTCGTGAACAGATTTTGGTTGAAAAGGAAAAGATTGTTGCTGAAGCTGAAAGCCTTGCTTTGTCAGAAAGCTGGAAAGCAACTGGAGATCGTTTAAAGGTTTTGCTCGATGAGTGGAAGGCAGCTCCTCGACTAGAGAAGAAGACAGATGCAGATCTCTGGAAGCGTTTCTCTTCATCTCGTAACAAGTTCGATAAGCGCCGTCGTACACACTTTGCCTCCCTTGAAGCAACACAATCAGTAGTTGCCGATGCAAAGAAGAAGATTGTCGAAGAAGCTGAAAAGTTAGCGACATCTACTGAGTGGGTTCCAACAGCTAAGCGCTACAAGGTTCTTATGGATCAGTGGAAAGCTGCTGGTCGTGGAAAGAAAAATGATGATGCCAAGTTGTGGGCTCGTTTTAAGGCTGCGCAGGATCAATTCTTTACCGCTAAGAACGCAGATCTAGAAAAGCGCGATGTCACTATGGCTGCAAACCTTGCTAAGCGTGAAGAGTTGCTGCCATTGATTGAAGCGCTTCTTCCAATCTCAGATGTGAAAGAGGCGCGCAAAGCGCTTAATGAGCACCTTCGTTCATGGGAAAAGATCGGAATGACCCACCGCGATAAGCGTGCATCATTGGATGCACGAGTTGCCGCAGTTGAGTCAGCGATCAAAGAGGCTGAAGCTGAGATTTGGCGCAAGACCGATCCAGCAGCCAAGAAGCGCGCTCAAGAGGTTGTTGCTCAGTTAACTGAGTCAATTGCAAATTATGAAAAGGCGGCTGCAAAGTTTGCCGCTAGTGGTAACACCAAGAAGGCAGCTGAAGCATCTGAATCGGCTGTTGCACGTAAGGTGTGGCTAGCTGAGGCGGAAAAGGGTCTAGCAGAGTTCAACTAATACTTATGTATTAGTTGTTGGTGGTTCTGTAAACATCGTAAACACCTTCAATACTTCTTACCGCTGCTAAAACCGCGTCAAGATGTGTGGCATCTGCCATTTCAAAGGTAAATCGTGAGAATGCGGTGCGATCCTTTGATGTGCTTACCGCAGCGCTAAGAATATTTACATGTTGTTCAGACAAGGTGCGGGTCACATCGGCCAAGAGCGATGCGCGATCCAGCGCTTCAACTTGAATGTTCACCAGGAAGATCGAGGCTGCACCGGTACGCCACTTCACATTGACCACACGATCTGCTTGATGCTTTTGAAGATCTGATGCATTGGTGCAATCTGAACGGTGAATTGATACCCCGCTGCCCTTTGTAATGAAGCCCATGATGGAGTCTCCTGGAACAGGTGTGCAACACCGTGCAAGTTTTACGAGAACATCATCAGTACCTTCGACATCGACCGCGTTACTTGAACGTCGCGTTGTGGGAGCTCGGTTTGGGAGAACATCCATCGTAGGTTCAGGATGTGAATCTTCTGCACCAAGTGAAGCAACCAACTTGTCGATGATGGATGCAGCCGAGACATGGCCATCCCCCACCGCTGAATACAAGCCTTCGATATCTGAATAACGAAGATCATGAGCTAACTCGAGAAGAGACTGGCCTGCGAAGATTTTTTGCAGCGGCAAACCAGCTTTACGCATCTGACGAGCAATGGATTCCCGCCCTGCATCAATTGCTTCTTCACGACGTTCCTTGCTAAACCAGGCCTTGATCTTCGAACGTGCACGTGGGCTCTTAACAAAGTTGAGCCAATCTCGACTTGGGCCTGCAGATTCACTCTTGTTAGTGACGATCTCGACAACATCTCCGTTATTGAGTCGAGATTCAAGTGGAACTAACCGTCCATTGACCTTTGCTCCAGCACAACGCAATCCCACATCTGTGTGAACAGAGAAGGCGAAGTCCACCGGTGTCGAACCACCAGGTAGCGCAACAACGCTTCCTTTCGGTGTGAAGACAAAAACTTCAGGAGAACCTAAATCAAAACGCAACGCTTCTAAGAACTCTGATGGATCTTCAGTTTCCTTTTGCCATTCGTGCAATTGGCGAAGCCACAACATCTCTGGTGAGGATTCGTTGTTTTCAGGCCCTTGCTTGTACTTCCAGTGAGCGGCGATACCAAATTCTGCGCGAGCATGCATGTCATATGTTCGGATTTGAATTTCGATCGCTTTACCAGTTGGCCCGATAACGGTGGTGTGCAAAGATTGATACAGATTGAACTTTGGCATTGCGATGTAATCTTTGAAGCGTCCAGGAACTGGACTCCAACGTGCGTGAATAGATCCCAGCACCGCGTAGCAATCTCTTACATCATTCACTAAAACTCTTATGCCTACTAAATCGTAGATGTCATTGAAGTCTCGCCCACGAACAACCATCTTTTGATAGACAGAGAAGAAATGCTTTTTGCGACCGGTTACAGTTGAATCAATCTGATCGCGCGCTAGATCCTCTTTAACTAGCCCAATGACTTCTTCAGTTAATTTGTCGCGAGATGGTGAACGTTCTGCAACTAAACGAGAGATTTCTTCAAACTTTTTTGGTTCCAGTACCTCAAATGAAAGATCCTCGAGCTCCCACTTAAGGGCGTTCATTCCAAGTCTGTGGGCCAAAGGTGCGTAGATATCAAGTGTTTCGCGGGCTTTACGTGCCGCACTTTCTGGTGACACAAACTTCCAGGTACGTGCGTTATGCAGACGATCAGCTAACTTAATAACTAACACACGGATATCACGAGACATTGCAATAACCATCTTGCGGACTGTTTCAGCTTCAGCCGTCGGTCCATAGGTCAATTTGTCTAGCTTTGTAACACCATCAACCAGGTCTGCAATCTCATCACCAAAATCAAGACGCAACTGCGTCAATGAGTATTGAGTATCTTCTACCGTGTCGTGCAAAAGTGCAGCGATGATTGTTGGAGGGTTCAAACCAAGGTGAGCGAGAATCTCTGCAACGGCAACAGGATGAGTTATGTACGCTTCACCAGATTTACGAAGTTGTCCATCATGAGCAACTCGTGCAACTTCAAAGGCACGTGAAACCTCATCACCATTGACCGAGGCATGGTTTTCTTTGAGAGCACTAATTACTGGTGCTATCAAAGTATCCACAAAAGACCTTACTTACGACCTTTACGCTTTGGTTGGTTGCGTGGTCCACGACCATTGACCGCTGCCGCAGGTGTTGATGATGCTTCAGATGAAACTCCCCCACGAGCATTTACTCGCTTAGAAAGCGCCATCATTGCTGGCTCTTTCTCGCGAAGCTGTGCAAGCACAGGTGGTGCGATGAAGATCGATGAGTACGTTCCAACAATCAAGCCGATGAACAGCGCGAGAGAAAGATCCTTAAGGGTTCCAGCACCTAGTAATCCAGCTCCAACAAAAAGAATTGAAGCAACTGGAAGCAACGCAACGATTGATGTGTTTGTTGAACGAACGATTGTCTGATTCACAGCGAGGTTAACCGCTTGTGAGTAAGTCTTTGTTGAAGAGGATGTGATTGATTTTGTATTTTCACGAACCTTGTCGAAGACCACCACCGTGTCATAGAGCGAGTAGCCCAAAATGGTTAAGAATCCAATAATCGTCGCTGGCGTAACATCAAAGCCGACCAACGCGTAGATTCCCACGGTGATGAAAACGTCGTGAATAACAGCAACGATCGCAGCTAGCGCCATCTTTGGCTCAAGTGCCATAGCCAGATAAATCATCACAACGAGAAGGAATCCGAAAAGACCATACAAGGCCTTACGTGTAATTTCCTTACCCCATGATGGACCAATGATTTGAGTATCAATCGAAGCCACATCTACAGAGAACTTTGCTGCCAATGCATCCTGAACCGCGTTGTTTTGAGCGGTCTCAAGCGCACCTGTTTGGACACGTACCTTGTTATCACCTAGCACTTGGATAATTGCTTCTCCTGAAACTCCAGCCTCTTCAACAGCTGCGCGAGCTTCAGTCACTGAAGGGTTTTGAGTTGTAACGGTGAAGGATGATCCGCCCTTGAACTCAATTCCTAGATGTAATCCTTGAACTGCAAGTGCTCCGATAGACAGAAGAATGAAAACCGCTGAGACTGTGTACCAACGACGACGACGTCCGATGAAGTTAACAGATGTCTCTCCACGATATAAACGGCCGCCTAGTCCAGATAGCTTCGACATGTTATGCCTCCTTCGCAACGGACATACCCAGGCTCTTTGAAGAGAAACCTGAGAGAGCATGTCCTGAGTTAAAGAACTTACTTCGTGAAACAAGGACCAGCGCTGGCTTTGTGAACCAGAAGATAATGATTAAGTCGATAAGTGTCGTCAATCCAAGTGTGAAGGCGAAACCGCGAACTCCGCCTACTGAGAAGACGTACAACAAAACCGCTGCAATCAAAGAAACAAAGTCAGCTACCAAGATCGTACGACGCGCACGAACCCAGCCAGTTTCAGCAGCGGTTCGTAGTGTGCGACCTTCACGCATTTCATCTCGAACACGCTCAAAGTAAACAATGAATGAGTCAGCGGTAACACCAATTGCGACGATTGCACCAGCGATACCAGCAAGGGTCAAGGTGAAGCCAATCCACTCACCAAGTAGCAAAAACAGTAGGTAGAGCATTCCACCGGCGATAGCCAATGATCCAACTGTTACAAAACCTAATGCTCTGTAGTACAGCAAAGTGAAAATAACAACCAAGAGAAGACCTAGGGCTCCAGCGAGCAAGCCCGCATTCAGTTGATCAGCGCCAAGAGTTGGTGAAACCTGTTGAACTTCTCCACGATCAAATGCGAGAGGAAGTGCTCCGTACTTCAAAACATTTGCAAGATCTTGTGCCTCTAGTTGTGTGAAGCTTCCGGTGATCTGTGCATTTCCTGATGGAATCGCTTCAGTAATACGTGGTGCTGAAACAACTAAACCATCGAGAACAATCGCTACCTGATTTGTAGGTTCTGGAAGAGATGTAACGCGGGTTGTTAATGCACCAAAGGCTGAAGTTCCTTCATTGTTGAAGGTAAGACTTACAAACCAGTTGCTACCTGCCTGAGTATCCAAACCTGCAGATGCCTTTGAAATCTGACGACCGAGAACTTCTGCGGGAGCAAGGATGTACTTAGTTCCACCAGCACGATCACAGGCAACCAAGGTATCTGTTGGTGCATCCGCACCTGTTCCCTGAAGATTTTCTGCCTTTGTGCAATCAAGTGCTGCAAACTTTGCATTGATCTCGGCACTTACTCCTGCTGCAGGTGTAGCTGCTGCATCGGCTGCCGCTGGCACTCCGGAGGCAGATGCAAGCACCTGACGGAATCGAAGTTCAGCTGTTTGTCCAACTAATTCAACAACGCGACGTCCGGTATCTCCTGGAACAGAGATAACGATCTGACGGTTTGTTCCACTTCCTTGTGCAGCCACTTCAGATTCTGCGACGCCGAGTGAGTTAACACGTTGACGAATGATTGAAACCGCCTGATCGATCGCCTCGCTCGTAACCTTTCCTTCATCTCCTGGTGCAATTCGTGGTTGCAAGGTGACAGAGGTACCGCCGCGAAGATCAAGACCTAAGCGAACTGAGGTAGCTCCTTGGATGAAGACAAGGCTTGCCATAGCCACGAGAACAAGGGCGAGAATCGCCAATGTGCGTGCTGGGCGGGAACTCGTCTTTATTGGCTTATTAGTTGTAGACATAGGCGCAGAGTCTAGGCGTCAGATGCGGGTAAGTCGAAAAGCGAGGCAATTTCAGCGGGTGGTGTTCGTCCTATATGGCGCCAACCCTGCGCAGTAGCCACGCGACCACGAGGTGTGCGAGCCATGAAGCCATTTCTCACCAGGAATGGCTCAGCTACCGATTCAACGGTTTCGACCTCCTCGCCCACTGCGATTGCCAAAGTAGAAAGGCCCACCGGTCCCCCATTAAACCGCTCGATAAGAGCAACGAGAACGGCTCGATCGAGGCGATCTAGACCTAGCTCATCTACCTCATACATCTCTAATGCAGCCTGTGCATCCGACAAAGAAATCGTTGAACGACCTTGAACCTGTGCGAAATCTCGAACTCGTCGTAGTAATCGATTAGCGATTCGCGGTGTTCCGCGGGAACGGCCCGCAACTTCTACAACCGCATCCTTATCAATTGAAATCTTTAGCAGCTCTGCACTTCGAGTGATTACATGGGCTATATCTTCTTCATTATAAAAATCTAGATGTGCTGTGAAGCCAAAACGATCTCGCAAAGGACTAGGTAAGAGTCCGGCACGAGTTGTTGCACCAACTAATGTGAAATGTGGAAGTTGTAGCGGAATTGAAGTAGCTCCTGGACCCTTTCCGACAATGACATCAACCCGAAAATCCTCCATCGCCAAGTACAACAACTCCTCGGCAGGACGTGGCAATCGGTGAATCTCATCCAAAAACAAAATCTCACCTTCGACCAAGGATGAAAGAATGGCCGCTAAATCTCCCGCATGCGTTATTGCAGGACCGCTAGTAATGCGAATAGGTGCATTCATTTCGCCAGCAAGAATTAATGCAAGGGTTGTCTTTCCTAATCCCGGCGGACCAGATAGCAAGATGTGATCGGCAGGAGCGTTGCGATGTCGCGCCGCAGTTAGTAGTACATCAATTTGTTCGCGTACTCGGTGTTGACCTACAAAGTCAGATAAAGATTGAGGACGCAAGGCGTGTTCGAGAGCGGACTCCTCATTCTTAATCTGTGGAGTAACTAAACGGTCATCAGCCACGAGAGCTCTTTCCACTTGCAAGTGTGAGTTTCAGTAGCTCACTTAATTCAAGGGTAGAAGCATCAACTCCATCTGACTGAAGTGTTGCAACAACATTTGAGATCGCACCATCTGACTCTTTCGGTGAAAAACCAAGTGAGACTAAAGCACTAGATAACTGCTCTCTCCAGGCGGGTTGATGCCCCTTGTACAACTGTGCGTGTGAAAGATCGCTCAACTTTCCTTTGAGTTCAAGGATTAAACGTTGGGCACCCTTACGACCAATGCCCGGTACCTTTTCTATCGCTGCAATATCTTCCTGCGCTATCGCCCTGCCTAGATCTTCAGGGGTTAATGCGCCGAGAATCGATAGAGCAACCTTAGGTCCAATACCCGAAACTGTTTGTACAAGTTCAAACAATGATCGGGACTCCTCATTGACAAAGCCAAAGAGGGTCAAGGAATCCTCGCGGACAACCAGAGATGTAAACAACTGAATCTGCGACCCTAGATTTACTTGTGTTGTTGTGGAAGGTGTCACTAACACTGTTAAGCCAAAGCCGCCAACTTCGACCACCAATCGATCACTTTGAATTGATCGAACATTTCCGCTGAGTAAGGAAATCATCGAGATCTCAATTTCTTGATGCGGGATTGTTCCGCGGCGGCGGCCTGAGCAAGTCGAGTTGTTCCTGCACCTCGCCAAATATGACAAATCGCTAGCGCTAAGGCGTCGGTTGCATCTACTGGTTTAGGAATGCTGTCGAGATTCAAAATCTTTTGAACCATCTGTGCAACTTGTGCTTTATTGGCACGACCACTTCCGGTTACAGATGCCTTCACCTCCGATGGTGTGTGCATCATGACGGGGATGCCGGCTTTGGCTGCTAACAACAAAGCAATGCCGGCAGCTTGTCCTGTTCCCATAACTGTTCGAACATTGTGTTGTGAAAAAACTCGTTCTACCGCGATCACATCTGGTTTCCACATATTGATCCACTGTGATAACTGTTGGTCAAGATCCAATAATCGCTGCTCAAGTGGTGAATCACTCGGAGTAAGAATGACACCAACTTCAACCAAAGCAATAGGAGAACCCACAGCGCCGTCGACAATGCCGACACCGCAACGAGTCAGACCTGGGTCAACACCCAAAACTCTCATTGCGCTCCTCGTGCTTTCTCCATGAGACAAGGTTTAAGCCTAAGGTGGTTGAACTATGGCCTAGTCGAGGCTCGCCATAACTTCATCAGAAACATCAAAGTTACTGTAAACATTTTGAACATCATCGAGCTCTTCAATCGCATCGATCAACTCAAATACCTTCTTTGCTCCTTCGGCATCCAAGGGAATACTCATCGATGGAAGAAAGGATGAGTCAGCTGACTCGTAATCGATTCCGGCGGCCTGTAGCGCGGTTCGTACCGGAACGAGATCTGCAGGTTCGCTCACAATTTCAAATGCTTCCCCCAGATCATTAACCTCTTCAGCGCCTGCTTCAAGGACCGCTTCCAAAATTGAATCCTCAGTCAATGCGCCATCCTTTTTAACAATGACTACACCTTTTCGATTAAATAGATATGAAACAGATCCAAGATCGGCCATCGATCCACCATTGCGAGTAACTGCAACCTTTACTTCTGATGCTGATCGATTTCGGTTATCCGACAAACACTCGATCATGATCGCCACACCATTGGGACCGTAGCCCTCATACATGATTGTGATCCAATCCTTTGCACCAGCCTCTAGACCAGCACCACGTTTAATTGCACGTTCGATATTGTCAGATGGCATCGAAGATTTCTTGGCTTTAGCGACCGCATCAAAGAGTGTTGGGTTGCCATCCATATCAGCGCCACCATTTCGCGCTGCAACTTCAATTGCGCGAATCTGCTTTGCGAATACCTTTGCACGACGACTATCGATAATCGCCTTCTTATGCTTAGTCGTAGCCCACTTGGAATGGCCTGACATGGTTTCACCTCACCTGGTTAATGTTCACCTGAATTGAGGATTACTTTACCTTCTCAAGCGCAGGACGTGCCACATGCTCAATAAAGTACCGGTGAATGCGGTGATCCCCCGTTAATTCTGGATGAAAAGATGTTGCAAGCGCAGTGTGTGAACGGACCGCAACGGGATGGGAGTCGATTGAGGCTAGGACCTGCACCGCATCGCCTACCTTTTCAACCCAAGGTGCACGGATAAATACTGCGCGAATTAACTCGTGAGATCCATCTGCAAACTCAATATCTGATTCAAAGGAATCGACTTGGCGTCCAAAAGCATTTCTTCGAACGGAAATATCCAAGCCACCGAAACTCTTTTGACCAACCTTCGCATCGAGGATTTCAGTAGCTAACAAAATCATTCCGGCGCATGATCCATAGACTGGCATACCTGAAGCGATTCGTTGCTTCAATAAATCGTAGATTCCAAAGACTTCCGATAATTGAGCAATAGTTGTTGACTCTCCACCTGGCAGAACCAACGCATCTATAGATTGAATCTCAGACTCTCGGCGAACGGGTACAGCATCTACTCCACATGCAATTAAGGAGCTAATGTGTTCGCGAACATCACCTTGTAGAGCTAAGACGCCAACCTTCATTTATCGGGAGATTACCAACCGCGATCTGCAAGGCGGTGTGGAGCTGGAAGATCAGCAACGTTAATACCAACCATCGCTTCACCTAAGCCACGTGATGCATCAGCAATAACCTTTGGATCATCCCAAAATGTAGTTGCCTTCACGCAAGCCGCTGCGCGCTGTGCTGGGTTTCCAGATTTAAAGATTCCGGAACCAATGAACACGCCATCGGCGCCCATGCTCATCATGAGCGCTGCATCTGCCGGTGTTGCAATTCCTCCTGCTGTAAACAACACAACTGGAAGCTTGCCGGTTTGTGCAACCTCTTTTACTAAATCATATGGAGCTTGAAGCTCCTTAGCAGCTACGTACAGTTCATCTTCACGTAGAGAAGATAGTCGACGAATTTCTCCGCCGATTTTGCGCATGTGTTGCATCGCATTTGAAACATCACCGGTTCCTGCTTCGCCCTTTGAGCGAATCATTGCAGCACCTTCGTTAATACGGCGAAGTGCTTCACCAAGATTGGTTGCGCCACAAACAAAAGGAACCGTGAAATCAAACTTATCGATATGGTTTTCATAATCTGCAGGTGTCAAGACTTCAGACTCATCGATGTAATCAACACCGAGTGATTCCAAAACGCGGGCTTCGACAAAGTGACCGATACGCGCTTTAGCCATAACTGGAATTGAAACCGCCGCTTGAATCTTTTGGATCATGTCTGGATCAGACATGCGAGCGACGCCACCTTGCGCACGGATATCTGCAGGTACTCGCTCCAGCGCCATAACCGCTACCGCACCAGCATCTTCGGCGATCTTGGCTTGTTCAGCGTTAACGACATCCATGATGACGCCACCCTTGAGCATTTCCGCCATTCCGCGCTTAACGCGACCGGTGCCAGTTACTTCAGCCATGATTGATTACTCCGCTTCGATCGAAAGATAGAGCCCAATCCTACTTCGTCTTTTCAATTGCGCGCGACGTAAATTCAGGCTCACGATCAGTCAACGCAACCCAAACCTGCCCTGGGGCAAAGAACATGGGCGAACCATCTGGCAATGTGAAGCTCGTACCTGATTCTGCAAAGGGTCTATTCCAGATTGTTGCAAATAGTTCGCCGTCCCGCAAAACATAGGCCTTACCGGTACCGATAGTTTCAGATAACGGTGTGACTCCCCCAAATTTATCTCCGTACTCTGATGGAGAGATCTTTACCATTTGAATTACAAGTGTTGTAGGCCCTAACACAACTCCGCTATCGGCCACATTCAATTTTCCATTATGCGAAAGTAGCCAACGCGTTTCTTTCTCAGACCATTCTGCTGAATATGTGGCTGCCGGCCAGTTGATGATTACCTTTTGTGTAGGGATGCCACCTTCGGGATTATCGCCGAAAACAAAGCCAACACTCTTTGCCGAATCAACCTGAAGCTTTTCATCAACGATCTTTTGCATTAATAGATCGGCTCGAAGCACCATCGCATACGGGGCGATTCTGTCTGGATCGGTTGTAAAAATTTTTGAGCTTTCATGTTGCGCGCCGAGATCCTCAAGATTGGCAGCGGCGATAACTGGAAGAAGTTTCCGTTGCGCACCACTATAAGCAAATGCGACCCGTCCATACTGACTCAAAATATCTATATCTGAAATTCTTGCGCTTCGAACCGGCCCGATTCTGACTGGAATTGTTGAGGAGAAAACCGCAGCAAGTCGAGTTAACCCACCTTCGACTTGTTCAATGTAAACAACATCGGCGTCCTCTATCCCAATTTGAGGGTGGGCCATATTTGTATCATCGATCTTTACTGCTAGAACTTGGCCATCTACCGCTTCGCGACCACTTAAAATGCTCGTAGCTTTTTTATCAGGAAGTATCTTTGTGATCGTTGCGCAACTTGTTAATAGCAGCGATGAGGCGACAAGCAGCGAAAACGCTTTTTTAGAGAACATCTGCTTCGAACTCGTAAGTGATTGGAAGTGGAGCGGTTCCGGCTAAACGGAATAGTCGAACTATAAATTTACGTCGGACCATTTGAGTACGCGCGACAGCATCGGTATGGATAGCGATAGCGACTCGAACCTTGTCAGTAAGTCCCGACAGCTCGGTTAACAGAGCGCTATCGGCCGCAGTTTCAAGATGTTCAGAGTCTTCAAGCAATAAACCAAGGGCTCCTGATAAACCACTTTCAGCCTGAGAACGGTTTTGAATATCCGCATCGCGTGCCTGATATGCAGCGGCGGTGAGCAGAACAGAGCTTGCTGGATCTGCGATATCACTGTGCGCAATCTCTAGAGCCACCGCTGCTCTCTTCTGTAGCAGTACATCCAAATTTGCCCAGCTTGTTTCAACCCGGTGATGCAGGCGATCGAGTCGAGTTGCAGTAAATGACAGGTACCAACCGATTATCAAAACTAAAACAATCGCTACTAACCAACGTGTCATGATTTTTCCTCCTTGTTGAGGAAACGGTTCCAAGGCCGAGTATCTGAAGCAAGTCGAACCTTTTCGCTTCCGACTATAGACATCTCATAAACAGAGTAGATCTTTTCGGCAACATTTTTCCAATCAAATTCTTGAGCATGCATTTTCCCACGAAGGGAAAGTTGCTTTCTCTTTTCCGCATCACGCAAAAGATCAATCACTACCTTTGCTAATTCAGTCGGACTTTCAGACTCAAAGAGAGCTCCAAATTCACCGTGGCCCAACAGGTCATCAAAGGCTGGAATATCACTAGCCACCACACAAGCACCAGCGGCTAAAGCTTCCGCCAAGATAATTCCGAAAGATTCACCACCTGTATTAGGGGCAACGTACAAAGCGACAGAAGACATGAAATCAGCTTTATCCTCTTCCGAAATTTTGCCCAAAAATTCAAATCGATGACGCAGTTGAGGATCAATGCTTTTAATCACTTCTTCTGGATCTCCAGGTCCTGCAACAAAAACCTTTACATCAGGTGCAAAACGAGAGATCACCGGTAATGCATCTACTAGAACACTTAAACCTTTTCGTGGTTCCTCAAATCTACCGATAAACCCAATTGTGTTTCCGGACCACTTCTCTTGTAACTTTCCATGTGCGTATCGCATGGCATAAATTCCATTGGGAATGATGATCGCATCGGTATCTAAGTGATCTGTAAGGGTTAAGCGTGCAGCCTCTGAAACCGCTATGCGAGCCGATAACTTTTCAATAGCTGGCTCAAGTATGGGTCCAATTGCAAAGATGATCTTCTGGCGCTTTGCAGCTGCGTGAAAGGTTCCAACCATCGGTCCATCCGCGGCCCAACATGCCAAAAGCGATATCGAAGGAATTGCTGGTTCATGAAGATGCAGAAGGTCAAAATCTCCCTGTGAAATCCATTGGCGCACTCGAGCAAAGGCAACTGGACCAAAGAGAACTCGAGCAACAGCACCGTTGTACGGAATTGATATTGGTTTACCAGCGTTAACTACATAATCAGGTAACTTAGATTCATCAATGGCAGGAGCAAGTACTGAGACCTCGTGACCTGCAGCTATTAAAAACTCCGCTAGGTCCCGAATATGATTTTGCACGCCACCAGGCGTATCCCAACTGTATGGACAGACAATTCCAATCTTTAAAGAACGCGTAAGCATTACTCGCGCTCCTTGAAGTCGCCATCAACCCAGATTCGTTGCAACATGTGCCAATCTTGAGGGGATTGCGATATTCCATCCTCAAAATGCTGTGCAGTCATCTGAACTATCTCTCGCACCTTTGCGCTCTCTTCACCTGCACTAGGTAATACAACGTTCTTAAAATCGATGTGAATGCCTTTTTCAGTATATGAAACAAAAGCTGTAATAAGTGGTGCTTGCGTTTTAAGGGCCAAGAGTGCAGGACCTGCTGGCATACGAGCAGTGCCCTTGAAGAATTCAACATCTATTCCTGAACGAGATAGATCTCGGTCGGCAACAAGTGCAACTAGTGCTCCTTGCCTCAAACGTTGTGCCAAAGTTCCTAAAACTCGTCCATCAAGGGGCAGTACTTCCATCCCCATTGCCTGACGGTATGCAAGGAACTTTAAAAACAGTTTCTCTGGCTTTAATCGTTCTGCAACGGTAACTAATGGAATTCCTTTTGCGCAAAAGTACGCACCTGCATGATCCCAGTTACCCGCATGAGGAAGCGCAACTATGACGCCGGTCTTTGCAGCGACCGCATCAAGTAATAGGTGCTCATTAGTGACAGTGACCGTCCCGGATACTCGGTCTGCGGACCAATCTGGAAATCGAAAGGTGTCGACCCAGTAACGCATATACGACCGCATCGCCTCGATGAGAAGTAAATCTAAATTGAGTTTAGTAATTGATGGTTGAGTACGTACAAGATTGGAACGCAATCGCTGAACACTTTTTCCATTTCTCTTTACTAAAAAATCGGCGATCCGATAAGCCAATTTGTAAGCGCTCTGCTCTGGTAGCCATCTAACGATTCGCCAGCCAGCAAAGTACACATAGGCCGAGAAATTCTCTTTCACTTTAGATCGCTCGCTTTACAATTAACATTCTTTGAACAACGGTAAATGAACCAAGGATGGCAAGAGCCCACATACCTGTTGCAAGTACATAAGGAACTCCTAAACCATCAAAGCCAATGGCGGCTAGAGAGATAATGAGACGCTCAGTTCGTTCCGCTATTCCTCCAGAACAAGGGATTCCAAAGCTTTCTGCTTTAGCGCGAATGTATGGAACCAATAGCCCTGTTACCAAAGTCGCCAGAACAACATAGGACAATTGATCATCTCGATTAATCAAATAAATTGAAACACCCAGCAAGATGGATGAGTCGGTGATCCGATCAATAGTCGAATCTAAGAAGCCACCCCACTTGCTAGAACCTGCGCTTGATAATCTCGCCATAGTTCCATCAAAAAGATCGCTCAAAGCCAGTATGCAGATAGCAAGGGTTCCAATGAAAAAATCACCGCGTGGATAGAAGCACAGCGCACAGATAACAACGCCTACCGCTCCCACCCAAGTAACCGCGTTAGGCGTGATCCCTCGACGCAGTGCAAAAGCTGCCACAGGGGTAATTACCCGAGTGACCGCTGGCTTCAAACGTGCGCTTAACATCAAGGACCATCGTAGGCTGACCCAGTGCAAACACAAATCACCAACGGGATGATTCATGTCTACGGCCATGCCAGCGCTGAGCCTGAACTAGTGGCGAAAACCTTTAACGGTGTTTTTACCCAAGAAGTTCACAGCGATAGTGACTTGGCGATATTTGCCATTAATCCATCTGCTGGCATAGATCAAGAGACAATTCAGTTGTGGGCCGAACTTGATGAGTATCAAATTCCACGTCTAGTTGTGGTCACGCATCTGGAAAAACAGGAAGCTGATTTTGATGATGCGGTGATGATTGCCAACCGGGTTTTCTCTCCAATGGCTACCCCATTCTTGGTTTTGCATGATGAACAAGGTCTACCTGTTGCACTTATTTCCCTAGCGGATTTATCCATCATCGATTATTCAACTACGCCAGCAACAACCCGTATGAGTGATCCCGAGCATCAAACTTTGGTTCAAGAGTTTCGAGATGAGTACTTGGAGTTGCTCCAAAGCTCTGGTGAGCAAGCATTTCCTGCCGGGTTGCTTTTTCCGGCAATTCCATTGTGGATTGAAAGAGGAATCGGTGTAGATATCGTGAAACGGTACATCGAAGAGATTAAATAACTACCAAGCTGCGGCAATCTCATCTCGAGTCAAATGAAGTAGTTGCGGTAACACCTTTGTCTTTCCAATGATCGGCATAAAGTTGGCATCTCCGCTCCAACGAGGAACAACATGCTGGTGAATATGCGCAGCTACACCAGCACCAGAAATTGCTCCTTGATTCATGCCGAGGTTAAATCCTTCAGGTGATGAAACCTTGCGAATCGTTTTCATGGCATGTGAAGTGAGAGCGGAGATTTCATTTCGTTCTTCATTAGTTAAATCAGTTAAATCAGCAACATGTCTAAATGCGCACACCAAGAGGTGTCCCGGGTTATATGGGTACAGGTTCATGA
>JAPOJK010000011.1 GCA_029978465.1 Actinomycetota bacterium
GCTGCAGGTCCAAGATCTGCCAACAAATCTGATGACTTCGCAAAGAGAAAATCTCCAGTCAAAATTGCGATTGTGTTTCCCCAGCGCATATTGGCGCTTTCAACTCCGCGACGAAGTGGTGCTTCATCCATAACATCATCGTGATACAGGGTTGCAAGGTGTGTAATCTCGCAAGCAACCGCTGCGGCGATGACACCTTGGCCAGATGGATCACCATATTGAGCGGTTAAAAGGGTCAATAACGGGCGTAAACGCTTGCCTCCGGCCGCTACAAGGTGGTGTGCGGTCTCATCAACAAATGGGTACTCGCTACGAGTGTGACTACGAAGCAGAGATTCAACCTCTGCCATTCGGCTTATTAGGTGCGCCTCTAATGCTGGCGCAACATTGGGAATGCCAAAGGTGGACATTAGCGAATGAAGATAGCTAAGTCGGTAATGAAATCAAGCACTGGTGCTGGATATATTCCCAAAACCAAGGTGATTACCGCAGAGATAACTACAGTTGCGCGGGTAAGAATTGAAGGAATTTCCACCGCTGTTCCATCTTCAACCGCATCTGTGAAGAACATCAACACAATGACACGAATGTAGAAGAAGGCTGCAATCGCACTTGAGAGCACACCAGTGATAACAACCGCTGTTGCGCCATTTTCATATGCTGCAGAGAAGATTGAAAACTTTCCGATGAAACCACTTGTTAGTGGGATTCCAGCAAAAGCCAATAGGAAGAGAGCAAAGGCAGAGGCTGCAAATGGTGAACGCTTTCCGAGACCCTTCCAGCGATTGAGATCGGTAACTTCGCCAGATGAATCGCGCACTAAGGTCACAACAGCAAAACCACCAACTGTTGCAACACCGTAAGCAAATAGGTAGAAGATCGTTGCATCAAGACCAGCCTTGTTAAGGGCGATAATTCCTGAGAGCAAGAAACCTGCATGGGCAATTGATGAGTACGCCAACATACGCTTTACATCGCGCTGCGAAATAGCAACAAGAGATCCAAGCACCATGCTGATGATTGCGATGGCAGAGATGATTGGAGTCCATGACCATTCTGCGTTGGCAAATACTGTGTAAAAGATTCGAAGCATCGCACCAAAGGCTGCAACCTTCGTTGCCGCTGCCATAAAGGCTGTGATTGGAGTTGGTGCTCCTTGGTACACATCTGGTGACCATGAGTGGAATGGAACTGCGCCAACTTTGAAGAGCAGTCCAATAGTTAAGAAGGCCATTCCAACGAGAAGCAGAACATCATTTCCGCTGCCACCTATTACTGATTCACGGATTCCCGCAAAGGTAATTGAGCCTGAATATCCATATAAATACGCTGCTCCGAAGAGGAAAAATGCCGAGGCAAAGGAGCCCAATAGGAAGTACTTAAGAGCTGACTCCTGTGATGCCAAACGGCGACGACGGGAAAGTCCAGCCATCAAGTACAACGGCAATGAAAGCATTTCAAGTGCAACAAAGAGCATGATCAAATCACTTGCAATCGGAAAGATCATCATTCCGGAAACAGCAAACAAGGTAAGTGGATAAACCTCTGTGACCTGGTTACCAGATTGTGCTGCTTCACGCTCTTCTGCAGATCCCGGAAGAGCTGCAGCAAGTGGGGTGAATTGCTCTGCATCTGCAATCAAAAAGATTGAAATAATCGCAATTACAAGAATGGAGCCCTGTAGCAGAACAGCTGGTCCATCAATTACTAATGAACCCATTGCAGCTGTTAAGGATTGCTCGCCACGAATTCGCCATACCTGGAACAAAGAAAGCATAAGCGTTCCAAGTGTCAGCGTTAACTGCACTACTGGACGTAAAGCCTTAGAGACAAATGCCTCTACGAGAACACCAATGAGCGCTCCACCAAGCAAAATCAAGATTGGTGAAAGTAATGTGTATGAAAGAACTGGTGCTGTAAATGTCATTACTTGTCCCCAATACTTGGTACCGGATCAGTGAATCCCATTTGTGAGATCACATGCTTAGCTGCGGGGTTGATTACATTCAGTAGTGGTGATGGGTAGAAGCCCAAGACAACAATGATTGCAATTACCGGTGCGATTGCTAGCTTCTCGCGAAGGTTGAGATCCTTAAGGTTTTCATTACCTGCAGTTGTTGGACCATGCAACGCCTTTTGTACTGGAATCAAAATGTACAGCGCAGCCAAAACAATTCCGAAGGTCGCAATAATTGCATGCACTGGGTAACGAGTAAATGTTCCAACTAGAACAAGGAACTCGCTAACAAAGCTGGAAAGTCCTGGAAGTGCCAGCGATGACATTCCTGCAATAAAGAAGCTCCATGCCATCACAGGAGTAACTCGTTGCAAGCCACCAAAGTCAGAGATCGTTGAAGATCCACGACGGGCAATCATCCAGCCAGCTACTAGGAATAGCGCTGCGGTGGAGAATCCATGGTTAAACATGTACAAAGTTGCTCCGCTTTGAGCTTGGCTTGTCATCGCAAAGATACCCATTGTGATGAAACCGAAGTGAGAGATCGATGTGTAGGCAATCAATCGCTTAATATCCTTCGCGCCAATAGCAAGGAAAGCACCGTAAACAATTGAGATAACAGCCAAAACCATAATCAAAGGTGTGAATGTCTTACTTGCCTCTGGGAACAAGGTGAGGCAGTAGCGGATCATTCCAAATGTTCCGACTTTGTCTAGGACACCGAGCAACAAAACAGAGGTTCCTGGTGTCGCCGATTTTGCTGCATCTGGCAACCAGGTATGGAAAGGCCACACCGGAGCCTTAATTGCAAAGGCGATGAAGAAGCCAAGGAACAACAGGTTCTGAGTTGTTGAACTCATTTGAAGTTGTGACAACTTGTCGAGATCAAAGGTGTGTCCGCCTTGAGCACCTGACATCACATATAAGGCGATGATTGATGCAAGCATCAGCAATCCACCAAATAATGAGTACAACAGGAACTTAACAGCCGCTGCAGAACGTTCTCCTGTGCCGTATCCACCAATTAGGAAGTACACAGGGATCAACATCGCTTCGAAGATCACGTAGAACAAGAAGAGGTCAGTCGCTGCAAATACACCGATCATCATTGTTTCAAGAACAAGGATCAGAACATAGAAAGTCTTAACGCTCCATCGTCCACCATGCGCTTCATTCCATCCAGCAAGTACAACCACTGGTGCAAGAATTGTTGACATCAAAATCAATACAAGCGCGATCGCATCGACACCGAGCGCGAAGTTAATTCCAAAGCTCGGAATCCATGCATAGCTTTCAACAAACTGCAGATCAACATTGTCACGTTGGAATCCAACCGCCATGGCTATGGTTGCTGCCATTACAGCAAGCGTTGTTGCTAGCGCTGCTTGCTTTGCAGCCTTTTCATTGCTCTTTGGAAGGGCAGCGATGATTGCTGCACCTGCAAGGGGTAGAAGCATTAATAGTGATAACCACTTCATTACTGAACCACCACCCAAATCGCACCGATTAACGCAATTGCGCCAACCAAAATTACGGCTGCATAGCTGCGAACATAGCCATTTTGAAGGCCACGAAGCGCTGAACCGGAGCCCATTGCTACCTGACCGACGCCACGAACAGCACCATCAATAACAACATCATCTGCTGCAACCAAGGTTGTTGTTAACGCTTGTCCAGGACGCATGAATACAGCTTCATTGAAGCGATCCTGCATTAAATCTTGACGTGCAATCTTGGTAAAGATTGAAACATTCTCAGGGGCAACTGATGAAACTTCCTGACGTGCATACTTAAAGAATGCGATCGCAACACCGATTGCCACCATTGTCAGCGCCATTGCAGATACAACTATCGGCTCAAACAAATGAGCCTCATGCTCTTCATGGTGATCAAACAATGGGTGCAACCAATTTTCTAGGGCATCGCCACTTGATAGTAGATAACCAGAAGATACTGATCCAATTGCAAGAACGGCCATTGGTAACCACATGAGCCATGGTGACTCGTGTGGATGAGCATCATCATCCCAACGCTTTGTTCCGGTAAATGTAAGGATCATTACGCGGGTCATGTAGAAGGCGGTGATTGCTGCACCGATCAAAGTAGTTACACCAAGAATAATTCCCTTGGCTCCCCCAGCGTTAAACGCTGTTTCAATAATCATGTCCTTTGAATAGAAACCAGCAAATGGTGGAACACCTAAAATTGCAAGATATCCAAGACCAAATGTCACAAAGGTAATTGGCATGAACTTTCGAAGCGCGCCGTATTTGCGCATATTTACTTCATCATTCATTCCGTGCATAACAGAACCTGCACCCAAGAACATTCCCGCCTTGAAGAAACCGTGTGTCAGCAAGTGCATGATTGCAAAGGCGTAACCAACTGGACCTAAGCCAGCTGCAAGAATCATGTAACCGATCTGCGACATTGTTGAAGCAGCAAGTGCCTTCTTAATGTCATCTTTAGCGGTACCGATTAATGCACCAAACATCAAGGTAATTGCACCAACAATGACAACTAATAGCTGCGCGGTAGGTGCTGCATCAAATACAAAGTTAGAGCGTGTAATTAAGTAAACGCCCGCAGTAACCATTGTTGCTGCGTGAATAAGTGCAGAAACCGGGGTTGGACCCGCCATCGCATCGCCCAACCATGCCTGCA
This sequence comes from Actinomycetota bacterium, assembly GCA_029978465.1. Classification (GTDB taxonomy): domain Bacteria; phylum Actinomycetota; class Actinomycetes; order Nanopelagicales; family Nanopelagicaceae; genus Planktophila. The sequence goes on from JAPOJK010000011.1 coordinate 4,622, forward strand.
ATGGGAACTGAGCTGATTTACCTGCTGCAGCTACCAGAAGCATGATTCCCATACCTGTTAGCGCAGCTTCAGATGCATGGTGTGCATGCTCTTGAACGCCAGCAAAGGAAACTGTGCCCATAGTTGCAAAGGCGATCATGATTGCAAATGACAATCCCATATCGCCGATACGGTTCATAACAAACGCTTTTTTAGAAGCAGTTGCATATGCAGGCTTTTGATTCCAGAAACCAATAAGTAGGTAAGAAGCAAGACCCACGCCTTCCCAACCAACATAAAGGTTGAGGTAGCTATCACCTAGAACCAAAAGCAACATCGCTGCAATGAAGAGGTTCAGGTAAGCAAAGAAACGTCGACGATCCTTGTCATGAGACATGTATGAGATCGAATAAATATGGATCAGTGTTCCAACACCTGTGATCAGAAGAACGAAGCAGATAGACAGCTGATCAAGTAGCAATCCTGCATCAACCTTGAACTCTCCAACATTGATCCACTCAAACAACTTTTTACCAACGGGACGTTGTTCAGTTGGACGATCCAGCATCAACATCAGTTGATACAGACCTACTCCGAATGAAGATGCTGACATTGCTGTACCTAGTAGGTGTCCCCACTTATCGGCGCGACGTCCAGCTAATAGAAGAATTGCGGCACCAGCCAATGGCAGTGCGATTAAGTAAACGAGCGAGGTTGAAGTAGTCATCGTTATCGCTTCAACAAACTAGCATCATCAACAGATGCTGATCGGCGTGATCGATAGATCGTCACGATAATTGCTAGACCAACTACTACTTCGCAAGCAGCAACGACCATGGTGAAGAAGGCCATAACTTGGCCATCTAGATCGCCGTTAATGCGAGAAAAAGTCACAAATGAGAGGTTTGCAGCGTTGAGCATGAGCTCAATGCACATGAAAACAACGATGGCATTGCGGCGAACAACAACGCCGACAGCTCCGATAGTAAAGAGGAGCGCTGAGATGTAAAGGTAATTAGCAGCGTTCATTACTTCTCCTCCTCAATCTGAGTATTGACTTCAGATAAGTCGAAGCTCTTGTAATCCAACATATCTCCACGAGCCTCAAGGCTTGCGTTAACTGATGTTGGAGCAGGAGTTCCATCTGGAAGAAGTGCTGGAACATCTACCGCGTTGTGACGGGCATAAACACCTGGACCAGGAAGTCCTGCTGCGCTACCCAATGATTCTCCGCGGAAACGATTGATCGATAGTTGACGCTGTGTTGGGCGAACAGTTGTGCGCTGGTGATGGGCAAGAACCATTGCACCCATTGCAGCGGTAATCAGCAGCGCTGACACAACCTCAAATGGAAAAACGTAAGTCGAGAACAATTCCTTTGCAATTCCTTGAACATTGCCATCTGCATTAGCTGCAGACAAACCAATCGCTTGGCGACCCAAAGTCGCACGGCCTAGAAGTGAAACCATCAATCCACCAAAACCAACCGCGGCGGTGATCGCAATTGGACGAAGACCGGCGATGGTTTCAGTTAATGAATCAGATGAATCAACACCGACCAACATCAAAATAAAGAGGAAGAGCATCATTACCGCACCGGTGTAAACAACAACCTGAACGATTCCGAGGAACACCGCATCTTGTGCGATGTAGAAGATTGCCAAAACAACCATTACAAAAGCCATCAAGATTGCGGAGTGAACAGCTTTCTTGACGAGCAACATTCCAAGTGCTGCAACAACAGCCATCGGTCCAAGAATCCAAAACATAATCGCTTCAGGCTGTGCAGTCTGACCAACTTCAAGAGCTAGTTGCATCATGGTTGACCATCCGTTGCCTGTGATGGGTGCGCACCCTTCACATCACCGTTGTAATAGTTGGTATCAGTCATATCTGGATACATAGGGTGTGGAGGCATAAGCATTCCTTGGCGCAAAGGAGCTAATAAATCCTGCTTTTCAAAGATCAACTTTGCACGAGTGTCATCGGCAAGTTCATACTCATTTGTCATTGTTAATGCGCGAGTAGGGCAGGCTTCAATACACAATCCGCAGAAGACGCAGCGAAGGTAGTTAATTTGATACACCTTGCCGTAGCGCTCACCAGGAGACATACGGTTTTCTTCAGTGTTGCTTTCACCTTCAACATAAATTGCATCTGCAGGACATGCCCAAGCGCAGAGTTCGCAACCGATGCACTTCTCTAAACCATCTGGGTGACGATTAAGTTGGTGACGACCATGGAAACGCTCTTCAGTTGGTGCCTTAACTTCTGGATACTCAACGGTCAAAGGCTTCTTGAACATCGTTGAGAAGGTAACCCAAAATCCCTTCATGTGGCCCAAGAAGCCAACTGAAGGTGTTTGTTCTACTTCGTAAAATTCAACATCGTTGATGCCAAGATCTTTTGGCTTTAACGGTTCGAGGTTTTCAGCCACGGTCGCCTCCTGTGTTTTTTGAGACATTAATAGTTGAAACCTCCATAGGTAATGACGGAACAGCAAATGAAGGAGCCGCCTTGTTGTCGCCATCGGCCACAGCTGCTTGCTTTTTCTTCTTTGAATTTTCAAATCCAATATTGACCGCCATGATCAGAACCACCACAGTGCTTGCAAATGCGATTACTACTGAACGTGGTGCGCCTTGTAGTGAAAGAACGCGCAATGTTGCTACAACCAAGATCCAAAGAATTGAAATTGGAATCAAAACCTTCCAACCAAACTGCATGAACTGGTCGTAACGAAGACGTGGAAGCGTTCCGCGTAGCCAGACAAAGACGAAGAAGAAGGTAATTACCTTGGCGAAGAACCAAATTGCGGTGAACCAGCCACCCAGCCAAGCTTCAGTAAAACCAAGCCCTGGAGGGGCTTTATAGCCACCGAGGAACAAGGTGGTTGCAAGAGCTGAAACCGCAACGATGTTGACGTATTCGGCAAGGAAGAACAACGCGAACTTGAGTGATGAGTATTCAGTGTGGAAACCACCAACCAGCTCACCTTCAGCTTCTGCAAGGTCAAATGGTGCACGGTTTGTTTCACCAACCATTGAGATCGCATAGATCGCAAATGAAGGGAAGAGCACTACTGCGTACCACCATGAAGATTGAGCTGCAACGATGTCTGATGTTGACATCGAACCTGCGTAGATAAAGACGGCAACAAGTGAAAGTCCCATTGCAATTTCATATGAAATAACCTGCGCGCTTGAGCGCAGACCACCAAGCAGTGGATAAGTAGATCCTGAAGACCAACCCGCTAAAACGATTCCGTAAACACCAACAGATGCGATGGCAAGAATGTAAAGAACTCCCACTGGAAGGTCAGTTAATTGCATCGCAGTCTTCTGGCCAAACATTGTGACTTCACCGGTAATTGGAATAACCGCGAATGACATGAACGCTGTTGTTGCACTGATGATTGGTGCTAAAACAAATACAACCTTGTCTGCAGCTGTAGGAATGATGTCTTCCTTGAGCGCTAACTTCACACCATCTGCAAGAGCTTGAATCAAACCAAATGGTCCTACGCGGTTTGGTCCTGGACGCTGCTGCATGCGACCAACGATGCGACGCTCTGCCCAAACAGACATCAGAGTTAGAAGCACGCAGATCACAAATACAAAAAGCGCTTTGACGGCGATGAGCCAGCCTGGATCTGCTCCAATGAGTTGTGCAGTTGTCATGCCTTCACCACCGTAACTACTGCGCCATGTGCGACGCCTAGGTTTACCAACAATTGAGAACCACGTGAATTACGTGGTGCCCAGACAGCATCATCATGAATGTTTTCGACAAGGGCTGAAAGGGTTACAGAGCCTTGCGCAGTAGAGATTTTTAGCTGATCTCCATCGACAACACCCATTGATTGAGCACGCTTTGGAGAGATAACCGCAACTGTTCTGCGAGCTGTTCCAGCTAAGTGCTCTTCGCCCTCTTGCAAAGTTCCAAGATCCAACAAGCGGCGCCATGAAGTAATCAGAGCTTGATCTCCATTGAGTGCAGGTTGTGCTTGTGCAGAAACCTTATTAAATGTTGCGCGTGCGCCATCCCATGCGCCAAGAGATGCAATCTCCTTAGCCGCTGCAGTTACAGTTCCAAGGTTGAGTGAGATTCCCATTTCATCGGCGATCATAGAAAGAATTCTTAAATCGCTGCGATTAAGTGAATCAGCAACAGCCGCATCAAATGAGCGAGCACGACCTTCCCAGTTAAGGAATGATCCAGATTTTTCTGTTACCGCTGCAACTGGAAGAACAACATTTGCGCGAGCTGTTACCGCACTTGGTGCGATTTCAAGTGAGACAACAAATGCTTTCTCCATTGCAGAAAGTGCAGCTTGGCTATTGTCGCAATCGAGTGGATCTACTCCACCAACAACAAGTGCGCCAATCTGTCCTGCATGTACCGCGTCAATAATCTGTGAGGTTGAACGACCAACTTCAGCTGGAATTGAATCTGTATTCCATACAGTTGCGATATCAACACGAGCTGCAGCATCTGTTACTGGACGACCACCTGGCAAAAGATTTCCAATTGCTCCAGCTTCGATCGCACCACGTTCACCAGCGCGACGTGGAATCCACGCAAGCTTTGCACCAGTTGAATCAGCAAGTGCTGCAACAGCGCTTAACGCTCCTGCGCTTTCAGCTGCGCGCTCTCCGACAAGGATTACTGACTTATCGGTCAACTTCTGTGAAGCAATTGCTGCAGCTTCTTGTCCAGGGGCAACCTTTACAAACTCAGCCTTTAACTTCTCAACCGCAATAGATTCCTTAGAACCGATTGAAACAACCTTCAAAGCACGCTTTCGGAACTGCTTATTGATTCGTAGGAAGACAATTGGTGACTCTTCTTCTGGCTCAAATCCAACTAGAAGAACTTGATCAGCCTTATCAATATCGCGGTAGGTAGTTGATGATCCAACAACTCGTGATGCGATGAATTCGCGTTCTTCATCTGATGAAAGACGTGAACGGAAATCAATGTCATTGGTGCCGAGTGCAACACGTGCAAACTTGCTGTAACCATATGCATCTTCAACAGTTGCACGACCACCAACAAGAACAGCAGCCTTTGCAGATTTAAGTCCTTCTGCAGCAACAGCAAGTGCTTCTGGCCATGATGCTTCAACAAGTTCTCCTGATGCGTTACGGATCATAGGAACCTTTAGGCGATCAATCGCGGTTACATACTTAAATGCCCAGCGACCCTTGTCGCAGTTCCACTCTTCGTTAACTGATGCATCTTCTCCAGCTAGGCGACGCAAAGTCTTTCCGCGGCGAACATCGGTGCGCATATCGCAACCAGATGCACAGTGCTCACATGCAGATGGAGTTGACACTAAATCAAATGGACGTGCGCGGAATCGGTATGCCGCACCAGTAAGTGCACCTACTGGACAGATTTGAACTGTGTTTCCAGAGAAGTAAGACTCAAATGGTTGATTCTCGTAGATACCAACTTGCTGCAATGCACCGCGCTCATTCAATGTAATGAATGGATCGCTAGCAATCTGCTCAGAGAAACGTGTGCAACGAGCACAGAGAACGCAACGTTCGCGATCCAGAAGAACTTGTGAAGAGATATTGATTGGCTTTTCAAATGTGCGCTTAACACCTTCAAAACGTGAAGAGCCTTGACCGTTGCTCATCGCCTGATTCTGCAGTGGGCACTCGCCACCCTTGTCACACACTGGGCAATCAAGTGGGTGATTTACAAGCAAGAGCTCCATAACTCCACGCTGTGCTTTTTCAGCGACAGGTGAGGTTAATTGGGTCTTTACGATCATTCCTGGCTCTACCGGAATTGTGCAAGAAGCTTGTGGCTTTGGAAATGCGCGACCGTTGATTTCAATGTCGACGAGACATTGACGACATGCGCCGACTGGATCTAGAAGTGGGTGATCGCAGAAACGTGGAATCTGAATTCCAAGTTGCTCTGCAGCACGAATAACAAGAGTTCCCTTTGGAACAGATACTTCAAACCCGTCGATTACAACGGTGATCATCTCTGAAACTTCAGTACTCACTTATGCACCTGCCCCAACAAATAGAGTTGATGCGACTGGATCAAATGGGCATGCTCCATTTGTTAGGTGTGCGATGTACTCATCGCGGAAATACTTAATTGAAGATGTAATTGGGCTAGTTGCTCCATCACCAAGTGCACAGAAAGAACGTCCCATGATGTTGTCGCAAAGATCTAGCAACTTAGCAAGATCTGCTTCAGTTCCCTTACCTTCTTCAAGATCACGAAGGATCTGAACTAACCACCAAGTACCTTCACGGCACGGTGTGCACTTTCCACATGATTCATGCTTGTAGAACTCAGTCCAACGAAGCACTGCACGAACTACACAAGTAGTTTCATCAAAGATTTGTAGCGCTTTAGTTCCAAGCATGGAACCTGCAGCTGCAACACCCTCATAATCCAAAGGAACATCAAGGTGCTCATCTGTAAATAGCGGTGTTGAAGATCCACCTGGTGTCCAGAACTTCAACTTATGTCCTGGACGCATGCCACCTGCAAGCTCCAAAATCTCTCGCAAGGTAATTCCAAGTGGTGCTTCAAACTGTCCAGGGTTAGCAACATGTCCTGACAGCGAATACAAAGTTGTTCCCTTGCTCTTTTCAGTTCCCATTGATTGGTACCACTCGGCACCGTTCATAACAATTGCTGGAACAGATGCAATTGACTCAACATTGTTAACAACTGTTGGACGTGCATAAAGGCCTGCAATTGCAGGGAAAGGAGGGCGCAAACGAGGCTGTCCACGGAAACCTTCTAATGAATCAAGAAGGGCCGTTTCTTCACCACAGATGTAAGCGCCCGCACCAACATGCAGAACAACGTCGATTCCATTTCCAAGAATTCCCGCTGCATAAGCATCAGCAATAGCTTGATTTACTCGACGTGCAACATGTGTTATCTCGCCACGAATATAAATAAATGCATGCTTTGCACGGATCGCATGGCACGCAATGATGCAGCCTTCGATTAATACGTGTGGGTTGGCCATTAGCAATGGAGTGTCCTTGCAAGTTCCAGGCTCTGACTCATCTGCGTTAACAACTAAGTAGTGATCCTTGTTATCGCCTTGTGGAATAAATCCCCACTTCATTCCTGTTGGGAAACCTGCTCCACCACGACCGCGGAGTCCTGAATCCTTAACTAATTGAATGACGGCATCTGGATCCATCTTAAGTGCTTTTTCAGAAGCCTTGTATCCACCATGGCGCTTGTAACCTTCAAGGGTAAATGAATCTTTTTCATCCCAGTGTGCGGATAAAACCGGAGCTAGCTTTGTCATTACTTGCCCTCTTTCGAAAGTTTCAAACCAAGCAATGTTGGCTCTCCTGCTTGAACACCTTCGTGTGCAAGTCCATCATTTAATCCAGCAAGAACCGCAGAGGCTTCTTTGTATGTCACTAAACGACTTGGTCCACGAGTAGGTGGCTTTGGATTACCTGCGCGCATTGAATCAACTAACTCTTTTGCAGATTCAACTGTCTGATTATCGTAAAACTCCCAGTTAGCCATAACAACAGGTGCATAGTCACATGCCGCGTTACATTCGATGTGTTCCAAGGAAACTTTTCCATCAGCTGTAACTTCATCATTACCAATTCCAAGATGATCCTTCAGTGAAGCAAAGATTGCATCTCCACCCATAATTGCGCACAAAGTATTTGTGCAAACTCCTACGTGGTACTCGCCCACCGGAGTTGGCTTGTACTGGGTGTAAAAGGTAGATACAGCAGTGACTTCAGCGGCTTCTAGCTCAAGCAGCTTCGCAATGACTTCGATTCCTTCATTGGTTACATACCCGGCCTTAGATTGAACAAAGTGAAGCAAAGGCATGATTGCAGAACGAGAACGTGGATACCGCTTAATAATCGAATCCATGACTTGTAGATCTTCAGTTGAAAATGCCATTAGCGATCAACACCTCCCATAACTGGATCAATCGAAGCAACTGCACCAATAATGTCGGCGACCATTCCGCCTTCGCTCATTGCAGCTGTTGCTTGCAAATTATTAAATGATGGTTCGCGGAAGTGAACGCGATATGGCTTTGTGCCACCATCTGAAACGATTGAAGCGCCAAGTTCTCCACGAGGGGATTCAATTGCTACATATGCCTGACCGGCAGGAACATGGAAACCTTCTGTAACAAGTTTGAAGTGGTGGATCAAAGACTCCATTGATGTGCCCATGATCTGGCGAATGTGATCAAGTGAGTTACCAAGTCCATCGCCACCGAGAGCTAGCTGTGCAGGCCAAGCAATCTTCTTGTCAGCAACCATAACTGGAGCACCTTCAAGCTTTTCTAACTTGTCAACGCACTGTTCGATAATGCGAAGTGATTGCTCTAATTCATTCATACGAATTAAGAAGCGACCGTAAACATCGCAGGTATCAGCTGTTACAACATCAAAGTTGTAGTTTTCATAACCGCAGTACGGTTGAAGCTTACGAAGATCCCATGGCAAACCAGTTGAACGAAGAACAGGTCCTGTGATTCCAAGAGTTGTACAACCTGCTAGATCTAGGTAACCGATACCTTGTGTGCGCTTCATCCAAATTGAGTTACCAATAAGAAGGGTTGCATTTTCCTTAAAGTTCTTGCGCATTAACTTCACGGAGTCGCGAATCTTTGTTAACGCACCTTCTGGAAGATCCTGCTGAACTCCACCTGGACGGATGTACGCCATGTTCATGCGAAGTCCTGTGATCATTTCAAAGATCTCAAGCACCGTCTCACGCTCACGGAAGGCAAAGAACATAGGGCTAATTGCGCCTAATTCAAGTGCTCCTGTACCCAGCGCAACCATGTGTGAAGAAATACGGTTGAGCTCCATCATCATCACGCGAATAACACTTGCACGCTCTGGAATGTCATTGGTGATTCCCAATAGTTTTTCGACAGCTAAGCAGTATGCGGTTTCATTGTGCAAAGGTCCTAGGTAATCCATTCGAGTAACAAATGTTGTTCCCTGAGTCCAGCTGCGGTACTCCATGTTCTTTTCAATACCTGTGTGAAGGTATCCAATTCCTGCACGAGCTTCAGTGATTGTTTCGCCTTCTAGCTCTAGAACAAGGCGAAGCACACCGTGTGTTGATGGGTGCTGTGGACCCATGTTAACGACAACACGTTCTTCTTTAGTTGCACCAATATCTTGAACAAGCGCATCCCAGTCTCCACCTGTAACAGAGAAAACTTTTCCTTCGGTGGTTTCACGTGAAGGTGCGTATGGATCAAAGGTTGTCACTTGTAGCTCCTTCTTTCACTAGGAGGTGGCGTCGTAGCGCCCTTGTACTCAACAGCGATTCCGCCCAATGAGTAATCCTTACGTTGTGGGTGACCTTCCCAGTCATCTGGCATCAAGATGCGAGTTAAACCTGGGTGACCATCAAAAATAATTCCGAACATGTCAAAAGTTTCACGTTCATGCCAGTTATTGCCAGCCCATACTTCAACTACAGATGGAATATGCGCATCTCCATCTGGAACAGAAACCTCTAAACGAATTCGCTGATTCTTTGTCAATGAAAGCAATGGATAAACAGCATGAAGTTCGCGACCAGTTTGTTCTGGATAATGAACGCCATTTACACCCATGCACATTTCAAACTTCAACTTATCGCGAAGAATGAAGGCAACTTCAACTAGTTTTTCACGCTTTACATGAAGTGTTAATTCACCGCGATCAACAACTACTCGTTCAATCGCCTCTGAAAACTCTGGGTATGCGCGCTCGAGGTCATCAGCTACCTCATCAAAATATGAGCCGTATGGGCGCTCAGAAGAGCCAAAATTAACCGCTTGGCGAACTAATCCGCCATATCCAGAGGTATCTCCTGTGCCCTTTGCACCAAACATCCCATCGGTCATGCAAGCAAGCCCTTCATCTCGTGGGTTGGCTTTGCATTCATCGCTGCAAGTTCAACTTCCTTGATGATTTGTGCGCGGTTTGCACCAAGCTTTGTGTCATTGATCTGTTCCTGCAATTTGATAATTGCATCTAGCAACATCTCAGGACGTGGTGGGCAACCTGGAAGATAAATATCAACTGGAACAACGTGATCTACGCCTTGAACAATTGCGTAGTTATTGAACATTCCACCTGAAGATGCACATGCACCCATTGCCAGAACCCACTTAGGTGCTGACATTTGATCGTAAATCTGACGCAATACTGGAGCCATCTTGTTTGAAACACGACCAGCGACGATCATTAAATCTGCTTGGCGTGGAGATGCGCGGAAAACTTCGCTACCAAAACGTGCAATGTCGTACTTAGCAGCTGAACCAACAGCCATCATCTCGATTGCACAGCATGCAAGTCCAAATGTTGCAGGCCACAAAGAGTTCTTGCGCATGTAACCAGCAAGTTTTTCAACTGTGGTTAATAGAAAACCACTCGGGATTTTTTCTTCAAGACCCATTGTTTAGTCCCATTCCAATCCGCCGCGGCGCCATACATATGCATATGCAACAAAAACTGTTGCAATGAAGATTGCCATTTCAACCAAACCAAATAAACCAAGAGAATCAAATGCAACCGCCCATGGATATAAAAAGACGATTTCAATATCAAAGATGATGAAGAGCATCGCAGTTAAAAAGTACTTAACTGGGAAACGTCCGCCTTCAGCAGCTTGCGGTGAAGGTTCGATTCCACACTCATACGCATCTAACTTGGCGCGGTTGTAACGCTTTGGACCTGCGAGCGCGCCTGCCACAACTGAGAAAGCTGCGAAGCCGAAGCCGATCGCGCCTATCACCAAGATTGGGACGTATGGATTAGGTGTGGATATCACGGTCGAAATCCTAAGGTCGAAAGGCGTATGCCTGTGACCGCTAGCCCTTAATCCCGCTGTGAACTGCAACAACACCAAAGGTCAGGTTTTTCCAGGTGACCCCGGACCAGCCAGCCTTCTCCATTCGAGCCGCGAGCGCTGCCTGATCTGGCCAGGCGCGAATCGACTCAGCCAGGTAGATATAGGCATCTGGATTGGAGCTGGTCTTTTTGGCGATTGCGGGCAGAAGCTTCATCAGGTATTCGGTATAAATGGTGCGAAACGGGCGCCAGGTTGGGTGGCTGAACTCCACAACCACCATGCGACCCCCTGGCTTGGTGACCCGACGGGCCTCGGCCAGCGCCTTATCACAATCTGCGGTATTTCGAAGGCCATAGGAGATGGTGACTACATCAAAGGTATCGGCCTCAAAGGGCAGGTTGAGCGCATCCGCCTTGGAGAAGTTCAGGTATGGGCGGGCCTTTCGACCCTGAGCCAACATCCCCTCGCTGAAATCTGTGGCAAAGACGGTGGCCCCAGCCTTAAAAAGGGGCTCAGAAGAGGAGCCAGGTCCAGCAGCCAGATCCAAAATCACCATTCCGGGGGCTGGAGCGATGATCTTTGTCGCCGCCCTGCGCCAGGCCTTGGTGCGGCCCAAGCTCAAAAGATCGTTGACCAGGTCATATCGTTTGGCGACCCCATCAAACATCGCCGCGACCTCATCGGGATCCTTATTCAGATTAGCGCGGGACATGCGCTTATTCTCCCTTGAAGTAGGCTCATCCACAACTTAACTACCCTGAAAGGGTGCGCATGTCCTCTTCTGCTACCTCTCTTCGAAGTTCCTTGATGCCCCGCACTACAGCGCTCGCAAACGCTGTCCTCATTGTCAGCGGCGTCTTCGCCTTGGCGATTTTGGCGCAGATCGCGATTCCAGTTCCGGGCTCTCCAGTTCCAGTTACGGGACAAACTTTGGGAGTACTGCTGATCGGTACCGCGTATGGATCAACTCTAGGAGTAACAACCTTTGCGCTCTATCTTTTAGCTGGCATTGCAGGTGCTCCAGTATTTGCAAACAATGGCTTTGGAATTGATCGCGTAATCGGCGCAACCGGTGGTTACTTAATCGGAATGCTTGTTGCTACATACGTTGTTGGACAGTTAGCTCGTTTGCGTTTGGATCAAAAGTTTTTAACCGCTTTACCTTCGATGCTGATCGGAACAGTTATTACCTTTAGCTTCGGATTAGTGTGGTTGCAGCAATACACAGGTAAGGATTGGGCTTGGACAATAAATGCAGGATTGACTCCATTTATTGTTGGTGAAGTTTTAAAGATTGCAATCGCTGGAACATCGCTTCCGATTATTTGGCGTTTAGTTAATCGTAAAAACGCATAACGTATGTCTGAATTAACCCCGGTAACAACTGTTCGCTTAGGCGAGCACTTGCCTTTATTGGATTTACTCCCAGATTCACAACCACTTGCATGGGTTCGTAGCGGAGAAGGTTTAGTTGGTTGGGGCACCTACGCAACTACAACGGTTAGTGGGCCACATCGATTTGCCGATGCACGTCATTGGTGGCAAAAGCAGTTGGAAAAATTAGCGGTTAATAACACGGTTCACGGAAGCGGCACCGGACCAGTTTTGTTCTCATCCTTTTCCTTTTCACCTGAAGATGTTTCAGTTCTTGTCATTCCACAAGTTGTTGTTGGAACTAAAGCTGGAAAATCATGGATGACATGGATCGGATCTGGACCCCAACCAGTTTTAAACACCACAGCGGTACAGCTTTCTAACGGTCAAATGAAGTGGAGCGAGGAGCCACAGGCTGACCTGCAGTGGAAACAACGGGTCTCAACCGCTGTTTCCCGCATTCAAAAGGGTGATTTAGACAAGGTTGTTTTAGCCCGTGACATTACGGTTTCCTCAAATAAAGCAATTGATCCGCGGGTTATTTTGAACAAACTTGCTGTTGAGTATCCAACAACCTGGAAGTTTGCTAACTCAGGTTTAGTTGGTGCGACACCAGAACTATTGCTTCGCCTTTCAAGAGGCATGGTTACATCACGTGTTCTTGCCGGAACAATTAGCAAAACCGGTGATGATGCGAAGGATCTTGCATTAGCGGGATCACTTGCCCGTTCATCTAAGGATTTAGCAGAACATGAATACGCGGTGCGATCTGTTGCAGATGCGATTGAACCATTTTGTTCTTCAACAAATGTTCCTGAATCCCCTTTTGTACTGCACTTAGCAAATGTTATGCACCTTGCAACCGATGTAACTGGCGCCCTTGTTGAAACACTTTCGCATGTTGATGCATTTACAATTTTGGAACAACTTCATCCTTCAGCTGCTGTTTGTGGAACACCGCGTCCCCAAGCTGCACAGTTAATCTCTGAAATCGAAGGAATGTCTCGTGGTCGTTATGCAGGCCCAGTTGGTTGGATCGATGCAGCCGGCGATGGTGAACTGGGAATCGCATTACGGTGCGGGCAAATTAATGGAGATTCAATTCGAATCTTTGCAGGATGTGGAATTGTGGATGGTTCAGATCCTGATATTGAACTTGCAGAAACTTATGCAAAGTTTGCTCCCATGCGGAGCGCGCTTATATAGAGTTTAGAGAATCGTAAATAGCCTTTAGGTTGTCGGCATTACTTTCGCGATTTGGAACATCACACACAACAACGCTAATTCCTGTAACTGGAGCCTTAACCGCTGCCTCTAACTCTTTCAGGCTAGATATCTGTTGAGCAGATACGCCCATGGCCTTAGCGATTTCGGCGGGGTTGAGTCCATGTGGAGTTCCAAAGACCGTCTCGAAACCATGGGATCCGCGTTGAGGAAGGGTTGAGAAAATCCCGCCACCATCATTGTTAATCACTATAAATCGGCAGTTAATCGCCTCTGTATTGATCAAGCCAGTCAGGTCATACAAGAATGAAAGATCGCCCAAAATCGCAATAGTTGCCTTGTGCGCATAGGCGATACCAAGTGCTGTAGAAATATTTCCATCAATGCCGGCTAAACCTCTGTTGGCATAGGTGTCCACACCTGTGCGCGGAAGTGCAAAACCTTCAAGATCGCGAATTGGTCGAGATGATGAAACAAACAGTGCGGTCTCGTTGGGAATTGCGGCTGCGATTGTTCGAGCAATAACCGCTTCATTCCAACCATCCAGCGAGGCAACCAGCTTTTTTGTTCGTTCCGAAACTTTGTTCCAGGTTGAAATCCAATCATCAGATTGAATTACTCCCTGTAGATCTGGCAAAGATGTAAAGATGCGATCTGCTTGGCGATCTGTGTCAACCGTTGCTGTTCGAGGATCTACGACATATTGAATTGGACTTGATTTAATAAATGCATTGATCGAACGTGAAAGAGTTGTTCGACCAATAACTAAAACTGATTGAGGAATCAATTTACTTCTGATCTCTTGTGAAGTTAAAAAGATAGATGCATGGGCAATCGCATCTGGAAATGACAAGGGATCTTCTGCGATTACCGGCCAGCCAAGCACCTTTGTAAACTTGGTGATTTCTTCAACTGAAAGTCCTGCACGATCATGTCCGATAACAACAACACCACGAGCTCCAACTAAACGTAAGGTGCCAGGCTTGCTGCGATTTACAAAACTTTTTGGTGCAACCTGGATCTCGGAAACCCAATCCGATGAATCATCAGGCAGTAATGGTTCATCAAACTGCAGATTGAGATGAACTGGACCCATCCGCAAACTATCCAGAGGTAAATCCATCGGATAAACAGGACCATCAACATCTGCAAAGTAACGCACAGCTTTTCCAAAGATACGTGCCTGTTCAGTTGTTTGATTTGCACCGGTCTTACGCAACATTGCTGGGCGATCTGCGGTTAATAGCAGCAGCGGAGCGTTGGTGTGGTGGGCTTCAAGAACAGCTGGGTGATAGTTCGCCACTGCGGTTCCGCTTGTACAGACAACAGCTACCGGCTTACCTGTGGCCTTGATGATTCCCAAGGCGAAAAATGCAGCGGTTCGCTCATCAATACGCACATGAACGGTAATCAACTTTCTTTCAGCAGCTGCAAAGAAGGCAAGTGAAAAAGGTGCGTTACGAGATCCAGGTGAGATAACTACATCGGTGATTCCAGATTCGATGATCTGGCGTACGACAACGCGGGCTAATGAGGTTGAGTTGTTCACTTCAATAACTCCGCGGTTCTCATGATCCGATTCTTCCACCATTCAAACCGTTCTGCTGACACATCAAGACCATCTAACGCTGGTTCAAACTCCGTAAGTTGGATCATTCCATCAACTATTGGCAGATTAGCTACATCCTGTGCCAATAGTGAGCCTGTACCCAATCCGCAATCAAAGTTCAACTCTTGGAAAGATGCAGCAAGGGTAAGTCCGTAATTGATACCTACTGCACTTTCAAGTGCACTTGATACAACAATCGGAAGTTTGTGGTGCTCGGCAATTGCATGTGCTCTTTTGATTCCGCCAAGTGGCTGTACCTTGAGCATTAAGTAATCAACCGCACCGGTTAAATCAATATCAAATGGATCCACCGCTTTGCGCAAAATCTCATCGCCAACAATCTTCACAGAAGTTTTTCTCTTTAGTTCACGTAACTCTTCAATGGTTGAACAAGGCTGCTCGACATACTCAATCTCGCCAACTGAATTTAGGAACTCTTCAGCTTGGGCAACACTCCAAAGTCCATTGACATCAATTCTGATCTTTGCTTGGGGTTGTAACTCGCGGATGGTATTTACTCGCACTAAATCTGCAGCAAGGTCATTTCCAACCTTTACCTTGAAGGTTTTTACACCCGGAAATGAATCAACAATTTTCTTTAACTGTGAAGGGTCATTAAGGTCAGGGATAGTTCCATTGACCGCTACCGATGTACGAAATAGCTGTGGTCGTGGGGTTGTTGCCGCCTCAATGGCACTTGCTAACCAGTGTGCTGCTTCTGCATCCCCGTACTCCACAAATGGAGAGAACTCCCCCCATCCATATGGACCTTTAAACAATGCGACTTCACGAACTGTTATCCCTCGAAAATTAGTTTTTGTTGGCAGCGCAATAACGCGCAAAGTTTCGAGAAGTTGTTGATCCATAAATTATGGGCGCTTAGGGAATTTTCCGAAATCAGGCTTGCGCTTTTGTTGGTAGGCATCGCGACCTTCTTGGCCTTCTTCAGTCATGTAAAACAGAAGTGTTGCATCACCAGCAAGTTGTTGCACACCAGCTAATCCATCGGTTGCAGCGTTCAAGCTAGCCTTAAGTAAGCGCAACGCCATCGGTGAGTTACGAAGCATTTCGCGGCACCAAGAAACAGTTTCTGCTTCAAGTTCTGCAAGTGGGACAACTGTGTTAACCAATCCCATATCTAAAGCTTCTTGTGCGTTGTACTCACGTGTCATAAACCAAATCTCACGTGCTTTCTTCTGCCCAACATGTGCAGCGAGTAAACCTGCGCCATAGCCACCATCAAATGAACCAACCATTGGACCTGTCTGACCAAACTTTGCATTGTCAGCTGCAATCGTTAAATCGCACACAACATGAAGAACATGTCCTCCACCGATTGCCCAACCCGCAACCATTGCAACGATTGGCTTAGGTGTGCGGCGAATTTGAACCTGAAGATCTAAAACATTGAGACGACCGATTCCTTTCTTCGCTAACTTATCTTCGCCCAAGTAACCATCATCACCACGAACACTGATGTCGCCACCAGAACAAAAGGCTTCAGTGCCTTCGCCTGTAAAGATAATGACACCGACCTCTTCATTGTCACGCGCCAAGTTAAAGGCTTCGATTAACTCAATAATTGTTTGTGGACGGAAAGCGTTGCGAACCTGTGGTCGATTAATAGTGATCTTGGCGATTCCATCGCCCATTTGATATTTGATATCGATGAAATCTTCTCCACCGGGTGCGGTCACCCATTGTGGAATCTCACGGCTACCAAATTCGCGCTTGATCGGCTTGCTCACATTTCCTCCATCGTCGTTGCTAGCGATAGCCTACGACGGCAATGGATAACTCGTCACAACGAAAAATTCTGCGGGTCAGCCCTGCATGCGAACTTCCTCAATTAGCGAGGGACATCACAGCAGCTCTCGCAGGTAATGGACCCACCCTTGGATTTGGTGAGGTCATTTCAGAGTTTGCCCAAGCGCAGGCGGCGGTAGTTATTGGAACATCTGGAACAACAGGAACGCCTAAGGAAATATCTCTGTCATCCAACGCCCTGTTGTCATCTGCACGTGCATCAAACGCTTTTGTTGGAGCTAAATCTGGAGATACCTGGTCACTGCTTTTGCCACTGACACATGTTGCAGCGGTGAATGTTTTTGTGCGCGCATTTGAATTAGGAACTATTCCTGTAGATCTTTGTAACCACGTTGGCGAATACCCACGAGTCGATTTCACCGCAATAGTTCCAACCCAACTTTTTCGTGCTTTAAATGGTGATGATCACCTACTTAAACATTTGCAGGGTGCAAAGAGTGTGTTAGTTGGAGGCGCAGCCCTTTCTGCTGGTGTTCGTAATCAAGCAATAGCTGCAGGAATAAAGGTTGTTACAACCTATGGAATGAGTGAAACATCTGGTGGTTGTGTTTACAACGGAGAAATTCTCGATGGCGTAGAGCTCGAAGTTCGTGGAGGAGCAATCTTTATCCGCGGAAAAGTCCTAGCACTAAATCTCAATTTAAGTGATGGCTGGTTTGAGACTAATGACTTAGGTGAAATTATCGATGGCAAATTAGTTGTTATTGGACGATCTGATGATGTGATTATCAGCGGTGGTGAGAATATTTCTTTAAATACAATTGAAAGCATCCTGACTGATTTATTCCCAACAATCCAGTGTGCAGCATTTTCTGTTGAAGACCCACAATGGGGGCAAAGTTTGCACATTGCAGTAGTTGGCGATGTTGATCCTGAAAGCATTGCAGCAGCACTTGAAAACAGAATCGGAAGCTTTGCAAAACCAAAGGGCATTCATTTTGTAGAGTCGCTACCATTGCTTGGTATCGGAAAAGTTGATCGCAAGAGATTGGCGCAAGGAATAACTCATGAATAAGTGGATTCTCGGCGCCCGTCCGCGCACTCTTCCGGCAGCAATTGCACCAGTTGTTGTAGCTACAGCTTTGGCAGCTCCCGATTTCAATTGGTTCCGCGCAGCCCTTGCATTAAAGGTCGCTGTCTGGCTTCAAATTGGAGTGAACTTTGCCAATGATTACAGCGATGGAGTTAAGGGCACCGATGCAGATCGAGTGGGTCCTACCCGCTTAGTTGCAAGCGGAATGTCCACCGCTTCAGCTGTTAAAACCGCCGCCATTGTTTCCTTTGCGGTCGCAAGCATCGCTGGTGCCTGGCTCGCACTCTTAACATCACCATGGTTAATCCTTATTGGAGTTATTTCAATCGCAGCAGCGTGGGGATATACCGGCGGAAAAAATCCTTATGGTTACAAAGGTCTTGGAGAGTTATCTGTATTTCTCTTCTTCGGTGTTGTTGCAACTATGGGTTCTTACTACGCACAGACAGAGCAGATCACCCTACTAAGTTTTATTGTTTCAATTCCGATGGGCGCTCTTTCTTGCGCAATCCTGGCAATTAATAATTTACGAGATAGACCAAAAGATGCCTTGGTTGGAAAGTTAACTGTTGCGGTTCGAATCGGAGATCGCAACGCACGATTAATGTATGTAGCGCTTTTAGCTCTTGCTCACCTTGCGGCAATTGCCACATTGATTCCAACAGCGCTACTTACAGTCATTGCACTGCCAATGAGTATCGCGCTTTCAAGGCAACTTTTAAGTGGTATTTCAGGTAAGGAGCTAATTCCAGTTCTGGGTAGAACTGGAAAGTTACAGATGGTTTTTTCTATATTGCTAGCTATTGGGTTAGGGATAGACTAAGGACATGTCAAAGCTCATCCCGCTAGTTCTGGTCTTTGGATTAACGATCTACGCACTCATTGATTGTGCACGCACAGATGAATCGCAGATCAAGAATCTTCCAAAGTGGGGATGGTTGTTGCTCATTATTATTTTGGGGCCACAAGCTGCTGCAATCGGACCGATCGCTTACTTAATCGCTGGACGCAATAAGCGCAAAGGTGGAAGAGCACCAAAGCGCCGCATCCTGCCACCAGATGATGATCCTGATTTCTTAGGCAAACTTTAAAACTTTAAAGCCCTGAATAGGTGTGCTTTCCAGTTCCCCAGATATTTACATAAATATAGTTAAACAAAAATGTTGAACCAGCGAAGAGGCATAACCATGCTGCTCGACGTCCACGCCATCCAATAGTTACGCGGGCGTGAAGATACGCCGCATATGCAACCCAGGTAATGAAGTCCCAGGTTTCTTTTGGATCCCAACCCCAGTAACGACCCCAGGCGCTTTCGGCCCAAATCGCACCTGCGATAACTGAAAATGTCCACAATGGAAATACAAATGCAACGAGTCGATATGACA
>JAPOJK010000012.1 GCA_029978465.1 Actinomycetota bacterium
GATTGTTGTTGCTCCAGAGCTTCCGCGGACAAAGTCCAATAAATTAGTTGAGTTAGCGGTAACCGATGTAATCAATGGTCGCGAAGTTAGAAATCGTGATGCGCTGGCCAATCCAGATTCATTGGATTGGTTCAAAGGGTTGGTGCCTTAGGCTTAGCCAGTGATCACAATCGCTACGCCAGAGGCTATGCATCAACTTGGCATACAGCTTTCAGCTCATCTGCGTGCTGGTGATCTTCTTCTAGTAAATGGCCCACTGGGTGCAGGCAAGACAGTTCTAGCCCAAGGGGTTGGCGCAGGTCTTGGAGTTACAGGGATAACATCTCCGACATTTGTTATCTCACGTGTTCACAAAGCAGCAATCCCATTTATCCATGTTGATGCCTATCGCTTAGTTGACTCTGAAAATCCAAACCTTTATTTGGATGATCTAGATCTTGATATCGCAAACTCAATCACCTTGATTGAATGGGGTGGAGCAGAGTCAGCTCGTTTAAGTGAGGATCGGCTAGAGATCACGATTGATCGCAGTAGTGATGAACGCACAGTTGAAATCAAAGCGGTTGGGCCACGTTGGGCAGGGTTCTCGCTATGAGTAAAGTGTTAGCGATTGATACATCAACGTCACGTAGCTGTGTTGCGATCATTGAAGGAGCAAATGTTATATACAACGGCTTCAGAGATGGTGCGACTGCGCACGGTCCATCCTTACCAGTATTAGTTCAAGAAGCACTTGCCGTTAGCGATGTCGATGAAGTTGTTGTTGGAATGGGCCCTGGACCCTTTACGGGCTTACGAGTTGGAATCGCCTTTGCGCACAGCTTTGCTTTAGCTCGCGAAATTCCTGTTCGTGGCGTGTGTTCATTAGATGCCATTGCCGCTCAAGTGACTGACAAAGATTTCATCATCACAGTTGATGCCCGTCGTAAAGAGGTTTATTGGGCTCGGTACACACATGGGGTACGAGTTGGCGAACCTGCCGTTAACTTTCCTGCAGATGTAAGTGGCGCAACGATTTATGCAGATCTTTTCCCGGACATGGTTGCTTTAGCAAATCTGCCTGGCACCGTAACCGAACCAATTTATCTGCGTAGACCAGACGCGGTAGCAACGGCGGACAGATGATTAATTACCGTGTAGCAACCGCGTTTGATCTTCCAGTTTTTGTTTCTCTAGACAAAGAGTTGTTTCCATACTCACCATGGTCTGCATCTCAATACAAAGAAGAGTTTTCTGCACCGACTCGTCACTTTGTAGTGGCCCTTGATGATGAGCAAAGCATCATCGGTTATGCGGGGGTCTTCGCACCAGGTGCGGCAGAGGCTGATGTGCTCACCGTGGGGGTTGTACCAAGCCATCGCGGCAAAGGGATTGCGCGCCAGTTAATGGCGTTGATAACTGATTGGGCACACAAGCAGGGATCTACCGCCATGATGCTTGAAGTAAAGGTAGATAACGCTGAAGCGATTGGTTTATATGAATCACTGGGGTATTCAAAGTTAAACACTCGTAAGGATTACTTTGGGCCAGGACTTGATGCACTGGTTATGCGATTGGAGCTCTCATGAGTGAACCAATTGTTTTAGGTATTGAAACATCATGCGATGAAACCGCGGTCGGAATCGTTCGTGGTCGTACCTTGCTTGCAAATGTCATTGCATCTAGCGTGGAAGAGCATGCACGTTTTGGGGGAGTAGTTCCTGAAATTGCAAGCCGTGCACACCTTGAGGCGATGATTCCAACCTTGCATCAGGCACTTAAAGATTCAAAGATTTCTTTAAAAGATATTGATGCGGTCGCAGTGACTGGCGGACCTGGTTTAGTGGGAGCGCTGCTTGTTGGTGTTGGCTCAGCCGCAGGTCTTGCCTTGGGATTGAACAAACCAATTTATGCGGTCAATCACTTAGCTGCACATGTGAGTGTTGATTACTTAACTCATGACAAACCATTGGATCCAACAATCGCACTTTTAGTAAGTGGCGGTCACTCATCACTATTGCAGGTTGATGACATCACCGGATCAATTACAAAGCTTGGCGAAACTATGGATGATGCCGCTGGTGAAGCCTTTGACAAGATCGCGCGTGTGATGAAGTTAGGTTTTCCTGGTGGCCCAGCCATCGATACGTTAGCTAAAGATGGAAGTGCGAGCGCAATTGATTTTCCACGGGGATTAACAACTTCAAATGATTGGCAAACTCGACCATTTGATTTTTCATTCTCCGGATTAAAAACCGCGGTGGCCAGATACCTTGAGGCAACCCCTGATTATGCGAAGGCAGATGTAGCCGCTTCCTTCCAAGAAGCGATCGTCGATGTGCTGTTGTTAAAGGCGCTGGCAGCGTGCAAACAATCTGGAATTGATTCATTGGTGATCGCTGGCGGGGTAGCTGCTAATTCACGACTTCGCGCCGTGGCCCTTGAACGGTGTGAAAAGGCCGGTATCCAACTTCGGGTTCCAAGCCCTGGGCTGTGCACCGATAACGGGGCGATGGTGGCAGCGCTGGGCTCCTTAATGGTTTCAGCGGGCCGCAGCCCCAGCCCAGTGGCCTTTGACGCTGATTCCAGCCTGCCTGTCACCACTGTAAGCCTGTAATCCCGATTTGCTGCGCGGGAATAGCCCGCCTAGAGTTTGCGTTAGCACTCACGACCCGAGTCTGCTAATTCGGGTCGCATGAGGAATCAATAGCTTCAAAAACTAGAAGGAGTTAGACCATGGCAGTTAAGCCACTAGAAGATCGCATTGTTATCAAGACAAATGAGGCTGAGACAACAACGGCATCAGGTCTTGTTATCCCAGATACAGCAAAAGAGAAGCCACAGGAAGGCACTGTTATCGCAGTTGGCCCAGGTCGCTTTGATGATGGCGTACGCGTTCCGATGGATGTCAAGGTTGGCGATGTAGTTCTTTACAGCAAGTACGGCGGAACTGAAATCAAGCACGGTGGAGAAGATCTACTTGTTCTTTCAGCTCGCGACATTCTCGCTGTAATCGAGAAGTAAATGGGAAAGAGCCTTCAATTTGATGAGCAAGCACGCCGCGCCATGGAGCGCGGTGTCAACATTCTTGCTGACACAGTAAAAGTAACTCTTGGACCTAAGGGTCGTAACGTAGTTATCGCTAAATCCTTTGGCGCACCAATCATTACAAATGATGGTGTAACAATTGCAAAAGAGATCGAACTTTCAGATCCTGCAGAAAACATGGGCGCTCAGCTAGTTAAGGAAGTTGCGACAAAGACAAATGATGTCGCAGGTGATGGAACTACAACAGCAACTGTTCTGGCTCAAGCAATGGTTAAAGAAGGACTTCGTAACCTTGCAGCTGGTGCACAGCCAATGGATATCAAGCAGGGAATTGAAGCGGCCGTAGCAGCGGTTTCAGAGAAGCTTCGCGAGCAGGCAACTCCAGTTAATGGAAAGCCTCAGATCGCAGATGTTGCAACTATCTCAGCTCAGGATCGCGCAATTGGCGAATTAATCGCTGAAGCGATGGACCGTGTTGGTAAAGATGGAGTTATTACAGTTGAAGAAGCATCTACAACTGGACTCGATCTTGAATTCACAGAAGGAATGCAGTTCGACAAGGGCTACATTTCACCGTACTTCGTAACTGATCAAGATCGCATGGAAGCAATCCTTGAGGATGCTTATGTATTGATCTCAGCAAACAAGGTTTCAGCGCTGTCAGATCTTCTGCCACTGCTTGAAAAGGTTGCTCAGACTTCAAAGCCACTCTTGATCATCGCTGAAGACATCGAAGGTGAAGCGCTATCTACGCTGGTTGTTAACCGCATGCGTGGAGTATTCGCATCAGTTGCTGTTAAGGCACCTGGTTTTGGAGATCGTCGTAAGGCAACTCTTCAGGACATCGCAGTACTTACAGGTGGACAGGTAATTTCTTCAGAGCTTGGAATGAAGCTTGAGGGAGTAACTCTTGAAGATCTCGGTAAGGCTCGTCGCATCGTTGTTACCAAGGATGCAACAACCATCGTTGATGGCGCAGGCGATAAGGCTGCGGTTGCTGCACGTGTTTCAGAGCTTCGCAAGGAGATCGAAAACAGTGATTCATCATGGGACAAAGAGAAGCTACAAGAGCGTCTTGCAAAGCTTGCTGGTGGAGTTTGCGTAATCAAGGTTGGCGCACACACTGAAGTTGAACTCAATGAAAAGAAGCACCGTCTAGAGGATGCAATCTCTGCAACCCGTGCCGCTGTTGAAGAAGGAATCGTTGTTGGTGGAGGTGCTGCACTTGTGCACGCAGCTGATGCCC
This sequence comes from Actinomycetota bacterium, assembly GCA_029978465.1. Lineage (GTDB taxonomy): Bacteria > Actinomycetota > Actinomycetes > Nanopelagicales > Nanopelagicaceae > Planktophila. The sequence goes on from JAPOJK010000012.1 coordinate 4,274, forward strand.
TTGAAGGCGATCTTGGATTCACAGGCGATAAGGCTGTTGGTGTTCGTTTAGTTCGTAAGGCTTGTGATGAGCCACTTCGTTGGATCGCAGAAAATGCAGGACTTGAAGGCTACGTAGTAGTTGCAAAGGTTCGCGCAATGAAGCACAACGAAGGTTTCAACGCAGCAACAGATGTATACGGTGATCTTGCAGCTGATGGTGTTATCGATCCAGTGAAGGTAACTCGTTCAGCACTTGCTAACGCTGCATCAATCGCTGCAATGTTTATTACAACAGAGGCTGTTGTTTACGAGAAGCCAGCAGAGCAAGCAGCTGCTGATGCTGCTGGTGGACATGGACACTCACATGGTCCAGGTGGACATTCACACTAATTCACAAAGAAAGAAGCCCCGCGGAAGAATCCGTGGGGCTTTTTCTTTTATCTTCTTAGGAGGAAGAAATTTATGATGCGTGTGAAATATCTGGATTGATGTCCTTGCCAAGAATTGCTAGGCGGTCATCTTCTGAAAGACCTCCCCAAATTCCATAAGGCTCCTGCACTGCAAGTGCGTGTGCACGGCATGCAGCAATTACTGGACATGATGCGCAGACAGCTTTCGCTGTGTTCTCGCGGTTACGTCGGCGAGGTCCGCGCTCTCCATCTGGATGAAAGAACATCTCTGACGGTAGATCGCGGCATGAACCTTGGTACTGCCACTCCCATTCATCTGCAACGGGGCGGGGTAAGCGTGAAATTTCGGCCATGGCGATACTGTACAACCGCGCCATAGGTTGTTCAAGTATTTCCGCTCCACAAGTTGTTCATTTCGCGTTTTGGGGTGGTGAGTTGGGCCACTTCACGCCACGATACGCCTATGGAAGAGGAGCTATTGACCGTTGCCGCGGTCGCCCGCCGCATAGGAGTAGCCCCAGCCACCCTTCGCACCTGGGATCGCCGTTATGGCCTTGGACCCTCCAGCCACGAGGCGGGCGAGCACCGTCGTTACTGTCCCAATGATTTAGCCAAGTTAGCGCTGATGCGTCGATTGATCACAACTGGTGTTTCACCAGCAGATGCCGCTGAAAAAGCTAAGGAACACAAGGGCTCATTAAAGATAGAAAAGTTGGTTGACAACTTTGAGGTCCGCGAAGAGTTGGTTGAATCAATTCATAGAGCGGCCAAGATTCTCGATAAAACTTTTATTGAAACGGTGTTGCGAAAAGATATTGCAGACAATGGTGTTATTGCTACATGGACTGAAGTCATTGTTCCGCTTTTGTTTTTAGTCGGAAATGAATGGGAAGAAGATGGCTCTGGAATTGAAGTAGAACACATGCTTTCTGAGCTCTTAAAGCGCATCATGCGTGAGGGTGTTCCAGAGATCAAGAATCCAAAAAATGCACAACCGGTTTTACTTGCAGCTGTTGGTGAAGAGATGCATTGTCTTGCCCTGCATGCACTTGCTGCAGCTCTTGCCGAGAAAAAGATTGAAAGCTTTTTTCTAGGTGCTCGAACTCCACTAGAAGCAATTGATGCCATGGTCCGCCGTTCAGCACCACCTGCAATATTTTTATGGGCCCAGTTGAGTCAAAACAGCGATGCAAAGTTCTTTCGAGAAATCCCTGCAATCCGTCCTGCACCTCGCGTCATTGTGGGCGGTCCTGGATGGGATCTGGATGCCTGCACAGATGTCATCGTGGCCCAGGATTTAACCCATGCCTGCGCTGAAATCGAGGGTGCTTTAGGGCTCTAAAGCCCCGATAGACTTGGGTCTTCATTGAACGGGGGGCCAGATGAGCGATACAGACAAGGTCGCGATGCTTGGCCTGACCTACGACGATGTTCTTCTTCTACCAGATGCATCAGAAGTAGTCCCATCTGAAGTCAGCACATCAACACAACTAACACGAAATATCTCGATCGCCGTCCCATTGGTTTCATCAGCGATGGACACAGTTACCGAGTCAGAGATGGCTATTGCGATGGCAAAGGCTGGCGGTATTGGAATCATCCACCGCAACCTTCCCATCGATGCACAAGTTACTCATGTCAAACTTGTTAAGAATGTTGGTTTAGCTGGAGCAGCAGTTGGTGTTGGTGATGATGGTTTTGCTCGTGCCCAAGCGTTAATCGAAGCAGGTGTTGATGTTGTTGTTGTCGATACCGCCCATGGCCATCACCGCGCCGTACTAGATGCAATTGGCCGCATTAAAAAGTTTTCTCCAACTACCGAAATCATTGGTGGCAATGTTGCAACCCGTGCAGGCGCACAAGCACTAATCAACGCTGGCGCAGATGCGGTAAAGGTTGGTGTTGGTCCAGGTTCAATCTGCACGACTCGTGTTGTTGCAGGTGTTGGAGTTCCACAAGTAACAGCAATTCTTGAGGCATCTAAGGCGTGCAACAAAGCCGGAATCCCATTGATCGCGGATGGCGGTCTGCAGTATTCAGGTGACATTGTTAAAGCACTAGTAGCTGGCGCAAACTCAGTAATGCTTGGCTCATTACTTGCAGGATGTGAAGAGTCTCCGGGCGAGTTAGTAGAAATCAATGGTGTTAAGTACAAGGCATATCGCGGCATGGGTTCATTAGGTGCGATGCAATCTCGCGGAGAGCAAAAGTCATACTCCAAGGATCGTTACATGCAGGATGATGTTTTGTCAGAGGACAAGTTGGTTCCAGAAGGCATTGAAGGCAAGGTCGCATTCCGCGGATCTGTAGCTGAGGTAGTTCATCAACTAGTTGGTGGACTTCGTTCAGGTATGGGATATGCCGGGGCGCCAGATATCGAAACCCTTCGTCGTGAAGGTCGCTTAATTCAAATTACAGCAGCAGGGTTGCAGGAAAGCCACCCACATGATGTGGCACATGTTGCTGATGCACCCAACTATCAGAAGAAGGGCCGCTAATGAATAACATCGAGATCGCCCCTGGAAAGCGCGCTCGCACCGCGTACTCCTTTGATGACATCGCGATTGTTCCTAGTCGCCGAACACGTGACCCTGAAAATGTTTCAACTAGCTGGCAGATCGATGCCTACAAGTTTGAACTTCCGATGTTGGCAGCCCCAATGGACTCAGTGGTTTCACCTGAAACTGCGATCGCGATTGGAAAGCTAGGCGGCTTAGGAGTTCTCAACCTTGAGGGTTTGTGGACCCGTTATGAGGATCCTCGAATTCCACTGGGTGAAATCGCATCGATGCCAGATAAGCATGCAACAAAGCGCATGCAGGAAATTTACAGCGCCCCAATTCGTCCAGAGTTGATCAAAGATCGTATTCAACAGATTCGCGACTCTGGTGTGACCGTTGCAGCATCCTTGTCACCTGCGCGTACTGCGGAGTTTCACAAAGCGGTTATTGCAGCGGGTGTCGATATTTTCGTCATTCGTGGAACTACAGTTTCTGCAGAGCATGTTGCAGCAGAGGATGAAGCGCTTAACCTGAAGAAGTTTATTTACGAGTTAGATGTTCCAGTAATTGTTGGTGGAGTTGCAACATCAAATGCTGCTTTGCACTTAATGCGTGCAGGTGCAGCTGGTGTTCTAGTTGGATTTGGTGGAGGAGCAGCACACACAACCCGCAAGGTTTTGGGTGTTGAAGTGCCTATGGCATCTGCAGTTGCTGAAGTAGCTGCTGCCCGTCGCGAGTACCTTGATGAATCAGGTGGACGTTATGTTCATGTGATTGCAGATGGCTCAGTAGGACGCAGCGGAGATATCGCTAAGGCGATTGCATGTGGTGCAGATGCGGTAATGATGGGATCACCACTTGCTAAAGCTGTTGAAGCACCAGGACTTGGTTGGCACTGGGGATCAGAAGCACATCACTCTGTTCTTCCACGTGGCGAGCGGGTCAATGTTGGAACAGTTGGAAGCCTTGAAGAGATTTTGCTCGGACCTTCACATACATCAGATGGTTCAATGAACCTGTTTGGTGCACTGCGTCGTGCAATGGCGACCTGTGGCTACTCTGATGTTAAGGAGTTCCAGCGCGTAGAGGTTCTTATTCATCGTGGCTGAGGTTCGCGGAGTACTGGTTGTTGATTTTGGTGCGCAGTACGCACAGCTAATCGCACGACGTGTTCGCGAAGCCAATGTTTTTTCAGAGATTGTTCCATCCTCAATTACAGCCGCTGAAGTTCAAGCAAAAAACCCCGCTGCAGTTATTTTGTCTGGCGGACCTTCTAGCGTCTATGCCGACAAAGCACCAACAATTGATAAAGGGATTTTTGCACTAGGGGTACCAGTTTTTGGTATCTGTTATGGCTTCCAAGCAATGGCTGCCGCACTTGGGGGAGTTGTTAGCCAAACAGGTAAGTCTGAGTTTGGTCGCACAGATACAACTGTTGTGACAACATCAAAGTTATTTGCAGGATTGCCAGCACAGCAAAAGGTGTGGATGTCACATGGTGATGCTGTTTCACAGGCGCCAGCAGGATTTACCGTATGTGGTTCAACCGCCGATACAGCAATCGCTGCCTTTGAAAATGAAACCGGCCATTTTGCTGGAGTTCAGTTCCACCCCGAGGTACTGCACAGCGAACATGGACAGGCGATCTTAAGTAATTGGCTTGTCAACATCGCCAAGTGCGATGCAACATGGACTACAGCAAATATCGCAGAGACTGAGATCGCAAAAGCGAAGGCAGTTATCGGAAACAAAAAGGTAATTTGTGGTTTATCTGGTGGAGTTGATTCAGCGGTAGCTGCAGCAATTATTCAAAAAGCAGTTGGATCTCAGTTGACCTGTGTTTTCGTAGATCATGGTTTATTACGTAAGGGCGAGGCCGAACAGGTAGAACGTGACTTTGTGGCGTCAACGGGAGTTCAGTTAGTTGTCATTGATGCTAAGGATCAATTCCTTAATGCGCTTAAGGATGTTACTGATCCCGAAGAAAAGCGAAAGATTATCGGCCGCGAATTTATTCGTTCATTTGAATCAGCTGCCCGCGAAATTGCTGCTGGTGGAGATGTTGAGTTCTTAGTTCAGGGCACTTTATATCCAGATGTTGTTGAATCTGGTGGCGGAACCGGCACAGCAAATATTAAGTCCCATCACAATGTTGGTGGCTTGCCAGATGATCTGCAATTTACTTTGGTAGAACCATTGCGCACCTTGTTTAAAGATGAGGTTCGCCAAGTTGGCTTAGAGCTTGGGTTGCCTGAAGAGATTGTTTGGCGTCAACCATTTCCGGGTCCTGGACTTGGAATTCGAATCATTGGTGCCGTTACTCAGGAGCGTTTAGATTTACTCCGCGAAGCTGATGCAATCGCCAGAGCAGAGTTAAAGTTAGCTGGGTTAGATCGAGATATCTGGCAGTGTCCTGTAGTCCTGTTAGCTGATGTTCGAAGTGTTGGAGTCCAAGGAGATGGCCGAACATACGGCCACCCGATCGTTTTGCGCCCAGTCTCATCTGAGGATGCGATGACCGCCGATTGGTCTCGAGTTCCATACGAGGTTCTTGAAAAGATTTCTACCCGCATAACCAATGAGGTCCGTGAGGTAAATCGAGTGGTTTTGGATGTAACAAGCAAGCCACCTGGCACCATTGAATGGGAATAATTTAAGGGTTTTCACAGGATTTCGATTTACCATTAGGGCCATGTCAAAGGGAGTAAATGTGAAGCGTTTAGTGGTTGCAGTTATTGCAATCTCATTAACTCTTTCACCATCTGCTTTTGCTGAGCAAAAAGGTAAGTCTGTTAAATCTGCAAAGGTTTCAGCAATTAAGTGTTCACCAACTAAAGCAGCTGGTCATACTCCACCATCTGTAGCTCCTGCAGATAAGTTACTTAAGCGGTTCCCACGCACATTTACATTTGCAACAAACTGCGGCAACATCGTCGTAACAACAGTTGGAGCAAAAGCTCCGATCACCATCACACAGTTGGCAACGTTGGCACGCGGTGGCTTTTTCAATAACACCTTGTGTCACCGCTTAACTACACAAGGCTTATATGTATTGCAATGTGGAGATCCAACAGCTACTGGTGGCGGTGGACCTAACTTCACATACCGCGATGAGAATCTTCCAGCAGAAGGTTTGAACAACTATCCAGCTGGAACAGTTGCTATGGCTAACTCTGGACCTGGAACAAATGGCAGCCAATTCTTTTTAGTCTTTGCAGATACAACTTTGGGGGCCAACTACACAATTTGGGGAACTATCACTCAAGGTCTAGATATTGTTAAAGCGATTGCAAAGGCTGGCGTTAAGGGCGGAGGCGCAGATGGAGCGCCAAATCAGCCAATCTCCATTAATCGTGTAACTGTTTCAAATAATTAATTAGCCAAATATTTTTAAGCAGTATTTACAATTTTAAAGGCTTCAGCGATTCGACCTTCAGGCAGACCACCAATTCCTGCGTTGCGCTGACCCCATTCGCGAACCATCTTCTCTAACTCTTTATTGTGCGCTGTTTGTGAAACATGTGCGTGCAGAGCAGCCATCTTTAAATCAAAGGTATCGGTGATATCTACCCAGTGATCTGGGTGGGCAAAACCAGATACCCAAACCTCTTTGACCCGCCACGGTTGTAGACCCTCATTGTCGAGTAAATCTGTGAAGGCAAAAGGGTTACGTGCATCGGGATATACAGCTTGAATAGTTGCTTCGCCCGCCGCCAAGTGATCTGGGTGGCTAGCACCAATTCGATCCCAGTTACGTTCAGGACTTTGGCACACAATTCGATCCGGCTTTGAAATACGAATCTGTCGAACAATATCTTTGCGGAGTTCAATTGTTGGCTCAAGATGTCCATCAACATAATTCAAAAAAGTTATGTCGGTAACACCGATAGCTGCACCTGCCGCACGTTGTTCACGTTGACGGATCGCTGGCATCTCTTCTTTAGTAAAGCCAGACTCTTCTCCACCTTGATCGCCATTTGTACAAAATACATACGCGACTTCAATTCCCTTTTTCACCCATTGAGCGATAGTTCCTGAAGCGCCAAAATCTGAATCATCAGGGTGGGCGTTGACGACCAAAACTCGCTTGATCTCGGTATCTGCGATCGGTTCCATGCATGAAGCCTAATAGACTCAGCGGTATGTCTGAAATCGATCCACTCATTGAGGGACTCAACCCTCAACAGGCGGAGGCGGTTACTCATGCCGGCGGCCCATTGTTGGTGGTTGCAGGTGCTGGATCTGGAAAGACTCGAGTATTAACTCGTCGCATTGCATATTTGATGTCCCGCAGAAATGTTGCTCCCTATCAAATTCTGGCAATCACCTTCACCAATAAAGCTGCCGGAGAGATGAAGGAGCGGGTTGCTGATTTAGTTGGACCAATTGCAAAGTCGATGTGGGTTTCGACTTTTCACTCCGCCTGTGTTCGTATTTTGCGCCAAGAGGCGATGCGTTTGGGGTACAGCAACTCATTTAGCATTTATGACTCAGCAGATTCCAATCGACTAATAACCATTGTGGCAAAGGAGTTAAATCTCGATCCCAAGCGTTATCCCGCTCGCCAGTTCCAATCAATGATTTCTAACGCGAAAAATGAGTTATTAGGTCCACAGGATTATTTGAACGCAACAACCAATCAATTTGAACAAGTGGTCGCCGATGTTTATGCGGTCTACCAACAACGTTTAATGCGTGCAAACGCCATGGATTTTGATGATTTGATTCTGAAAACGGTAGAAGTCTTGCAACGCTTCCCTGAAGCAAAAGCACGATTTAGATCAAGGTTTCGCCATGTTCTGGTTGATGAGTACCAAGACACAAACCACGCTCAATACATCCTGGTCAAGGAGTTAGTAGGAAGCGATCTAGAGGGTCAGCCACCTGCCGAATTATGCGTAGTGGGAGATGCGGATCAATCTATTTATGGCTTCCGCGGTGCAACCATTAGAAATATTTTGCAGTTCGAATTGGATTACCCCAACGCCCGAACTGTGCTGCTGGAACAAAATTATCGTTCAACCCAAAACATTCTCAACGCTGCCAACGCTGTTATTACTCAAAATGAAAGCCGCAAAGAGAAGAACTTGTGGTCTGATGCCGGTGCCGGAACTCCACTGGTTGGGTATGTCGCTGAAAGCGAACATGATGAAGCTAACTTCATCGCTGATGAAATTAGATCCTTGCAACGAGAAGGTGTCTCTACACCTGGTGATACCGCCATCTTTTATCGAACAAATGCTCAATCTCGTGTTTTTGAAGAAGTCTTTATGCGCAGCGCTTTGCCCTACAAAGTTGTGGGTGGGCTTCGATTCTACGAACGTCGCGAGGTAAAAGATCTTTTAGCTTATTTGCGGGTTCTGGCAAATGCAGAGGATGAGATTTCTCTTCGCCGAATTATCAATGTCCCTAAGCGCGGCATTGGCGATACATCCTTAGATTACGTAGATCTATACGCACGCGATAACAATATTTCCTTTTGGCAAGGCTTACTTCGCTGCAGTGAGATCGGATCAGTTCCGGCTCGTGCAGCCCAAGCTATCAATGAATTTACATCGATGATTAGCGCATTAAGTGTTTTAGTTGAGGCAAAGACCAAGCCATCTGTAATTGTCGAAGCTGCACTTGAACAATCTGGATTATTAAAAGAGCTTGCAGATAGCACCGACCCACAAGATGAGGTCCGTGTTGAAAACTTAAAGGAACTTGTTGCCGTATCAATGGAGTACGAGGAAAGGCCCTTTGAAGAGCTTGGCGAGGATGAAGAGATTTCACTTGCAGGCTTTTTAGAAAAGGTTTCCTTAGTTGCAGATGCTGATGAGATTCCAGAAGGTGAAGATCATGGGGGAGTCGTAACAATGATGACCCTGCACACCGCAAAGGGTCTGGAGTTTCCAACTGTTTTCTTAACTGGCATGGAGGATGGAATTTTTCCTCACTCACGTACCTTGGGAGAAAAGGATGAGATCGAAGAAGAACGTCGTCTTGCATATGTTGGTTTAACGCGTGCACGTCAACGTCTGTATATCTCTCGTGCCGAATACAGATCTACATGGGGCGCACCTAATTACAATCCGCCATCTCGTTTTCTCGATGAAATTCCGGAAGATGTAATTGAGTGGCGTAATCAATCGCGAACATCTCTTTCTCCATCACTTATTAAGAAGAGCAGAACAGCCACAGCGCCTCCTCCACGGGCCACCGGCAAGAAGAGCGTTGCAATGGAGCTTGCAGTTGGTGAGCGTGTGTCACATGACACATTTGGTTTAGGCACAGTTGTCTCTGTCGCAGGCGCAGGAGATAAGGCGGAGGCGACGATTAACTTCGGCAACTATGGCGAGAAGCGTTTACTGCTGCGTTATGCACCCGTTGAGAAGCTCTAGGATTACACCCATTAGCGCCTGAAGAATTGAACTGATTGGAAGCCCAGTGGATCTCTTTGAATACCAAGCTCGCGACATCTTTGAAAAGCACGGTGTACCTGTTTTGGCCGCAAGCGTTGCAACTACCGCCGATGAGGCAGAGAAAGCTGCAACAACTATTGGCGGCAAGGTTGTCGTAAAGGCACAGGTCAAGGTTGGTGGCCGCGGAAAGGCTGGCGGAGTAAAGCTAGCTGAGAACCCACAGGATGCTCGCGAAAAAGCTGGCGCAATTCTTGGAATGGATATTAAAGGTCACACAGTTCGCACAGTAATGATTGCAGCGGCTGCACCCATTGAGTCTGAGTACTACTTAGCGATTTTGCTTGATCGTTCAAACCGCACATTTTTGGTGATGGCATCAGTTTCAGGTGGAATGGATATTGAAGAGGTTGCACACACCGCTCCTGAAAAGCTTGCAAAGATTCCAGTATCTGCAGTTGATGGAATCTCACTTGCTAAGGCAAAAGAGATTGTTGCAGCGGCACAATTTCCGGCAGATGTTGCAGATCAAGTTGCCGATGTTCTTCTGAAGCTTTGGGATGTTTTCCAAGGTGAGGATGCAACCCTTGTTGAAGTTAACCCATTGGTTAAGACAAAGGATGGCAAGGTCATCGCACTCGATGGCAAAGTAACTCTTGATGACAATGCAGATTTCCGCCAACCAGATCATGAAGCACTTGTTGATCAGGCGGCAGAGAATCCACTAGAGGCTGCTGCAAAGGAAAAGGGTCTTAACTACGTAAAGCTTGAAGGACAAGTTGGAATTATCGGAAACGGTGCCGGACTTGTTATGAGCACACTCGATGTTGTTGCTTACGCAGGAGAAAAGCATGGCGGAGTTCGTCCAGCCAACTTCCTGGATATTGGTGGTGGAGCATCGGCTCAAATCATGGCTGATGGTCTTTCAATCATTCTTGGCGACAAGGATGTAAAGAGCGTATTTGTTAATGTATTTGGTGGAATCACAGCATGCGATGCCGTTGCAAATGGAATCGTTCAAGCCCTTGAATTACTTGGGCCTAAGGCAACTAAACCGATCGTGGTTCGCCTCGATGGAAACAATGTTGTTGAAGGACGAGCAATTTTGGCAAAGGCTGCACACCCACTGGTTGAGCAAGCAGACACTATGGATGGAGCAGCAAATCGCGCTGCAGAATTGGCGGCGAAGTAATGTCTATCTTTATTAATGATGCAAGCAAGGTAATTGTTCAGGGAATGACTGGTTCTGAAGGAACCAAGCACACCCGTCGTATGTTGGCTTCAGGCACAAAGGTTGTCGGCGGAGTAACGCCAGGCAAGGGTGGACAGGTTGTCGATATCGACGGCCACCAACTTCCAGTATTTAACACAGTCGCTGAAGCGATGTCTGCAACGGGTGCGAATGTTTCAGTTGTTTTCGTTCCACCTAAGTTTGCTAAGGCTGCGGTCATCGATGCAATTGATGCAACGATGCCCTTAGTTGTAGTTATCACCGAAGGTATTCCTGTTCATGACTCTGCAAGTTTCTACACATATGCGCAGAGCAAGGGAACAACACAAATTATTGGACCAAACTGCCCAGGTTTAATTAGCCCAGGAAAATCAAATGTTGGAATTATTCCGGCAGATATCACAGGCTCAGGTCCAATTGGTTTAGTGTCAAAGTCCGGAACACTTACATATCAAATGATGTACGAACTCCGTGACATTGGATTTAGCACAGCGGTTGGTATTGGTGGAGATCCAGTTATTGGAACAACACATATCGATTGCCTCCGTGCTTTCCAAGATGATCCTGAGACCACAGCGATCGTAATGATCGGTGAAATTGGTGGAGATGCTGAAGAACGTGCAGCAGCCTTTATTGCAGAGTATGTAACTAAGCCAGTGGTTGGTTATGTTGCTGGCTTTACAGCTCCTGAAGGAAAGACGATGGGCCACGCAGGTGCAATCGTTTCTGGGTCATCAGGAACTGCACAAGGTAAGAAGGATGCATTAGAAGCAGCTGGCGTTAAGGTCGGCCAAACACCAAGCGAAACCGCGCGTTTGTTACGCGCAATAATGGGCCGATAACAATGATGTCGCGAGTACTTGGAGCTGCATTGCCCCAAGTCTTGCGCAGCGTTGCTTGGCTTTTACTTCCTACATCTTTCATCGCTCTGCTTGCATGGGCGACCGCAGGAAGTGCAACGGGAAATACCGGCGATCCTTTACGTGCAGCGTTATGGATCTGGATTGGTGCACATTCAATTCCCTTTGATCTTTCTCTTCCGCCTTCAGGGTTAGCGGGGCACCTTTCATACCTTCCCCTTGGTGCTTTGATATTTCCAGTTCTTGCTATTCGAAATGGTGTGGCACGAACAATTGAACGTTTAGATAATGACTCGTCTTTAGTTGCATTGGCTCGGGGAGTCTTTGCGGTGGGCTACACACTCTTTGCCTTGGCGGCATCATTGTTTTCTAAGACTGATTCGATTCGTCCAGTCTGGTACTTCGCAATCATTTATGTTTTGCCCGTTACATTGCTATGTGCGGCAACTGTTGGCAGAAAAGTTGCCCTGGGTCAAGGTTTCTTATATGGATCGCGGATCATTGCTTTGCTGCTTGGTGTCTCATCAATAATCTTTGGCCTACTACTTCTAATCAATATTTCGATGGTTAAGAACTTAACAACAGTCTTACAGCCCGGCATCTTTGGTGGCTTCCTGCTACTACTTCTCAATATTTTGTATATTCCTAATGCGATTGTTTCTACCTTGGCCTACTTTTCAGGTGTGGGCTTTGCAGTTGGTTCGGGAACCTTGGTTTCACCAACCTCCTTTAGATTAAACAAGATTCCTGCGATGCCGTTATTGGGTGCTTTGCCCGAAGGTAAATCACTTATTTCATTACTTGGAGTTTTGATTGTTGTTGCAGCAGGAGCGCTTTTAGTTACCTGGACAATCGCAGTGAATCAAAGGGTGTTGGTTCAGAGTTTGATCGTGGCGGTTCTGCTTGCAGCATTTGTTGGATATTCAGGAAGTGGTGCGCTCATCACCGATGCGATGTCTGCCGTAGGAGTTTCCCCATGGAAATTCACTCTGGCGATCGCTGCAGAGCTTGGCCTAGGTGCCTTATTGGCGCTGTACTTACCAAGAGTTATTTCCCGCAAATGAGAAAGCGGGTAGTCATTCTGGCTTCAGGGCAGGGCTCTTTAGCGCAGGCGATTATTGATGCATCAGATTTAGATATTCAAATTGTTGCAGTTGTTTCAGATCGTGCAGATGCCCAAGTTTTAGAACGTGCAAAGAAGGCATCCATAAACACCACTGTTGTTGAGTTGACCGCCGATCGTCAGCAGTGGAACAAGCAACTCTTTGAAGCGGTTGATCAATACTCACCAGATTTAGTTGTAAGCGCTGGCTTTATGCGGATTTTGTCCCCTGAGTTTGTTAATTACTTTCCTACAATCAATAGTCATCCTGCCTTGCTACCTGATTTTCCAGGTGCCCATGCGGTTCGGGATGCACTAGCTGCAGGTGTCTCGGTAACTGGAACAACGGTTCATTGGGTAGATGCAGGCGTTGATACCGGGCCAATCATTACTCAAATGGAGGTTCCTGTGCTGCCAGGCGATGATGAGGCAACTCTTCATGAGAGAATTAAGAAAGTAGAACGCGGTCTCATAGTTGCGACCATCGCCTTGATCATTCCAACTTTGGAGACCATTACACGATGAGAAAACCTATACGTCGCGCACTTGTAAGTGTTTATGACAAGACTCGTCTGATTGAAGTTGGAAGCGCACTTAACGCTGCCGGAGTCGAAATTCTCTCAACAGGGTCAACAGCGAAGAATTTGGCAGATGCAGGAATTCCCGTCATAGAGGTAAGTCAGTACACAGCTTTTCCTGAAATTATGGGTGGACGTGTTAAGACATTACATCCTCGAATTCACAGCGGAATTTTGGCCGACCAAAACAATCCTGAACATTTAGCTGCAATTGCAGCTCTGGATATCGCTCCCTTTGATTTAGTGATTATTAACCTCTATCCATTTGCCGAAACAATCGCATCAGGTGCGGGTTTTGCAGAGTGCATTGAGCAGATTGATATCGGTGGCCCATCAATGCTTCGGGGAGCAGCAAAAAACCATGGCTCTGTCGCGGTTATTTCTGATCCATCACAGTACGACCAGTTGATCACAGCAATTTCTGCAGGTGGCTTTACAGAAGCAGAACGACGCCAATTAGCACTTGAGGTATTTCGCACGACGGCTGAATACGACTTAGCTATTGCAAACTGGCTCGGAGAATCAGAGAGCAATGAGCTTCCTGATTGGTTTGGACAGATTTGGAGCCGTAAGAGCTCACTTCGTTACGGAGAAAATCCTCATCAAGATGCTGCGATTTACTCGGGCACAACCTCAGGAATCGTGAACGCTCAACAGCTCCATGGCAAGGAAATGTCATTTAACAATTACACAGATGCCGATGCCGCCTGGAGAGCGGTTTTGGATCATCGCGACCCTGCAGTTGCAATCATGAAGCACGCAAACCCTTGCGGTGTTGCGGTGTGCGAACTAGGTGTTGCTGTTGCGTATCAACATGCCCATGAGTGTGATCCTGTATCTGCCTTTGGGGGAGTTGTAGCTGCCAATAGAAAGGTTGATCTTGCGATGGCTGAGCCATTGTCAAAGATCTTTACAGAAGTTTTGATTGCTCCTAATTTTGATGAAGATGCATTAGAGCTATTGATGAAAAAGCCTTCAATTCGAATTTTAAAGTGTGATGTAACAACAATTAATCCCTTAGAACTTCGCCCCGTATCTGGCGGAATGTTGTTGCAAGCAACAGATGTGATTGATGCACATGGTGATTCACCAGAACAATGGAATCAAGTCAGCGGAGATCCAGTTGATCTACAGACTATGAAGGATCTTGAGTTTGCTTGGCGAAGTGTCCGTTCGGTAAAGAGCAATGCGATCCTGCTTGCAAAGATGACAGCATCTGTTGGAATCGGAATGGGCCAGGTCAACAGAGTTGATTCAGCACGTTTAGCTGTTTCCCGTGCCGGAGATCGAGTCAAAGGAAGTGTCGCGGCAAGTGATGCCTTCTTCCCATTTGCCGATGGTCTTCAAATCCTTATCGATGCAGGTGTTACAGCTGTAGTACAGCCTGGTGGCAGCGTGCGTGATGAAGAGGTAATTGCAGCGGCAAAGGCGGCTGGAATCGCGATGTTTTTCACCAATACTCGACATTTCTCTCACGCATAACTGAGTCGATAGGCTTACATCATGAGCGCGCAGATATTAGATGGCAAGGCGGTTGCCGCAGCGATTAAAGCTGAATTAACCACACGAGTCACTGCGCTTAAAGCACAAGGAATTACTCCAGGTCTTGGAACAGTTTTAGTAGGAGATGACCCAGGTTCACATTCATATGTGGGCGGAAAACATCGCGATTGCCAAGAGGTCGGTATCAATTCAATTCGAATTGATCTTCCCAATAATGCAACTGAAAAAGATGTGTTAGCAGCAATTGCAGATTTAAATACTTCTAAAGAGTGCACCGGCTATATTGTTCAACTTCCGTTACCCAAGGGAATCAACACACAAAAGGTTCTTGAAGCAATCGATCCCAGCAAAGATGCCGACGGATTACACCCACTTAATCTAGGACGCTTGGTTGCTGGTTACGATGCACCGCTTCCATGTACACCACGTGGAATTGTTGCGCTTTTAGATCATTACAAGATTTCAACTCAAGGAGCAGAAGTAACAGTTATAGGTCGCGGTTTAACAGTTGGTCGCCCATTGGGATTACTGCTTACCCGCAAACAAGAAAATGCAACGGTAACTTTGACTCACACGTGTACCAAGGATTTAACTGTTCACACAAGAAATGCAGATATTGTTGTCGCAGCAATTGGGCAGGCACACTTCTTAAAAGCAGAGATGATTAAAGAAGGTGCTGTTGTAATTGATGTTGGAATTTCCCGCACACCTGATGGACTTCAAGGTGATGTGTGTCCTGGAGTATTTGAAAAGGCTTCATATGTTGCGCCAATGCCTGGGGGAGTTGGTCCAATGACCCGTGCAATGTTGCTGACTAATGTGGTTGATGCATGCAGTTAAGTAATCGTCTGCTGAGCCTTGTAAGTTATGGATTAGTCCTGACTGGAGTGGTTTTAGGAGTTCTCGGCTTAGTGCGAGGCGGATCACTTTTTATCGCGGTCGGAACCATGGGCGTGGCTCTCAAATCTCGAGATTTCCGTCGCATTGAGTTTTATCTTCCGCTGGCAATAGCGATTGCACTTTTTGTGCTGGCAATCGCACTTCCTCGCGGGCGGTAGAGTTGCCCCATTCGCAATCAGCCATGAATGGAGTCACGATGGGTGGCAAAGTCACAGTAGTCGGTGCAGGTTTCTACGGTTCAACAACAGCTCTTCGTTTAGCTGAATATGATGTTTTCGATACCGTAGTTTTGACTGACATCCTCGAAGGTAAGTCAGAGGGTTTAGCTCTAGATATGAATCAATCCCGTTCAATCGAGGGATTTGAAACAAAGATCATCGGAGCAACAACAACTCCTGAAGGTGCTGGATATGAAGCAACCGCTAACTCAGATGTAGTTGTCATTACTGCAGGACTTCCACGTAAGCCTGGCATGAGTCGCATGGATTTAATTGGTGTTAACGCGGGCATCGTTCGCGGTGTTGCTGAAAACATTGCAAAGCATTCTCCTAACGCTGTCATCATCGTGGTTTCAAATCCACTTGATGAGATGACAGCTTTGGCACAGATCGCAACAAACTTTCCAAAGAATCGCGTAATGGGTCAAGCAGGTATGTTGGACACAGCGCGCTTCACAAACTTCGTAGCTGAAAAGCTTGGAGTAAAGGTTGCAGCTGTTAAGACATTAACTCTTGGTTCACATGGCGACACCATGGTTCCAGTTCCAAGTCGCTGCACAGTTGATGGCAAGCCACTGAGTGATCTTCTGTCACAAGAAGAGATCGCTGATCTTGTTGATCGCACACGCAACGGTGGAGCAGAAGTTGTTGCTCTTCTTAAGACAGGTTCTGCGTACTACGCACCATCTGCAGCAGCGGCGCGTATGGCAAAGGCTGTTATTGAAGATTCAGGAGCGGTTATGCCTGTATGTGCATGGGTAGATGGCGAGTACGGAATTTCTGGTGTGTACCTTGGCGTAGAAGCCGAGATCGGTCGCACTGGTGTGAAGAAGGTTGTAGAAGGCACATTGACCGATACAGAAGTTGCAGCCCTTAAGGAAGCAGCTGAAGCGGTTCGTGCAAAACAAGCAGATGTTCAGACACTCTAAGTAAGGAGACACAATGAGCAAGATCAAAGTAACGGGCACAGTCGTCGAACTCGATGGCGATGAGATGACACGCATCATGTGGCAGTTCATCAAGGATTCATTGATTCTGCCTTACCTTGATGTAAACCTCGAGTACTACGACTTGGGCATGGAACACCGCGATGCGACAGATGATCAGGTAACTATTGATTCAGCTCGCGCCATTCAAAAGCACGGTGTCGGAATTAAGTGTGCAACTATCACTCCTGATGAGGCTCGAGTAGAAGAGTTTGGTCTTAAGAAGATGTGGAAGTCTCCTAACGGAACTATCCGCAACATCCTTGGTGGAGTTATCTTCCGTGAGCCAATCATCATCAGCAACGTTCCTCGTTTGGTTCCTCACTGGACTAAGCCAATCGTTATCGGTCGTCACGCATTTGGTGATCAGTACCGCGCAACAGATTTCAAGGTTCCGGGTCCAGGAAAGCTGACAATCTCATTTGTCCCTGAAGATGGCTCGGCACCAATTAACACTGAGGTTTTCAACTTTGAATCTTCAGGTGTTGCCATGGCGATGTACAACGTCGATGATTCAATTCGCGACTTTGCTCGTGCATCTTTGAACTACGGTTTACTTCGTAAGTTCCCGGTGTACCTATCCACTAAGAACACAATTCTTAAGGCGTACGATGGTCGCTTCAAGGACATCTTTGAAGAGATCTACCAGGCAGAGTTCAAGACTCAGTTTGATGCTGCAGGTATTTGGTACGAGCACCGCTTGATCGATGACATGGTTGCTATGTCATTGCGTATGGAGGGTGGCTACGTCTGGGCATGTAAGAACTACGACGGCGATGTTCAATCAGACACCGTTGCACAGGGTTACGGCTCACTTGGTTTGATGACATCTGTATTGATGACACCAGATGGAAAGATCTGCGAATCAGAGGCTGCTCACGGAACTGTTACACGTCATTATCGCGATCACCAAGCAGGTAAGGCGACTTCAACAAACCCAATCGCCTCAATCTTTGCGTGGACACAGGGTCTTGCACACCGTGCAAAGCTTGATAACAACGCAGAGCTTGCAAAGTTCTGCGCAACTCTTGAGCGTGTATGTATTGAAACCGTTGAGCAAGGAAAGATGACAAAGGATTTGTCACTTCTGATCTCAAAGGATGCGCCATACCAAACAACACAAGAGTTCTTGAACTCAATTGACGAGAACCTCAAAAAAGCAATGGCTTAATTTAGACAGTAAAAAACCCGCGGCAGCCAGTGGCTCCCGCGGGTTTTTTACTTAATCCGTATTAGATGCGCTCACCTGTTGTTGAGTTAAATAGGTGAACCGCGCCCTTAACAGCCTCAACGGTGATTGTGTCACCAGGCTTTGGAGGGTTCTTTGGATCCCAGCGAACAATTACTTGTGCGCCTTCATCTGAAGCGTTAGCAAACTTAACATTGGCATCAGCTGGCTTTCCGTAAACGAAAGCATCTGAACCAAGCTCTTCAACAACTTCAACAAGAACATGGAAGCCCTTAGATGAAGGTGTGAAGCCTTCTGGACGAACACCAACAGTTACAGATGAACCAGCAGCTGCAGGAACATCGATAGCTAGATCGCCAAGCTTTGCCTTGCCACCCTCAACAGGTGCAATAAGTAGGTTCATCGCAGGGGATCCGATGAAGCCTGCAACGAAAGCATTTGCTGGGTTGTCATAAAGATTACGAGGAGTATCAACCTGCTGTAGCAAGCCATCCTTCAGAACTGCAACGCGATCGCCCATAGTCATAGCTTCAACCTGGTCGTGCGTTACATAAACAGTGGTGATACCTAGACGACGCTGCAATGCAGCGATTTGTGTACGAGTTGCTACACGCAACTTCGCATCAAGGTTAGATAGTGGCTCATCCATAAGGAATACCTGAGGTTCGCGAACAATTGCGCGACCCATTGCAACACGCTGACGTTGTCCACCTGAAAGAGCCTTTGGCTTGCGCTCTAGGTATGGCTCAAGGTCAAGCAACTTTGCTGCTTCTAGAACACGACGATCGCGCTCTTCCTTTGGAGTTCCTGCGATCTTAAGTGCGAAGCCCATGTTCTCTGCAACTGTCATGTGTGGATACAGTGCGTAAGACTGGAACACCATCGCAATATCGCGATCCTTTGGTGCAACATTTGTAACGTCGCGATCGCCAATTAAAATTCTGCCGCCATCGATCTCTTCAAGTCCTGCCAACATACGAAGTGATGTTGACTTACCGCAACCTGATGGACCAACAAGAACTAAAAACTCTCCATCATTAACGGTGAGATTTAACTTGTCGACTGCAGGTGCTGTTGTTCCTGGATAGATACGTGATGCGCCATCAAAAACTACTGATGCCATGAGATTGCTCTCCTTCTCCGGGCAGGTACGTGCCCGACGGTCCGTGGATGAAGGTGATGGCCGGTTGGCCAACGCTCGAAGATTACGCGTAAACCCCCTATAAGGGAAGATCTCGCTTCGCGACGCGGTTGTGAGATCGTATACTTCTCACATAATGGAACCTCCCTCGTTGGCAGCCCTGATCGCTGACTTAGCGACGATCGCCGGCTTGATTATTCTGGCCGCCTTCTTTGTGGCTGCAGAAATTGCCTTGATCTCTCTTCGAGATAGCCAAGTTCGCCAAATCGCATCCCGTGGAAAACGTGGCGCTCGCGTCGCCGCCCTTGCCGAACACCCCAACCGTTTATTGGCTGCGGTTCAAATTGGTGTAACTGTCAGCGGATTCCTCTCAGCAGCTCTAGGTGCTGATCAACTTGGTGATTATGTAATTCCATGGCTTGAGTCATTGGGTCTTGCAACAGGGTGGGCAACCACCATTTCGCTTATTGGCGTCACATTAGTGATCGCTTACTTCTCATTGGTCTTTGGTGAGTTAGTTCCCAAGCGTGTGGCTCTCTTTAGAGCTG
>JAPOJK010000013.1 GCA_029978465.1 Actinomycetota bacterium
CCAATCAAACCGGATGCGCCAGTGATTGCGATGCGTTGTGGAACTGACATGAACTGTTAGAGACCTAGATCCGATTCAAAAGCGCCACCTTCTAGGCGCTCCTTCAAGGTGACTAGGAATCGTGCAGCATCTGCTCCATCGACAACACGGTGGTCATAAGACAGACCAAGGTAAACCATTGAACGGATAGCAATTGTTTCGCCACCATCTTCACCACGGACAACCATTGGACGCTTAACAACTGCGCCAAGACCAAGGATTGCAACCTGAGGTTGGTTGATGATTGGAGTATCAAACAACGCACCACGGCTTCCGGTGTTTGTCAGTGTGAATGTTCCGCCACCAAGTTCATCTGGAGTTACCTTGTTGTCGCGGGTGCGAGCTGCAAGATCTGAAATCTTTCGTGCGATTCCACCCATGTTCAAATCTCCAGCGTTAGCGATAACAGGTACGAGCAAACCGCGCTCAGTATCTACTGCAACGCCAAGGTGTTCTGCACCGTGATAAGTAATTTGATCACCTTCAACTGATGAGTTCAGTACAGGGTGTTGCTTCAACGCTTCACAGACCGCGACCGCGAAGAATGGAAGGAATGAAAGCTTTACACCTTCACGTGCTTCAAAACTTGCCTTTGCGCGGTCACGCAGACGTGCAATCTTTGTTACATCAACTTCAACAACCGTTGTTAACTGCGCGCTAACCTGAAGTGATTCAACCATTCGTGTTGCAATAACTTTGCGTAGTCGTGACATGGTCACTGTTGTTCCACGTAGTGGCGAAACTGCGACTACTGGAGGCTTAGCTGCAGATAGAGTTGATGCCACGGCAACTGACGCTACAGGTGCGACCGGACGAGCAAGCGCTTCAACATCTTCGCGTCGAATTCTTCCGCCAATGCCCGTTCCCTTAACCTGCGCGAGGTTTACTCCAAGCTCTGATGCAAGTTTGCGCACTAGGGGAGTGACATAAGCATCTGCTGGTTGAGAAACCGGTGCCGCTGGCGCAACTGGTGCAGGCGGTGGTGTCACTGGTGCTGAAACAACCGGTGCAGCAACTACTGGTGCAGGTGGTGGCGTTGGTGCAGACACGGCAACGGGTGTCGCTGGCTGGACTGGAACCTGTGCCACCGGAGTGGAAATCACTGCTCCGGACACACCGATTAATCCAAGACGAGCACCGACTGGAACAGTTGTATCGACAGCAACATCAATTGCAAGAAGAGTTCCAGCAACTGGTGAAGGAATTTCAGTATCAACCTTGTCAGTAGAAACTTCTAGCAGTGCTTCATCAACTGCAACTGCATCTCCAACATTTTTAAGCCAACGTGTAACAGTTCCCTCAGAAACACTTTCGCCAAGTGCTGGCATCGTAATAACTGTTCCTGCACCTGTTGGTGCTGAAGCAGCAGGCGCAGCTGGTGCCGCAGGTGCTGGAGGAGGAGTGACAGGTGCAGCAGCAACCGGTGCTGGTGTTTCAACTACTGGAGCAGCTGGTGCAGCAGCAGGTGCTGGCACAGATGCAGCAGCTCCATCAGCGATGATTGCAAGCTCTGCTCCAACTGGAACGGTTTGATCAATCTGAACAACAATTTTTTGCAAAGTTCCTGAAACTGGTGAAGGGATCTCTGTATCAACCTTGTCAGTTGAAACCTCTAGAAGTGGTTCATCAACATTTACATGATCGCCCTCGGCCTTTAACCAACGAGTGACTGTGCCTTCGCTAACGCTTTCGCCAAGTGCTGGCATCGTTACTGAGAATGTCATCTTTTTCTCTCCTTGGTTATCCGTGTGCGTGAAGCGGTTTGCCTGCAAGTGCCATATGAGCTTCGCCCATTGCCTCTGACAGTGTTGGGTGTGCGTGGATCAATGGTGCGACATCACTTGCGCGAGCCTCCCAGTTGTAAATTAATTCTGCTTCGGCAAGAAGTTCACCAACACGTGCACCAACCATATGGACACCAAGAACTGGGCCATCCTTTTGGGCAACAAGCTTGATCGAACCAGCGGTGTTGAGAATTTGCGCCTTACCATTTCCGGCCAAGTCGTATGAAAGCTCTACAACATCATGTCCGCGCTTCTTTGCTTCCGCCGTTGTTAAACCAACAGATGCAACCTCTGGATCTGAATAGGTAACACGTGGAATACCGTCGTAATTAATAGCGCGTGGGTTTAATCCTGCGATCTCTTCTGCTACCAAAATTCCTTCTGCAAAACCTACGTGAGCTAGCTGCAAGGTTGGAATCAAATCTCCAACCGCCCAGATTCCAGGAACGTTGGTGCGGCACTTGTCATCTACGAGTACATATCCGCGGTCCATCGCAATGCCTTGCTCTTCATACCCAAGGTTTGCCGATACCGGTCCACGGCCAACAGAAACCATCAAAATTTCTGCAGAGAAACTCTTTCCATCTTCAAGGGTTACAGTCACGCCATCTGCAGTCTTAACCGCTGACTGAAAACGAACACCTAACTCAAAGTTAATTCCACGCTTGCGGAATGCTCGTTCCAGCTGCTTGCTAGAAGACTCATCTTCCAAGGCGATCAAGTGAGGAAGACCTTCGATAATCGTTACTTCAGCACCAAATGATTTCCATACAGATGCAAACTCGCAACCGATAACTCCGCCACCAAGAACAATCACACTCTTTGGAACGTAAGACATCTTTGTGCCGTGGTCTGAGGTAATGATCTTTTCGCCATCGATCTCTAAACCAGGAAGAGTTTTTGCATATGAACCGGTTGCAAGAATTACATTTTTACCGGTGTAACGGGTTCCGTTAACTTCAACGGTGTCTTTTGCGACTAGCTTTCCGTAACCCTCGATATATGTAATGTTTCGAGACTTCACTAAACCAGACAAACCTTTGTGGAGCTTGTTGATGACTCCATCTTTATAGGCGTTAACCCCAGCCATGTCGATGCCATCAAAGGTTGATTTAACGCCAAAGTGTGAACCTTCACGTGCGCCATCTGCGATCTCCGCTGAATGCAACAACGCCTTGGTTGGAATACAACCGCGGTGTAAGCATGTTCCGCCGACCTTGTCCGCTTCGATCAAGGCAACGCTTAAACCAAGCTGCGCGCCGCGAAGAGCAGCGGCGTAACCACCACTTCCTCCACCAAGGATGACGAGATCAAATTGAGACACTAAACGGCTCCCTCCATACGCCCATGCGGGCTAGGTGCCTATCTTGCCTCAAAGAGGGGGAAAGTTCCCAATGCGCGGGGCAGGGCTACCCCTGCTCGGCCAATGTCACAAGTGAGCGCAGGGAGATTCCTGTGCCACCCACCGGTGTGTAGCCATGAGGCTTAGCTTCGTTGTAAGCAGGTCCTGCGATATCTAAGTGAAGCCATGGCAGTTCTGGAGAAACAAAATCCTTCAAGAACAGACCAGCAACCAGCATTCCACCCATGCGATCTCCGATATTGGCTAAATCTGCAACAGGTGAATCTAAAGAGGCGCGAAGCTCTTCAGGCAATGGCATAGGCCAGAACTGTTCTCCTGTGAGCGCGGTTACCTTCAAAAAGGCATCGCTGAATTCGGGATTGTTTGTCATCACTGCACTTGTGCGAGTGCCCAGTGCAACAACTTGTGCGCCGGTCAAAGTCGCGACATCGACAATTCCATCCAACTTATTCTTTGAACTCTGCGCCTTCATCAATGCATCGGCAAGAACTAAACGTCCTTCTGCATCTGGATTGAGAACTTCTACAGTTTTGCCACCAAAGATTGTGATGATGTCACTTGGTCGTGTTGCGGTATCACTTGGCATATTTTCAGCCAAAGGTGCCCAAGCATCAATTGCAACATTTAATTTCAATTCAGCGATAGCAATTACCGCCGCACTTACCGCTGCAGCTCCACTCATATCTGATTTCATTGCTTCCATACCAGCTGCAGGCTTGAGAGCTAAACCACCGGTATCAAAGGTGATTCCCTTACCAACATATGCATAACGCTTTGCAGCCTTACCCTTTGGCGTATACGAGATATGTAGCAAACGTGGGGGATTCGCAGAGCCTTGACCTACTCCAATAATTCCGCCAAAGCCCTGAGACTTAAGTTGCTTCTCATCCCAAATTTGAACCTTTAATCCAGCTTTCGCACCACCTGCAGCCTTTACAACCGCCGCCATTTTCTTTGTGAATGAATCAGGGGTTAAGTGACTTGGTGGAGTATTGATTAAATCTCGAACAAGGTATGTGTACTTTGCGATAATCGCTGCGCGAGATACAGCCGCTTTCGCATCTGCCGTTGATGCCAACTTTGAATGAACTGTAATTGTCTTAAGAGGGGCTTTAAAATCAGCCTTTGTTGAGCCACGAAACTCAGTAAAAGAGTACGCACCTAATGCTGCACCTTCTGCAACGGCCGCCACCTCGATGAGCGTCTTTGCTGGAAGAGAAAAGGTTGCTGATGCGTTTCCGGCAAGTGCGCGAGATGCGGCACCTGCTGCGCGACGAAGGGTTTCATGCGAATACTGTGATGACTTATTACCTAGGCCGGTGAAGACCAATAAACGAACATGAGAACCGGGCACTTTAATGACTTCATCTGCTTTTCCAGTCGCACCCATGTCGGCAAGTTGGGCAAGAACAGTCTTTGTATCGATCGCCATTTCGCCGGTTTCAATGGCGAGACCGCCCTTTGAATTAGTAGAAGCAAGTCCAAGGACTAGAACCTCATCTTTAACGACGCCATCTGAAATCTTTAATGTGCTCATACCCTGAAGCGTAATAGAACTCTTGGTAGGTTTGCACAATGAAGACATCTCCATTAAATGACAAGCACCTTGCCCTCAATGCAAAGATGGCCGACTTTGGTGGTTGGTTGATGCCTATCGAGTATCCAGGAGCGGGAGTTCTGGCTGAACATGCAGCGGTTCGTGAGCGTGTGGGCCTTTTTGATGTCTCACACCTTGGTAAAGCCTCAGTGAAGGGCGCCGGAGCTGTTGAGTTTCTCAACCGTTGCTTCACCAATGATTTGAACAAGATCGAAAGTGGTTCAGCTCAATACACCTTGTTATGTACACCGACTGGTGGAGTCGTCGATGATCTGATCGCTTACCGTAATTCAGATAGTGATTTCTTCTTAGTTCCCAACGCCTCAAATACATCAGATGTTGTGAAGGTTCTGCAGGATCAAGCACCAGCTGGGGTAGAGGTTAAAAACCTACATTCAGAGTTTGCAGTGTTGGCGATTCAAGGTCCACTTGCACCACAGGTATTGTCCAAACTTGGAATCATCGTTGATATCGATTACATGGCATTTACTCATGTAAATATTTCCGGGGCCGAGGTAATTGTTTGTAGAACTGGTTACACCGGAGAGCTAGGTTTTGAATTACTTCCTAAGGTTGCCGATGCTTCACGAGTATGGGATGCGATTGTTGATGTGATGACACCTATGGGCGGAGTCATCTGTGGCTTAGGCGCACGCGATACTTTGAGAACTGAGATGGGATACCCATTGCATGGGCATGAACTTTCTCTGGAAATTACACCTGTCGAAGCAGGTGCTGGTTGGGCGGTTGGCTGGAAAAAAGATAGCTTCATCGGCTCTGAAAAACTTAAATCACAAAAAGAGAATGGCCCATCACGAAAGAGCTATGCGCTCAAATCCTTAGATCGCGGAATCCCTCGGGCCGGAATGGTCGTAAAGAATCAAGCTGGTGATGTTGTAGGTGAGATAACCAGTGGAACTTTTTCACCAACTCTTAAGCAAGGAATTGGTTTAGCACTTTTGAATTCAGATGTAGCGCTTGGTCAGACCCTTGTTATCGATGTTCGTGGACGTGATTCTCAGTGTGAAGTTGTAAAGCCTCCCTTTGTTACTTCACATGTTCGTTAAAGATAATCGGTTGTAAGAAAGCTGCACGAGTACGGGTTCTACGCAAAGCTGAAAGCACCGCTTTTCCAGCAAATGCGATCAAAGCAGAGGTAAAGATTGCACGTGGAATATCCCACGCCATGGATGTGGCAAAATGAAATGTAATAAAGCGAGAGACATTCTCTGAGATATCTCCATTGGGTAGGTACGACAGCTGGGTACTAGATCCCAAGGCCCAGGGCCAAAACTGAAGATCCATGAGTATGCCAAAAGCAGCTGAAGCGAAGATGGCGTAGATAATTAACATCATTAATTCGCGGCCGCCGCGCAGGCTCTTAGGTAAAGCTCCAGCAAGTAAGCCAATCCACGCCGCGGCAAACACTTGGTAGCCGAGCCAGGGTCCAATTCCGCCGGTCAATAAGGCGGAAACAAACATAGAGATCATTCCTAAAAGAAAACCAAAAGATGCGCCAAAGACTCGTGCACTTAAGATCAAAATAAACCACATTGGTTCTATGCCGACAGCGCCTGCACCAAGTGGTCTTAACGCTGCGATCAAAGCTGACAAAACACCAAGGAGAGCTACAGATTTAGCATCTAACTGTTGACTGGATATTTGTACAACTACCAAGCCAAAGGAGATTGCAACAGCACACCAAAAGAAGAGTTGGGTTTGTGGCAAGTTCTCGCCTACGTAAAGAAATGGCCATAGAAATCCAGCGGCGCTGAAAATTGATGCAACCAGCAAAACACCCACAGTCTTACGAGAAAAGGTAATTACATTTGCAGTTGCGTTCATTGCAATCCCTCAAGGGCTGCAACTACATCTTTGACACTAAGCCATGGGTGAGGCGACATGACCTTTGCAACTTGGGGGGCAAATGCAGGAGATGAGAGCAAAACATCAAGAGTTGAACCATCAGCGACGATATCTCCATCTGCAATGAAGATAACCCGGGAAGCTAGTTCGGCAACTAGTTCAACATCATGTGTTGCCAAAATGACCGCCTTGCCAAAGCTTGCTGAAAAGTTGATCAGCATTCGAGTTAACTCATTCTTAGCTTGGTAATCAAGACCGCGAGTAGGTTCATCTAAAATCAAAATCGAGGGATTAGATGAAAGAACCACGCTGAGAGCAAGACCCAGGCGTTGTCCCTCTGATAAATCTCGGGGATGGGTTGCGGTAGAAATTCCAGGCACCAATTGTTGAAGTACTGCATAGGTTGTTCCCGCTGTTAGCTCATTGTCTCGGTCTGCCTGCTCGCACTCGATGGCGACTGATTGTCCGTATAGGAGATCACTTGGTTCTTGAGGGATAAAACCAATGGTTTCTCGTCGTTGTTTACCATGAAGTTCAAAGGGGTTCTTACCCAATAAGGAGATACTTCCGCCGGTAGGTTGATTGACACCTGCTAACGCCTTCAACAATGAGCTTTTTCCAGCACCGTTACGACCCATGACGGCAACAACTTCTCCCGCGAAAATTTCTGAGGTGATGCTATTGAGCGCGTTCGTGTCCCCATATGAAACGGTGAGTTTTTCAAAGGTTATGACCTTAGAAGTGGTTGGCGGAGTCTCAACCGTGCTGGTCGTTTCAATATCGCGATACTGCGTTGTCATACGTCGCATCTCGCGCACCGTCACGCCGATTTCTTTCAGCCCCAACGCTTTTGCTAAATGCACAATCGGTGGTGCGATGGGCGATTGCATCAAGATCTCTTCTGGAGTTCCAACATTTGCTACACCTTCGCCATTGATGTAAACGATTCGATCGGCAAATTGAATGACACGTTCTAGTTTGTGTTCGGCAATGACGACGGTTAGTCCTAAGTCATGAACTAAACGGTGCAGAATTGAAAGCACCTCTTCAGCGGCGATTGGATCAAGTGCACTTGTTGGCTCATCCAGAACCAGAACTTTGGGATGGGTTACTAGCGCAGCGCCGATAGCAACTCTTTGTTGCTCTCCACCACTTAAAGTTGCAATGGATCTATTGCGCAATGGCGCAAGACTCAAGAGATCTAGTACCTCTTCAACTCTCTTACGCATCACATCATTAGGAAGGTTGAGAACCTCCATGCCAAAGGCAAGTTCTTCTTCAACGGTGTCTGCAACAAAGCCATTGGCTGGATTTTGTCCAACGATTCCGATCAAGTGAGCCATTCCACCAGGTTTGGTCAGCTGCGTTGAAAGACCATTAACACTGACGTCACCCGCCAAGATTCCACCTGTGTGATGGGGGACTAGCCCATTAATCAATCTGAGCAATGAGGATTTGCCTGAACCTGTTGGACCGATGACTAAAACCATCTCACCCTCAGCGATTGTCAGATTCAGATCTTCCAAGACGGTGGTGGTGGAGTTTGGATAAATCAAAGAGACATGTGAAAACTTAATCATGAGATCACCACTAGTCCCAAAGCTGTGATCACAACAAGAGAATCCTTTAAGCGCCAAGAGATGGGGCGATATCTAGAGCGCTTTTTGCTCACTCCATACCCACGACTATCCATCGATGCCGCTAAATCTAAGGATCGAGCCAGTGATTCTTCTAGTAATGGAATTGCCACTCGTTTCCAAGAAGAAAATCCACGTGTCTTTTGACCACGCAACCGTTGTGCCATTCGAATACGTTTTACCGAGCTAACTAATTGCGGAAGGACAGATGTTGCAATGACTACTGCGACTGCAAACTCATAAATGTAAATCGGCAGAACACGCAGTAAACGATGTGGACTAGTAAGTGATGCCGCAGCCCCAAAAATTACAATGATGGAGCAGATAAGTAAGCCTTCAGTAAGTGAAGATGACAATCTCTCCCAAGTCACGGTGCCACCGATGCGAATCCCGGGCATCCATTCTGGCAGCGGCACAATTGGCATGGTAAATATGGGCGTTCCTGGAATGGGAACACCAATAGCTATTCCAATCACAGTACGAACCGCCAAGATCCAAGCAGAAAGCTTCAAGGTCCAATCAAAACTCTTCGCCCATGGAGCGTTGTCGCGACAGGTATAAACAACAACCATCACTACACCCACGCAAGAAACAGTGAACCAGGTGCTATCAAATCGGAGAATGGCAACAGCCAAACCGATAGCCCAGAGCCACCATGTAAATGGATGTAGTGATGGTTTTGTCATAGTTACTTCTTGATGTAACCCTTTGGAGTCTTCATTTCTACTCCACACTCTTTGGCTGGGTAGCCATTGAGTCCGCAGATAAATCCTGAGCCTTCTGCACGCACTTTGACAACTTGTCCTAAGACATCAATGCCTAATGCGGATTTTTCGGCCACAACACATTTCTGAATGAGGCGTGGAGTAGTTTCTCCCTTTGGACGCAAAACAGATGAACCAAAATCAACCATTACGCCAACTCGCTTTTTTCCAGCTACTGCCTTTGTTTTCCCACAAATGCTTGAAAAGGATGGCGCTACCTTGGGTGCTTTTGCATCAGGAATCGCATCATTACTAAAGGTAAATGCCCAACCTTCAACTGATCCATCTTCAACATTTACCGTTGGGCCGGTCATTGCAGCTGTCCACTTAGTTGCACCAGGGGCGGCTTGAAAGTAACCCCAATAGCGCCAGCCAGTATCTGCAGCATGTGCTGATGGAGTTGATAACGCGGCCAAAAGTAGAACCGCAAAAAATACTTTGAATTTCATTGCTGTGTAGCCTCTCAATTTGAAAGAGTCTCACAGGGAGTGAACCAGGAGCAGATGAGTCGGCAGAGCCGATACATCTGGCTTTAGGAGCACACCCCGCAAACCTCGGCGGGTGTTTGTCTCATCTCGATCTAATGGGTAATCCGACTTATCGCACATTTAATTTCTTGATTGGAAATTCTTATTTGAGCGATTTACGGTTGCGGGTCAGCGTCGGATTTTCACCGAACTTCCCCCACTAGAGGAGCTATTAAGTTGTAGGCGAACCAAACCACAAGGGGTTGGGGTTGGCAACTAGGCGCGCTCGTCATAGGCTTGCAAACATGGAATACAGACGCCTCGGCAGTACCGGAATGTATGTTTCAGAGATTTCCTACGGAAATTGGATCACACATGGAAATCAAATCGAGTCAGATGCAGCGATCAAATGTGTAAAAGCAGCACTCGATGAGGGAATCACGACCTTTGATACCGCCGATGTCTACGCAGGTACAAAAGCTGAAACTGTTTTAGGTAAAGCGCTCAAAGGTGTGAAGCGTGAATCGTATGAGTTGTTTACAAAGGTTTATTGGCCAACAGGTACAGGCAAGAATGACCGCGGACTTTCGCGCAAGCACATCATCGAATCATGTAACGCATCACTTAAGCGTTTACAAACCGATCACATTGATCTGTACCAAATGCATCGCTTTGATTATGAAACTCCACTAGAAGAATCGCTCAGCGCCTTTGACGACCTAATTCGCGCAGGCAAGGTTCATTACATTGGTTTTTCTGAATGGAATGCATCTCAAATTAAATCAGCGTTAGCGATCCAGGATGCCCGCGGATACAACCGTTTTGTTTCTAGCCAACCTCAATACTCGGCGCTATGGCGAGTTATCGAAGCAGAGGTAGTTCCTTTGTCACAGAAAGAGGGAATAGGACAGATCGTCTGGTCACCAATGGCTCAAGGAGTCTTAACCGGAAAGTACCTGCCAGGAAAGAAGGCACCAGCTGGATCTCGCGCTACCGATAAGGGCAGCGGCGCAAACATGATCAAGGGCTGGTTACGTGACGAGGTTCTTGAGGCGGTTCAAAATCTCAAGCCGATCGCGGAACAAGCAGGTTTATCAATGTCTCAATTAGCGATCGCATGGGTTCTACAAAATCCAAATGTATCCACTGCAATCATGGGTGCAACTAAGCCAAAGCAGGTTAAGGAAAATGTTAGGGCTGCTGGAGTAAAGCTAGATGCTGAAGTTATGAAGGCAATTGATGCAGCTTTAGGGAATCTGCCAGAACGCGATCCTAAGAAAAATGAAAGTCCGAATCCTCGGGCTTAATTGATCGGATCGCCAACCTTCACCTGAGGATGTGGCGCACGTAAGCGTCGCATCTGGGTGGAGCGTAACCAGGCGTACATACCAAGTCCCTTGGTTGATGTTCCTGGAAACTTTGCTTCAACCGCTTTGCGAATTTTGCGTGATAGAAAAATTCCATCGATTACGGCAATTATTAGAACTGCGTACATCAATGCGATCGCACCAATTTGCACCGCGGCGATTGGAAAGAGTGTGAGTACAAGTACAACAAAGATGATTGGCAAGAAGTACTCACCAACGGAACGACGTGAGTCAACAAAGTTTCTAACAAATCGACGAGCTGGACCACGATCGCGAGCAGGAAGTGCCGCTTCATCTCCACGAAGGTATGCAGCGCGCTGAGCTACACGAGCCTCTTTCGATTGAAGCTTTGATGCTCGCTTCTGATCTTTGGTGACGATGGGAGATAAGGAGGAGACCTTGCGCTTGGACTCTGCTTCTTTTCGCTTTGGGGTTGGACGGCCCTTGCCTTCATTGCTTGTCATGGGGCAACTATAGAGCCCGACTCTTAATCGGCTCGACTCGCAGCAGCCCCTCTCGGGGAGTAGGCTTGGCCTGTAGTCAATAAAGGAGAGCAATAATGACAACAGAAGCAACAACCACAACAGGAATCCTTTTAACGGATGTAGCTGCATCAAAGGTAGCTGCCCTGCTTGCGCAAGAAGGTCGCGATGATCTCAACCTTCGTGTAGCTGTCCAACCTGGTGGTTGCTCAGGTCTTAAGTACCAGCTCTACTTTGATGATCGCAATATGGATGGCGATATCGTCCGTGAATTTGGCGCGGTCAAGGTCATCACCGACAAGATGTCAGATCCGTACCTTTCAGGTGCAACTATTGATTTCGTAGACACAATTGAGAAGCAAGGTTTCACAATCGACAATCCAAATGCGCAAGGTTCTTGTGCATGTGGCGATTCATTTAACTAACTAGCTGACTCGTAGACATTAGGATCCCTACATGAAAATCGGTGTAGCGGGTTCGGTAGGTCTTGACCATTTAATGACTTTCTCCGGAAAGTTCACCGACTCACTCGTCGCAGGTTCACTGGAAAAGGTTTCCTTGAGTTTTCTAGTGGACAGTCTTGATGTGCGCCGCGGAGGATGTGCAGCGAATATCGCATATGGAATGGGCGTTCTTGGCCTTAATCCAATTTTGATCGCAGCGGTTGGAAAAGATTGGGCAGATTACGAAGCTTGGTTAACCCGCCATGGCGTGGATACCTCCCACGCATTGGTTTCAACTACTTTGCACACCGCTCACTTTGTTGTCACAACTGATCAAGATCTCAATCAGATCGCATCCTTCTTTCCAGGAGCAATGTCCGAAGCTCGCAATATTGAGTTAAGTCCAATCATGGAAAAAACCGGTCGGTTAGACATGATGGTGATTTCACCTGATGATCCTGAAGCGATGCTCCGTCACTCCGAAGTGTGTCGTCAATTAAACATTCCATTTGCAGCAGATCCATCACAACAGATGGCACGTATGACGGGTGAAGAGATCAAGTTGTTAATCGATGGGGCTTCTTACCTGTTTCTCAATGAGTATGAATTAGCGCTAGCTATGCAAAAAACCGGCTGGAGCGATCGCGAGATTCTTGATCGTGTTAAGTATCGCGTTGTCACACTTGGATCTCAGGGAGCAAAGGTTGAAAGTGGGGCAGGGGAGTTTGTGCAAGTCACCTGCCCGAAGGAGAAATCCAAAACCGATCCAACGGGCGTTGGAGATTCATTCCGTTCAGGATTTATCGCAGGGCTTGCATGGGGGCTTTCTCATGAACGGTGTGCCCAATTAGGTGCATTAATCGCTACCTATGTCATCGAAACCTTGGGAACCCAGGAGTACCGATTCACCTCGGCAGAGTTTGTTGCCCGCTTTGAAGAGGCCTATGGAAAAGATGCAGCAGCGGAGATCGCTTCCCATCTTAAGTAATGTGAGCAGTGCCACCCCTCGCCGAGTTTAGGCTCGTGCCACGCTCAGCGGCTTTTCAAACTATCATTACCCCTATGTCCCGACGCTCCCGAATGACTCGATTGAGCCGCCTCAAGCCGCTCCTCTTATTAGCCCCGCTCGTATTGCTAACCGGTTGCTCCAAGGTTTCAGGACTTGGTTTTGAAGAGGGCATCACAAGTGTTAACGACCAATCCTTGTCTCTGTGGCAAGGTGCATGGATCGCTGCGGGCGTAGTCGGCGTATTTACTTTAATTTTAATTGTGTGGCCAGCAATTTTTCATCGTGGCAAGAAGGAAGATCCATCTTTCCCAAAGCAAACTCAGTACAACGTACCCGTCGAAATTGCTTACACAGTTATTCCATTTATCATCGTTGCGGTTTTGTTTTACTACACAGCACAGAAGCAAACAATCATCACTGAAAAAACTACAACGTATGCCCATGAGATTACCGTAGAAGGAATTCAGTGGTCTTGGCAGTTTGGTTACCCAGAAGCTGGTCCAAAAGCTGTTGTAACGGGCACACCTGAACAAACTCCAACACTGGTTGTTCCTCTAGGTGAGCGCGTTCGTTACACATTGACAGCAAATGATGTTGTTCATGGTTTCTGGATTCCTGCCTTCATGATTCAAATGCAAAATCTTCCAGGAGTAACCAACCACCTTGAATTCACCGCCAATAAGTTGGGTGAGTTCCCAGGTCGTTGCAATATTTTGTGCGGACGTAACCACTCGCAAATGTTGTTTACCGTAAAGGTAGTAACACCTGCAGAGTACGACGCATATCTTGAAACAATTAAGGGAGGCCAAGCATGACAACCTATGCAGAGAAGCCAACGATGACCGCAGGTCGTCCGGCGCCTACCCCAAAGGGAAGATCCTTTGTTAAGTGGATAACCTCAACCGACCATAAGACAATCGGTTACCTCTACCTGATGACATCATTTGCTTGGTTCCTTATCGGAGGAGTCCTTGCCCTTGCCCTGCGTGCAGAATTAGCACGTCCAGGAATGCAGTTTGTAAGTAATGAGCAGTACAACCAGATTTTCACAATGCACGGAACAATCATGTTGCTTATGTTTGCAACACCTCTGTTTGTTGGTTTTGCCAATGTGATCATGCCGCTTCAAATCGGTGCTGCAGATGTGGCCTTCCCACGTCTGAACATGCTTTCCTACTGGCTGTACTTCTTCGGTTCCATCATGGCCTTCGGAGGTTTTCTATCGCCAGGAGGAGCTGCATCATTTGGTTGGACTGTTTACGCCCCACTTTCAAATGCTCAGTACTCACCAGGAATTGGTTCAGATCTTTGGTTAATCGGTTTGGCTATCAGTGGTGTTGGAACAATTCTGGGTGGCGTTAACTTCATTACAACGATCTTCACAATGCGCGCTCCCGGAATGACCATGTTCCGTATGTCGATCTTTTCTTGGAACGTATTGTTGACCGCGATCTTGGTACTTCTTGCATTCCCGCCTCTAGCAGCCGCACTACTTGGCCTAGAAGCAGATCGCTTGTATGGAACTCATCTCTTTGATCCGGCAAATGGTGGTGTGATGTTGTTCCAGCACTTGTTCTGGTTCTTTGGACACCCAGAAGTTTATATTTTGGCCTTGCCGTTCTTCGGAATCGTTACAGAAATTTTGCCAGTGTTTAGCCGCAAGCCAATCTTTGGTTACGTAGGATTGATCGCAGCAACGATTGCAATTTCAGCGCTTTCAGTTTCTGTGTGGGCGCACCACATGTTCGCAAGTGGTCAGGTGAACTTGTCGTTCTTCTCATTCATGACATTCCTCATCGGTGTTCCCACTGGTGTGAAGTTCTTCAACTGGATCGGAACAATGTGGCGTGGCCACGTAACCTTTGAAACTCCAATGTTGTGGGTCATGGGTTTCTTGATCACCTTCTTGTTCGGTGGTTTAACTGGAATCATCCTTGCCTCACCTCCACTTGATTTTGCAGTGTCAGCTAGCTACTTCGTCGTTGCTCACTTCCACTACGTTCTCTTTGGAACAGTGGTCTTTGCGATGTTTGGTGGCTTCTACTTCTGGTGGCCAAAGATGACCGGCCGCATGCTCAATGAAACGCTTGGAAAGATCCACTTCTGGACCTTGTTCTTCGGTTTCCACTTAACCTTCTTGATTCAACACTGGTTAGGAATCAAGGGCTTCCCACGCCGTTACGCAGATTATCTGCCAACTGATGGCTTCACATTTATGAACACCATCTCAACGATCGGTTCATTCTTGTTAGCTCTTTCAATGATTCCATTCGCAATCAATATCTGGATTACACGCAAGGCACCACTTGTTGGCGTCGATGATCCTTGGGGTTATGGCTCCTCTTTGGAGTGGGCGACATCATGTCCTCCACCTCGCCACAACTTCCTTTCAATGCCACGTATCTCATCTGAGCGACCAGCATTTGATCTTCACCATCCGCATGTAAAGACTGAAGGGCACAAGTAAGCGATGAAAGCATCCTGGAAGTTATTTGGCGGATTAAGTGTTTTCTATGTACTCATGACTGTCATTTATTGGCAGGTCGGTGGTGAGCCAGTTGGCGTTGCAGGAATGCTTCTCTCCGCTTGTTTGGCTGGAATGGTTGGTTTCTATGTGTGGTTCACACAAAAGCGAATCGGCGTAACACTTCCTGAAGATAATTTGACCGCTGAAATTTCAGATGGAGCTGGCGAACTAGGTTTCTATAGCCCTCATTCATGGTGGCCGCTTCCAGTTGCGATGAGTGCATGTGTATTTGCACTTGGACTGGTTATTGGTTGGTGGCTTTCCCTTATTGGTCTCGGCGCACTTGTAATCTCCATAATCGGAATGGTTACAGAGTATGAAAAGCCAGAGATAGCTTCTGCTCACTAATGAGCACTCCTCGCGCTGAAATCCTGGCAACGGATTTTCCACATACCGCTGCGGCGCGAATAACTATTAATGCACCTGCTCATGTGATCTTCGATCTAGTGGCAAATCCCGCCGCCCATCAACGCTTTGATGGATCTGGAACCATTCAGCGCGCTATCTCTGGACCTGACCGTCTTTTTCTTGGTGCGAAGTTCGGAATGGCGATGAAGATCAAGGTTCCATACCGCATCAAAAATACAGTTGTTGCCTTTGAGGAGAATAAGAAGATCACCTGGTGCCATTTAATGAAGTGGACCTGGTGCTACGAATTACAGGCGATCTCAGATTCCCAAACTGTTGTCACTGAATCGTTTGATGCAAGCAACATCCCAGCCTTTGCCAAGTGGTGGTTGAAGACAACAGGTGCGATGGCTCATAACCCAAAGTGGATGGCTAAATCTTTAGTAGCCCTGAAGGCGATCTGCGAAGGTTGAAGTTAGCTCGTTTTGCTCCAGCGCTCTTTGTTCTCTTGTGGAGCACAGGCTTTGTCGGAGCTAAGTACGGATTACCGTACGCAGATCCATTTGTATTTCTATCAGTTCGAGTTTTAATCGCCGCATTAATTCTCTTTGTTGTGGCAAATCTGTTAAAGATGCCTGTACGCATCGGAAAAAGCGCAGTTCTCCGTTCCTCGCTTATTGGATTCTTCCTGCACGCTTGTTATTTAGGTGGTGTCTTCTACTCAATCTCTCAAGGATTGCCAGCAGGTGTAGCTGCGGTTGTCACAAGTCTTCAACCGGTATTGGTCTCAATCTTTGCGGTCAAAGTACTGGGGGAGCAGCTGCGAATCTCGCAGTTTGCAGGATTATTTCTTGGTCTGTGCGGAGTCATTCTCGTTCTCGGTCCATCATTTAACACTCATATTCCAACCGCGGGAATCATTGCGATCGTTGTAGCACTTATCGGAAGCACAACAGCAACGCTTCTACAAAAGCGCGTTGGTGCTGACATTCCACTTGTTGCAGGTACTGCTTATCAATATCTCTTTACGGGGTTGGTGTTAGGTGTAATCGCCTTAGCAACGGGCAATACCCACATCACCTGGAGTGCACGCTTTACAGCAGCATTTGTGTGGCTAGTACTTGTTCTATCCGTAGGTGCAATTCTGCTGCTTTTGTGGCTACTTAATTCAGGTAGTGCAGCCTCAGTGTCATCACTCTTCTATTTAGTTCCACCAGCAACCGCGGTTGAAGCCTTCTTTCTCTTCGGGGAAAAAGTAAACACCCAAGGCTTCCTTGGAATAGGAGTTACCGCCCTGGGTGTTTGGCTTGTAATCAGAGGTTAGTGTTCGATCTCCTTGAGATCATCTGCTGAAACCTTTGGAATAGCTTCAGAGTGAGCAACACTCATACGTGAGCGAATCTTGTTTCTGATCGCTCCGGCGCGCTTAACGCCACGACCATCAACTTCAGGAAGCTCAAGTGCAGGTGCCTGTTCATGTGAGGTAAGAAGGTAAGCCTTCTCCGGTGAGATTGGCTCATGTACTTCAACAAACTCTCCATGTGGAAGACGCAACAAACGACCTGTTTCGCGACCATGCAGAACTAATTCACGATCTGCGCGCTGGAGCGATAGACATAGACGCTTTGTCACAACAAAGGCGATTGGAGGAAGGATAAAGATTCCAAAACGAGTTCCCCACATAATTTGATTGATAGATAAATCAAAGTGGGTTGCAATTATATCGTTTCCACCATTAATCAGCGCAACAATCATGAAGGTGATTGACATTGCACCAAGGGCGGTGCGGTTTGGAGCATTACGTGGACGATCTAGAAGATGGTGTTCACGTTTATCGCCTGTAATCCAACTTTCGATGAATGGATACAGCGCCATTCCGGTGAACAAAATTCCAGGAACGATCAAACCAGGAATCAAAATGTTCCAAGAAACTGTGTATCCAAAGTAATGGGACTCAAGTGGTGGTGCCATACGTACTAATCCATCGAGCCATCCCATGTACCAGTCAGGTTGCGAACCAGCAGAGATCTGTCCGGGAGTGTATGGACCGTATAACCAAATCGGGTTAATGGAAGCAACCGCTGAAAGGAAAGCGATAACTCCGAAGACGATGAAGAAAAATCCGCCAGCCTTTGCCATGTAAACAGGCATCAATGGATATCCGACAACATTCTTTTCTGTACGTCCTGGACCTGGGTACTGAGTGTGCTTCTGGTACCAGACCAACATTAAGTGCGCGGTAATCAGTGCAAGGAAAGCACCTGGCAATAACAGAACGTGCACTGTGTAGATACGAGGAATAAATGCTTCTCCAGGGAATGCTCCACCAAATGCAAAGTAAGCAAGGTAAGAGCCCACTACTGGAATAGCTTGAATAATCGCTTCAGCGATGCGGATACCTGTTCCTGACAAAAGATCATCTGGAAGTGAGTACCCAAGGAAACCTTCTACGATTCCAAGAGTTAAGAGTCCAACACCAATAATCCAGTTACCCTCGCGAGGCTTGCGGAATGCACCGGTGAAGAAAACACGCATCAAGTGAGCAACGATCGCTGCCATAAAGATAAGTGCTGCCCAGTGGTGAATCTGACGCATCAACAAACCACCACGTACCTCAAACGAGATATGAAGTGTTGATGCATACGCTGCAGACATTTTGATTCCTTCAAGAGGGGCGTATGAACCTTCGTAGATCACTTCACGTTGAGAAGGATCAAACCAGAATGTCAAAAAAGTACCTGAAAGCAAAAGAATAATGAATGAGTACAAAGCAACTTCACCAAGTAGGAATGACCAGTGATCAGGGAAGACCTTTTGCAAATTCTTCTTCATCCATGCAGCAGCGCCTGTGCGCTCATCTACATAGTTAGCAACTTGTCCTAAACGAGCTTCAGCTGTCATCGTGAGTCACGCTCCCAAAAACTTGGTCCGACCGGTTCGGAGAAAGGATTGCGGGCAACGAGGTAACCCTCGCCATCCACGGTGATATCTAACTGCGGAAGTGGTCGCGCCGCAGGTCCAAAAATAACCTTGGCGGCACGAGTCACATCAAATGTTGATTGGTGGCATGGGCACAGCAGATGCTTGGTCTGTTGTTCATACAGCGCAACTGCGCAGCCCATGTGTGAGCAGATCTTTGAGAAGGCGATAATTCCC
The DNA here is from genome assembly GCA_029978465.1 of Actinomycetota bacterium. Taxonomy (GTDB): domain Bacteria; phylum Actinomycetota; class Actinomycetes; order Nanopelagicales; family Nanopelagicaceae; genus Planktophila. Next base: position 18,850 of record JAPOJK010000013.1, read on the forward strand.
TCATGGGTCATCGCAAGTCGATCTGCATCCAGGTTGAACTCATCTGGACGCAAGCGAATCAAAAGAACAGCATCCTTAGCGATATCGCTCAATGGACGATGTTCTGGATCTTCGATCTCAGGCAAAACCTGAGCAACCGCGCCAACCTCAAGATCAGATGCCTTGATGCGGCGATTTCCTGGGTCTGTCACTAAGTGAGTTCCAGATTTCCAGGTTGTCTTTTCCAATTCATTTCCAGGAAGAGGACCTAAATCACGAAGCAAAAGGATTGGAGAAAGAGCGGACAAACCAAGAGCTGCTCCAAGAGAGCGCTTAATTAATGAACGTCGACCTAAACCTGCAGCTCCCGCACCATCCTTAACCGCTTGTACAAACTCTTTGCGATCGGAGTCTGGAGAACGAAACTCATGACGATGTGCGATTACTTCTTGATCTGGCATCAAAGTCTTAGCCCAATGAATCGCACCCATTCCGATGAAGAAGAGTGAGATGGCCATACCAAGACCTAGTCCGAGTTGATGCGCATTTTGATCACCCATTACTGGGATAAAGATAAATACATCATCTGGAATGAAAATATAGGAAAAGATAAGCAGCAGAGTTCCAATTGCTGAAATTCCAAAGAGGATAGCTACCTGACGTTCTGCACGCTTTGCTGCAACTGGATCATGATCTGCTTTACGGTGAACGTGCGCAGGAAGTCCTGGATCCTTTATAGCTTCGATTTCATTAGACATGTATTTATCTCGCCTTCATCGCTAGCCATACAGCAACACCAATAAGAACTCCTAGACCAAGAGTCCATGCAAGCAAACCTTCTGTAACGGGACCAACGCGCCCAAGTGATGCACCACCTAGATTTGGTTCAGCCTCTGCAGCCTTAATCCACTTGATGATTGACATCTTCTCTTCAGGAGTAATTGTCTTGTCACTAAACACTGGCATTGATTGTGGACCAGTAACCATCGCTTCATAAATATGCTTTGGTTCAACACCCATCAATGTTGGTGCGTACTTTCCTTGTGTAAGCGCTCCACCTTGACCAGCAAAGTTGTGGCACATAGCGCAGTTGTTACGGAAAAGTTCTCCACCTTCAGCGGTGCTTCCATCACGTTCGTAATTGAGTTGTTCTTCAGTAGGAATTTCAGGACCAGGCGCAAGGGATGCAACATAGGCAGCCAATGCCGCTGTTTCTCCAGGTGTATACAGAGGTTCCTTACGCATCGCCTGTGTGCTCATGTCAGCCATTGGCATACGGCCAGTACCCACTTGGAAATCAACTGATGCGGCTCCAACACCAACTAGTGAAGGTGCGATTGCCCCACCTTCAGAGTTAAGTCCGTGACATGAAGAGCAACCCTTCAAAAAGATCTGACGACCTTCTTCGATGAGCGCTGATCGATCAGCGGTTGTTGTCTGAGCGGTTGTGGTTGCACTGGCAACACTGAAAGTGGTTCCAATTGCAAGCAATGCAAAGATCAACAAAGCAGGACCTGCCGCCTTATGGCGACGGTAGCGGGATAGACGCTTCACTTATATTCCTTACTACTTAATCAGGTAAATCGCGGCAAATAGCGCGATCCAAACAACGTCGACGAAGTGCCAGTAATACGAAACTACAATTGCTGTTGTTGCTTGTTGATGAGTAAATCGACGAGCCTTAGCAACACGGACCATCACGATCAAGAAAGCAATGAGTCCACCCGTAACGTGCAAACCATGGAAACCAGTTGCGATGTAGAAAACGGAGCTATAAGCATTTGTAGACAGAGCAAGACCTTCTGAAACCAACATCGCATACTCGTACACCTGACCGGCGATAAAGAACGAGCCCATTAAAAATGTAAGAGCAAACCATTCACGCATGCCCCACTTGTTGAGTTGCAACAAACTGCCGGTACGGTGATTCTGGAAGCGCTCAGCTGCGAAAACACCGAACTGACAGGTTACTGAAGAAAGAACTAGGACAGTGGTGTTGACAGCTGCGAATGGAATATTGAGCATCTCTGTTGACTCAGACCAGATCGTGGGACCTTGTACTGCGCGAGTCGTGAAGTACATCGCAAAGAGTGCGGCGAAAAACATCAGCTCACTAGAGAGCCACACGATTGTTCCGACCGCTACTGCATTGGGACGAGAGATTTTGTGGTGTGCTACGGCGCTTGACATAGAGGCGATTATTCCCGAAAACAGGCTCCGCGTCTGCCTGGGCAGCGCTCAACCACCCTTCTTTTTGCCCCTGGAGAGGTGAAACGGATCACCTCAAAATTGCACTCTCTGAGAACCCTCGGAGTAACGAGAACCGCTTACTTTTCAATAGAATGCGACCATGGCCGAGACCAAAAAACAGATCATCATTTACTCAGATGACTCCTCAGTTCGCTCCTCAATTGTGTCCGCTTTGGGAGTCCGAGCAGCTAAGGATCTTCCAGAGCATGAGCTTCATGAGTTCGCAACAGGTTCGGCGCTTCGTGCATATGTAGATTCCAAAAATCTTGCAGGTGGTTTTCGCGCCGATCTCTTCATCCTCGATGGAGAAGCAGCGCAAGAGGGTGGCCTGGGAATGGCCCGTCAGCTCAAGGATGAGGTCTTCAACTGCCCTCCGATCCTTGTCATCACAGGACGCAAAGAGGACAAATGGTTGGCAGCCTGGTCCTTAGCTGAGGCTTCAGTTGTGCACCCCATCGATCCATTTACATTGGCTAAGACCGCGGCGGATTTACTGCGCGGGCGTTCTGTAGTTTCTGCTTAACTTTTCTCATGAGCCAATTGCTGTGGGATGAGAACATAGCGATTATCAATTCAGGCCTTGATTTAGAGGTCGAACGGGTTCAGTGGTGCATGGATCAAATTCTCACCGGCCAAGCCACCAATGACATCATTAAAAACTTTTTAATCTCTTTAAAAAACAAAGGCGAAAGCCCTGAAGAAGTAGGCGCATTAGTTGCGCAGATGTATCAACACTGTGCTCCAATCAGTATCACCGATAGAGCTGTTGACACCGTCGGAACTGGCGGAGATGGTGCCCACACAATCAATATTTCAACAACATCGGCGATCATTGCTGCCGCTGCTGGGGCCAAGGTAATTAAACATGGCAACCGCGCCGCATCCTCTAAATCTGGATCAGCTGATCTTCTGGAAAATCTTGGGATCAATATCAATCTCAATGGTTCGCAGGTTGAAGAGAGTTTTGCAACTTTAGGAATTGGTTTTTGTTTTGCTCCGATCTTTCATCCAGCTATGAAGTTTGCTGCTGCCGCTCGAAAGGAGCTAGGTACGCCAACGGTGTTCAATATTTTGGGACCACTCGCAAACCCGGCCCGACCTAAAGCAGCGGCTATTGGCGTTGCTAATGAGCGCATGCATTTAGTGATGGCCCAGGTTTTGGGTGATCGCGGTGTCGATGGATTTGTTTTTCGTGGGGATGATGGGCTTGATGAAATTACCTTGGCCACGACAACCTCTGTTTTGAGCATTGGAACAGAGGAGATCACAAGCGGGTTATTGGACCCGGAAGAGTTTGGAATTTCCAAGGCACCTATTGGCGCATTGGTAGGGGGAGATGGTGCTGAAAATGCTCGAATCACCAAGGGGATTTTCAATGGAGAAAAGGGTGCCCACCGTGATGCCTGCATTCTTAACGCCGCCGCAGCAATTGCAGCCTTCGAGGGAAAGAGTGAAGAGAGTTTGCATCAACGAATTTCAGATGGTGTGAAAGCGGCCAATAGCGCGATTGATTCTGGTGCTGCCAATGAACTTGTTATTAAGTGGGCTGAACTTACTCAGCGATTGGGCGCTTAACTCTTCGCTTTTTCGATGGAAAGCTGCGCATCTCTTCAAAGTTATAAATGTTAAATCCAGCAAGACGTTCAATTAAACCGTGAAGCACATCAACAGTTGCCAGCGCATCATCGAGAGCCCTGTGATTAGGTGATGTGGTTGCTCCGAAAAATTGTGCAAGGGTTGAAAGTTTGCAGTTGATTACCTCATCTCGATCCAGCACCGCTCTAGCAAGTCGAGCGGTATCGACAGTTACATACTCGGGCCAGGGCATTTCATGGGCAATCGAGGCTGCCTTAAGGAAACTCAGATCAAAGGGAGAGTTATGTGCAACGACAACTGTTTCCTCCGAGCTGCCGAGAAACTCAAAAAGCGAGGGAAGAATTTCATCGATAAAGGGTGCAGAGACAAGCATCTGATCTGTGATCCCTG
>JAPOJK010000014.1 GCA_029978465.1 Actinomycetota bacterium
TGAAAATGACCGGAGGACACCAGCCTGGGGATGATTCCCGTACCCGGGATCTGGTCGCCCGTTCAATTCTTGAGAATGGTCCATCCACCGCAGCGGTTTTGGGAGAGCGGTTAGGGCTCACACCTGCCGGAATCCGTCGTCACCTCGATCTTCTCGTAGCCGATGGTGTTCTTGAGGCTCGTGACCCACGTGCCTCTTCTATTCGCGGTCGCGGTCGACCTTCAAAGGTATTTGTTATGTCAGATAAGGGACGCGAAACCTTTGAGCATTCATATGATGACTTAGCTGTTGCTGCACTGAAGTTTATGTCAGCGCAATCTGGTGAGCATCTTGTTAACGCCTTTGCGCAATCTCGTGCTGATGACATCGAAAGAAAAGCCTCGGTTGCAATTGCAAAGCGCTCGCACAAGGTAGATGCGCTCGCAACCTTTTTATCCGATCAAGGGTATGCGGCAAGTGTTACAGAAAAACCAATGGGCGAGGAGCTATGTCAGCATCACTGTCCTATCGCTCACGTTGCAGCAGAGTTCCCACAGCTGTGTGAGGCTGAAACAGAGGCGCTATCAAAGGTTTTAGGAACACATGTTCAACGTTTAGCCACTATCGCTCATGGTGACGGTGTGTGTACAACTTTTATTCCAAAGATTAATCAATCTAAAAAATCAAACAGAGATGGGAAGGTACGTGCATGACAACAGCACATCCAGAACTCGAAGGCCTCGGCAACTACGAATACGGTTGGTCAGACAAGAGCGCGATTGGCGATAACGCTAAGCGTGGTCTTAATGAGGATGTTGTTCGCGACATCTCATCAAAGAAGTCTGAGCCACAGTGGATGCTTGACCTACGCCTTAAGGGTCTTTCCTTGTTTGATAAGAAACCGATGCCAAATTGGGGATCAGATCTATCAGGAATCTTCTTTGACACCATCAAGTACTTTGTTCGCTCAACTGAAAAGCAAGCGACAACATGGGATGATCTTCCAGATGAGATTAAAAATACCTATGACCGTTTAGGTATTCCGGAGGCTGAAAAGCAGCGCCTAGTTTCAGGTGTAGCTGCACAGTACGAGTCAGAGGTTGTCTACCACTCAATCCGTGAAGATCTAGAGGCACAAGGCGTTATTTTCCTCGATACAGATAGCGCTCTCAAGCAGCACCCAGAACTGTTCAAGGAGTACTTCGGAACTGTTATTCCAGTAGGAGATAACAAGTTTGCTGCGCTGAATACAGCGGTGTGGTCTGGTGGATCATTTATCTATGTACCTAAGGGTGTCCATGTAGATATTCCTTTGCAGGCATACTTCCGCATCAATACCGAGAACATGGGTCAGTTTGAGCGCACCCTGATCATTGCTGATGAAGATTCATACATTCATTACGTAGAAGGTTGCACCGCACCTATCTACAAATCAGATTCACTTCACTCAGCTGTTGTTGAAATCATTGTTAAGAAGGGTGCACGCGTTCGTTACACCACGATTCAGAACTGGTCTAACAATGTGTACAACTTGGTAACAAAGCGTGCAACATGTGCTGAAGGTGCAACGATGGAATGGGTCGATGGAAATATCGGATCCAAGGTAACCATGAAGTACCCAGCGATCTTCTTGATGGGACCTCACGCAAAGGGCGAGACATTGTCACTTGCTTTTGCAGGCGAAGGTCAGCACCAGGACTCTGGCGCAAAAATGGTCCACGCAGCTCCATACACATCATCATCTGTCATCTCAAAGTCAGTAGCACGTGGTGGAGGTCGAACTTCCTACCGCGGTCTTGTGCAAGTTCAAGAAGGTGCACACCACTCTGCAAGCACAGTTAAGTGCGATGCATTGTTGGTTGACACAATTTCTCGTTCCGATACATACCCATATGTAGATATTCGTGAAGATGATGTATCTATGGGCCATGAGGCAACTGTTTCAAAGGTAAGCGATGATCAATTGTTCTACTTGATGTCTCGTGGACTTAATGAGGATGAAGCAATGGCGATGATCGTTCGTGGATTCATCGAACCAATCGCGCGCGAACTACCTATGGAGTACGCACTAGAACTCAACCGCCTGATTGAACTTCAGATGGAAGGTGCTGTCGGTTAATGTCTGTTTTAACTACTAATTACTTAACACCTACGGGTCGTGAAGAGGCGTGGCGTTTTACACCTCTCAAGCGTCTTCGCGGGCTCCATGATGGTGTGGCTGTTCAATCCGACCGTGAATCATTAATTACTAAAGGTGCTTTGCCATCTGGAGTTAGTTTTACTCGCGAGAACCTTGAACCCCTTGCATCATCAGATGATGTAATCATCGAACGCGTTAGGGGAGCGGCAACTTCAGTCGCACACCTTGCAATCGCACCTAACACCGAAGTTGCAGAGCCAATCTTCTTGGGGCGTTCTGCTGGAGCGCTAGACACAGCTGAGTTTTCACGTGTCCGTATCACTCTTGGTACTCACGCCGTAGCAACTGTCATTGTTGAAAATACAACAGACACAGTTTTGGCTGAGGATCTAGAGATTTACTGCGCACCTGGCTCAAACCTAAAGTTTGTAACTTTGCAGGAGTTTGAATCTAAATCTGTGTATACAGCCCGCCACCACGCAGTAGTTGATAAGGATGCAACCTTTAAATCAATCACTGTCACAGTTGGTGGAGATGTTGTTCGAATTCTTCCAACCGTTGAATTCAAGGCACCAGGTGCATCTGCAGATCTCTTGGGTGTTTATTTTGCAACAGCTGGTCAATTCTTTGAGCATCGCATGCATGTTGATCACGCGGTTCCACATGCTAAATCCAATGTTAATTACAAGGGAGCTTTAGCTGGCAAGGACGCACACACTGTATGGATCGGTGATGTATTGATTCGCGCCGCAGCTGAAGGTACAGATACTTACGAGCTCAACCGCAACCTATTGCTTAGCGATGGTGCACGGGCCGACTCTGTTCCAAACCTAGAAATCGAAACCGGCGAAATCATCGGAGCGGGACACGCAAGTACAACTGGTCGTTTTGATGATGAGCAGTTGTTCTATTTGATGTCACGCGGAATCGCAATGGCAGATGCCCGTCGTCTAGTTGTTCGTGGTTTCTTTAATGAGATCGTTTCTGAAATTGGTAATGAAGAGGTTCAAAACCGAATCATGGATCGAATCGATGCGGAGCTAGAAAAGGCGGCTCACAATGGCTGATCTACTTCTAGACCAAATCGCAGAAGGTAAGCCGGTTCGTATCGAAAAGGATGGCAAGACGATTTGTGTTGCACGCGTTGGGGAGGAGGTATTTGCAGTTGCAGATACCTGCACCCACTCAGATGCATCCCTTTCCGAGGGAGATGTCACTGGATTCAAAATCGAGTGCTGGTTACATGGTGCTGAATTTGATCTTCGCACTGGTGAGGCGTTAACCCTTCCAGCAAATATTCCACTTGAAACGTACGCGGTATCAATCGACGGAAACGCCGTCACGGTAGAGATTTAGTAACGAGAGAAGAGAGACAAAAATGAGCACACTAGAAATCCGCAACCTGCAGGTATCGGTTGACACAGATAATGGAACGGTAGAGATCCTTAAGGGTGTCGATCTGACCATCAAGTCAGGCGAAACACACGCAATCATGGGACCAAATGGTTCAGGTAAATCAACTCTTGCTTACTCAATCGCAGGACACCCTAAGTACACAATCACTGGTGGATCTGTAACCCTCGACGGTGTAGATGTTTTAGAGATGACAGTTGATGAGCGCGCTAAAGCTGGATTATTCCTTGCAATGCAGTACCCGGTAGAGGTTCCAGGTGTATCTGTATCTAACTTCTTGCGCACCGCAGCAACAGCGCTACGTGGCGAGGCACCAAAGCTTCGTACATGGGTAGGCGAAGTGAAGGATGCAATGGAAGCGCTCAACATGGATCCATCCTTTGCAACCCGTAATGTGAACGAGGGTTTCTCAGGCGGAGAGAAGAAGCGCCACGAAATTATGCAGCTAGAACTTCTCAAGCCAAAGATGGCAATCCTTGATGAGACAGATTCTGGTCTTGATGTTGATGCACTTCGTATCGTTTCTGAGGGTGTCAATCGCGCGAAGGCAGCCAACAACCTTGGTGTCATTCTTATTACCCACTACACACGTATCTTGCGTTACATCCAACCTGACTTTGTACATGTATTTGCAAATGGTCGCGTTGTTGAACAAGGCGGACCAGAGCTAGCTGAAAAGCTTGAAGCAAACGGTTACGCAGATTATGTGAGTAAGTAAGGACACATGAGTTTCGACGTCACGAAGGTACGCAAAGATTTCCCAATCTTTGAACGTACTATTCGTGACGCCAAAAAGCTTGTTTACCTTGATAGTGGAGCAACTAGCCAAAAGCCACTCTCGGTCATTGAGGCTGAAGGCAACTTCTACAAGTTCACCAACGCTGCCGTTCACCGTGGTGCTCATCAATTAGCCGAAGAGGCAACTGATGCTTACGAAGGTGCGCGCTTAAAGGTTGCTAGTTTCTTGGGTGCTAAAGAGGAAGAGATCGTATTTACCAAGAATGCGACTGAATCTCTCAACCTCGTTGCATATGCGATGGGAAATGCTCAGCCTGGATCGCGGTTTGCTTTAACCTCGAAGGATCAAATCGTGGTTACCGAGATGGAGCATCACGCTAATTTAATTCCTTGGCAACAACTTGCTGCACGAACAGGCGCAGAGCTTAAGTGGTTTGAGGTTACCCCCGAAGGACGTTTAGATCTTTCTGCTATTAACTCAATAATCACCGAGAACACCAAAGTGGTTGCGCTCACCCATCAATCTAATGTTTTGGGAACTATTAATCCTTTGGAAGCAATTACCGCACGCGCACATGAAGTTGGCGCGGTTGTTGTATTAGACGCCTGCCAATCTGTTCCACACATGCCAATTGATGTTAAGAAACTTAATGTTGATTTTCTAGCCTTCTCCGGTCACAAGGCGTTAGGGCCAACAGGTGTGGGTGTTTTGTGGAGTTCAGTATTTGAAGAGCTACCGCCATTTCTCTTTGGTGGTTCGATGATCGAGACTGTCACGATGACATCTGCGACGTGGGCACCTGCACCGCGTAAGTTTGAAGCAGGAGTTCCTAACATGGCACAAGCTGTTGGTCTTGGCGCCGCCCTTGATTACTTAACCGATATCGGAATGCAATCTATTTTTGACCATGAAGTTGAGTTAACAGGATATTTGATTAATGGCTTGCTACAGATTCCAGAGCTTTCGATTGTTGGTCCTCGAAACACCGATGCACGTGGCGGTTCTGTCTCATTTACCGTCGGTCATATTCACCCACATGATTTAGGTCAGTACCTAGATAGTCAGGGAGTTGCAGTTCGTACCGGACATCACTGCGCCTGGCCGCTAACACGAAAGCTGGGAGTTCCTGCAACAACTCGAGCCTCTTTATATCTATACAACGATGAATCTGATTGCGATGCATTATTTGCAGCGATCACCGGTGCACAGAAATACTTTGCATAATGGAGCTAGATAGCCTTTATCAAGAGGTGATCCTGGATCACTACAAGCATCCACTCAATAAGGGGTTGTCAGAAAATTACGGTGCGCAGGTTCATCATGTGAATCCAAGTTGTGGTGATGAGATCACTCTTAATGTGACCGCTATAGATGGAAAAATCAGCGCGATAACCTGGGATGGAGTTGGTTGCTCAATTTCTCAGGCAAGTGTTTCGATTGCAAGTGATTTATTGGTCAACAAGAGTTTTGCTGAAGCAGATGCGATTCTCAATGAGTTCACCGAGCTCATGCAGAGTAAGGGCACCAAAGAAGGTAACCCCGATGTTCTGGAAGATGCGGTGGCACTTGCTGGGGTATCAAAGTTCCCAGCGCGCATCAAGTGTGCATTGTTGGGATGGATGGCCTTTAAGGATGCAGCGGTTAGAATAAACACCACAACAGGGGGAGAGTAACAATGGCTACTAGCGTTGATGATGTAACAGAGGCGATGAAGGATGTAGTTGATCCCGAGCTTGGTATCAATGTTGTTGACCTTGGTCTTATCTACGATGTCATGGTTGATGAAGCTAACATCGCAATTCTCAACATGACTCTGACCTCTGCAGCATGCCCACTTCAAGATGTTATTGAAGATCAAACTCGCGCTGCGCTTGCTGGAATGACAACTGATGTAAAAATCAACTGGGTATGGATGCCACCTTGGGGTCCAGACAAGATTTCCGATGATGGAAGAGATCAGCTGCGCGCTCTCGGCTTTACCGTTTAATTATGTCGATGCATGCAGCGTGGATGACCCACCGCTCTATGACCGCAGATCCTTCAGTGAAGGAGCAAAAGCTTAAGCCAGGTACCGTTAAAAGAATCTTTTCATTTGCGCGTCCCTACAGAACCAATATCTTCATCTATTTAGCAACAGTTGTTGTAGATGCGGGACTAGTCGTTGCCACACCATTGCTTTTGAAACGTTTGATCGATGAGGGTGTAATACCAAAGGATCCATCTGTTGTTACAAATTTGGCAATTCTCGTTGGTTTGCTGGCAATCGCAGATGCTGGCTTCAATATGTTGGGCCGCTATTTTTCATCACGAATCGGAGAAGGTCTTATTTATGATCTTCGTTCTCTAGTTTTTGCCCATGTCCAAAAGCAATCAATCGCCTTCTTTACCCGCACACAAACTGGAGCCTTGATCTCCAGAATTAACTCAGATGTTATAGGCGCACAACAAGCCTTTACCGCGACCTTGTCAGGTGTAGTCAGCAATGTTGTAAGTCTGGTTTTGGTCACAATTACGATGCTCATTCTCTCGTGGCAGATAACTATCTTTTCCCTTCTCTTGTTACCTGTTTTCCTCATTCCTACCAAGTGGGTCGGACGCAGATTGCAATCCTTAACCCGCGAATCCTTTGGTGTAAATGCCGAGATGTCGAGCACAATGACTGAGCGGTTCAATGTTTCAGGTGCGATGCTTGTTGCTTTGTACGGAGAACCAGATCGCGAGCGTGAATACTTCAGGAGTCGCGCACGTCGAGTCGCCGATATTGGGATCAAGATGGCGATGCTCAATCGTCTCTTTTTCATCGCACTTACCAGCGTTGCTGCAATTGCCACAGCTTTCGCATACGGAATTGGTGGACACCTTGCGATTAAGGGTGGCGTCACCGTCGGTACATTGCTTGCAATCACCGCTTTGCTAGCGCGCTTATATGGACCGTTAACCGCCCTTTCAAATGTACGTATTGATGTAATGACATCACTGGTTTCCTTCGAGCGGGTTTTTGAGGTTTTAGATTTAGAACCTATGGTCAAGAGCCGAGACAATGCAATCGAACTCAAGACAACTGAGCCGCGTATTGAGTTCAAAAATGTGAATTTTTCATACCCACGTGCAGAAGAGATCTCACTTGCATCCCTTGAATCTGCGGCGAAAGCTGAAACGGTCCAAAGCGGCCAGGTATTAAAGGATCTTTCATTTGTTGCAGCACCCGGAACAATGACCGCACTAGTTGGTCCTTCTGGTGCAGGTAAGACAACTATCAGTGCGCTATTGCCACGTCTTTATGATGTAACAGATGGTTCGATCTCTATTGATGGCCATGACATTCGTGATCTGACGTTAGAGTCTTTGCGAGATTCCATTGGCGTTGTAATGCAGGATGCACATCTTTTCCACGAAACTATCGCCGAGAATCTTCGCTATGCAAAACAAGATGCAACTGAAGAAGAGATGATGCAGGCATGTAAATCAGCTCAAATTTGGAATCTGATTGAATCGCTCCCAAATGGTTTAGAGACTATGGTCGGAGAGCGTGGACATCGACTATCTGGTGGCGAAAAACAACGCCTTGCGATCGCTCGTTTGCTTCTCAAATCTCCAGCTGTTGTTATCTTGGATGAGGCCACAGCGCATCTAGATTCTGAAAATGAGCAGCTAGTTCATGCAGCGTTGCAAACAGCGCTCAAGGGTCGCACCAGCATTGTTATTGCTCACCGTTTAAGTACCGTCAGAGATGCTGATCAAATTCTTGTATTGGAAAAAGGCGCGATCGTTGAACGAGGCACCCACGATGAATTAGTAGCTAAGGGTGGCTTGTATTCGGAGCTGTATAACCGTCAGGATTTAACGGGTACGTCTAATTAAGAAACGTCCGTAAATAACCAACCCACCAAAAAACAGCCATTGCAAGGCGTAAGCCATATGCGGTCCATCGCTTAGTGATGGCAGTTGAGCTGTAACCGCCGGAGTTAAGGATGGTTCTGAACCACTCAACAAATCCAGATAATACTTTTCCGTATTCAACTGCGATTGTGCATTGAGTTCAGAGACTAAATCTTCACCTGATCCAGGCAGTGCAAAAAATGAACCACGGGGGAGTGAAGAGTCCAATCTAAATCGGCCAGTGATTGTTACTTCACCTGCTGGAACGCTAGTGACTTCTGGTGGAGTTGTTGCTGTAGCTCCGGCCTGCACCCAACCTCGGTCTACCCAAAACTTCTCTCCAGAAGTGCTGGTAAACAAGGTCAGTACCTCGTAGCCGTACTTTCCTTCTGAGTATCGATTGCGCAAAAGAATTTGCTTTTCTTCATCAAAACTTCCGGTGGTGACAATACTTTGCCACTCATTGTTAGCTAATACGGAATCTATTTGGCCCAGTTCTATTGCATCTCGCGCAATTCGTTCTTCAATGATCGTATTGCGAGCGTGACGATCAACGCCGCGGTGATACTGCCATTGCGCAGCCCACACGCAGAGAACAATCAGAGCTAAGGCAACTAAAGTTTTTAAGAATGACCAGGGCTCTTTGCCCTTCTTCTCTTCAGGCATGAATTAATCGAGTGCTAGCGGCTTGTCTTCTACGATGTCAGCTCCACGAGAAACTGTTTCGCGGCCGGCATTTGCAATAACAACTGCAAAGTAGGGAAGAGTGACCGCACCTGCTAGCGCAAACCAGCGATAAGGACTTGGCAAAATTACAGTCAAAACAAAGCAGGCGGTACGAATCATCATAGAAATGAAGTAACGCTTTTGGCGGCCAGCCTGATCACGTGTCAGCGCATTTTGCGCGCTCGTGATGTCGAAAATCTTCTTTTCTTTGGCCATGGAGCAAGAGTAACGCTCGGCGCGCACCTTCGCTTCTTTTGATTACTCCGAGGTAGCCAGTAGGTTTTAGGCATGAGTTCAATCGCGCTTGTCACTGGCGGAAACCGTGGAATTGGTTTAGCAATCGCTCAATCTCTGCAAAAAGCCGGTCACGATGTAGTCGTCACCTATCGAACAGGATCCGCCCCGGCTGGCTTCAAATCGGTTCAAATGGATGTCACCAGCACCGAGAGCGTGGATGCTGGCTTTGCTTCGATCGAAGAGCAGTGGGGAATGCCTGAGATCATTGTTGCAAACGCTGGAATTACTAAAGATGGATTAGTAATGCGAATGAGCGATGAGGATTTTGAATCAGTTATCGATGCAAATCTAACTGGGGCATTTCGTGTTGCTCGCCGAGCCACCAAGGGTCTGCTCAAATTGAAGCGCGGACGTTTAATCTTTGTAGGTTCTGTTGTTGGCGCACTCGGTTCTGCCGGCCAAGTCAATTACTCATCATCAAAATCTGGATTAGTCGGTATGGCTCGCTCCTTTGCCCGCGAATTGGGTAGCCGCGGAATTACAGCAAATGTCATTGCACCAGGTTTTGTAGAGACAGATATGACAGCAACCCTGGATGAAAAGCGCCGTAATGAAATCGCAGCTTCAGTGCCGCTTGGTCGTTTCTGTTCAGCGGAAGAAATCGCCGATGTCGTAACCTTTATCGCATCACCACAAGCAAGTTACATCTCTGGGGCATTAATCCCAGTAGATGGCGGATTAGGAATGGGACACTAAATGGGAATCCTCGAAGGCAAAAAGATCCTGGTAACGGGAGTATTAACCGATGCCTCCATCGCATTTCACATCGCTCGCTTGGCACAGGAGCAAGGTGCCGAGGTAATTCTCACGGGGTTTGGTCGCGGCTTATCCTTAACAACCCGCATTGCAGCTCGTTTACCTCATCCATGTCCCGTCATAGAACTTGATGTAACAAGTGATTCAGATTTAGCGGCGCTGGAATCTCGAGTACGTGAACACTTCCCGCAAGGATTAGATGGAGTGGTTCACTCAATTGGTTTTGCTCCAGAAGCAGCCCTTGGTGGAAACTTTCTCAATACCCAATGGGAGGATGTTGCAACCGCGGTTCAAGTCTCTGCTTACTCACTTAAATCATTAACAATGGCTGCCCGTCCATTATTTAAAGATGGTGGATCGGTTGTTGGTTTAGATTTTGATGGTCAGGTCGCTTGGCCAAAGTATGACTGGATGGGTGTAGCAAAGGCTGCGTTAGAAGCGACCTCTCGATACCTTGCACGTGATCTCGGAGCTGAAAATATTCGCATCAACCTTGTTGCTGCAGGCCCGATTAAAACTATTGCTGCAAAATCGATTCCTGATTTTGAACGTTTTGAGCATTTATGGGATGAGAGATCTCCATTGCATTGGGATGTGAATGATCCCGTTCCTGCTGCCCAAGCAGCGGTGGCTTTGCTCTCGGATTGGTTCCCAAAGACCACAGCGGAGATCATCCATGTTGATGGTGGCTTCCACGCTATGGGCGGGTAGCCCAGGCTCAATTTCGCCTTTTGACCCCTCTACGGGTAACCTTTGCTCCAGACCAGTGGCGTAACAACCACTGCAAGAGGAGTTACCGCTCCCACCTTCATCGCCACTAGTGCGAGCTGGTTTGTCGGATAAGAGAAGTATTTCTCTTGCCCTTGCGGTTTTCTTTTGCAGCGCTGTTACACCAAAGCGTTAACGAACCGAAGGAGCTCAAAGTCAGCACTGAACCACGCATCAATGATCGAATTCGCACACCCCAAATTCGTTTAATCGGTTACACCGGTGAGCAAGTTGGAGTTGTAGATATCGATACAGCGTTAAAGATGGCAGATGAAGTTGGTCTCGACCTAGTTGAGATCGCACCAGAAGCTAATCCACCTGTTTGCAAGATCATGGACTTCGGAAAGTACAAGTACGAAGTTGCACAGAAGGCACGGGAAGCGCGACAAAACCAGACCCACATTGTGGTGAAGGAGGTGCGTTTGACACCGAAGATCGAAAACCACGATTACGAAACAAAGCGTAGTCAGGTTGAGAAGTTTCTTAAGGGTGGCGACAAGGTAAAGGTGACAATGAAGTTCCGCGGCCGCGAACAAACGCGTCCTGAGTTGGGTTACAAGATGTTGCAACGTCTTGCAGAAGATATTGCAGAGGTCGGTTTTGTTGAGTTCGCTCCTAAGCAAGAGGGACGAAACATGACGATGGTTCTTGGACCAACGAAGAAGAAGACAGAAGCAGTTGCAGAAGCAAAGGCAGCACGCAAGGCGAAAGCTATCGCTGCTGCAGAGACAACGGAGTAAGGGAGCATAACCATGCCAAAGATGAAAACACATAGCGGTGCGAAGAAGACCTTCCGCATCACAGGTTCTGGAAAGGTTATGCACGAGCGCGCTGGAAAGCGCCACTTGCTCGAGCACAAATCTTCACGAGTAACACGTCGTCTATCGACAGAGTCAGCTGCAAAGCCAACTGTCGCAGTCACCGCCAAGCGCATGCTTGGTTTGAAGTAAGGAGCGGGTTAAATGAGAGTAAAGCGCGGAGTACACGCAGCGAAGAAGCGTCGCACAACTCTTGAACGTGCCAGCGGATACCGCGGACAACGTTCACGTCTTTTCACAAAGGCGAAGGAGCAAGTTACGCACTCAATGGTTTATGCATTTAATGACCGTAAAGATAAGAAGGGCGATTTCCGTCGCCTATGGATCCAGCGCATTAACGCTGGTTGCCGCGAACACGGTCTTACTTACAACCGCTTCATCCAGGGCCTAAAGGCTTCAGGTGTTGAGGTTGATCGTCGCGTTCTTTCAGATATGGCGACAAATGATCCTGCAACATTCAAGACACTTGTTGATGTAGCTCGCAAGAGCCTTGCAGCACTCTAAGTTCCAATAATGATTGAGAGCCTTAACTCGCCACATATTGCGCGAGTTAAGGCTCTTATTGGTTCTAGGGGAGTCAAGGAGAGAAAGAACGCGGGTCAATTTGTTGCAGAAGGTTTGCAATGTGCACGTGAAGCCCTTGTAGCAAAGAGTGGGCCACAAGTAGAGACAGTTTACTTAACAGTTAATGGTCGTTCTAAGGCTGAAGAGATCGCTGATCTATCGCAATTCAATACCGTTGATGTTAGCGATGAAGTCATGAAACAAATGTCAGAAACTATTACTCCTCAGGGAATAATCGCTATCTGCACAATTCCAGATACCCAGCTAGATTCAATAGTGCTCAACGGTGCACGAAAATTTATTTATTTGTCTGAGGTGCAGGATCCAGGAAATGCCGGAACCATTCTTCGTTCAGCGGATGCATTTGGCATGGATGCGGTTATTACTTCCCCTGGCAGCGTTGATATGTACTCACCAAAGGTCGTACGCAGTACCGCCGGATCACTGTGGCACATTCCAGTTTTCCAATCAGTTGCAATCGATGAACTTATTAATAAAGGGATTCACGGATTCTCGCTGGGAGCAACTGGTAGCAAAAGCTTGAAGGATTACACATCAACAGGTGACACCGTTGCGATCTTTGGCAATGAATCAAGGGGACTTTCAATGAGCAACAATCTCAGTGCCATCGAGACAGTAAATATCCCTATGCCGGGCAATGCAGAAAGCCTCAATTTGTCCGCTGCTGCCTCGATTGTTATGTATCACCTATCAAATATGCCGCGTTAATAAAGCAGTTCCCGATAGAGTTCTCCCTATGCGCGTTGAGGAGATTTCAACTTGGGTTGAAGATGCCCGAAAGGCTTTCGCCTCCGCCACAGATTTAGATTCACTGAAAGCGGCACGTCTTGCCCATGCTGGAGACAAATCGCCAATCGCATTAGCCTCTCGTGCTCTTGGATCCTTATCACCTGAAGATAAAGCCTCTTTTGGAAAGGTTATTGGTGAGGCTAAAGCTGCTATCGCTCAATCCCTTGCCGATGCGACCGCTGTATTAGAAGCAGAACGGGATCGAAAAGTTTTGTTGGAAGAGGTTGTTGATATCACCTTGCCGGTAAATCGTTCTCATCGTGGCGGGTTACACCCGATTTCAATCATCAAAAATGAGGTATCGGATTTCTTTATCGAACAAGGCTTTGCGGTAGAAGAAGGTCCTGAACTTGAATCTGGTTGGTTGAACTTTGATGCACTCAATATTCCCGCCGATCACCCTGCGCGCACTATGCAAGATACATTTTTCATCGAGCCAGTTGAATCTGGAATGGTGTTACGTACCCACACATCACCTGTTCAGATTCGCACCATGCTCACACAGCAACCACCGATTTATGTGGTGTGTCCAGGACGTACATTCCGCGCAGATGAGTTAGATGCAACGCATAGCCCTGTGTTCCACCAGGTTGAAGGCCTTGTTATTGATAAGGGAATCACGATGGCCCACCTCAAGGGCACCCTTGATAACTTCGCACGTCACATGTTTGGTCCAGATGTAACTACTCGTTTGCGTCCATCCTTTTTCCCATTTACTGAGCCAAGCGCCGAAGTAGATATTTTCTTTAACAATCGTTGGATCGAATGGGGCGGTTGTGGAATGGTTAATCCAAAGGTTTTAGCTACCTGCGGAATTGATACAGATGTGTATAGCGGCTTTGCCTTCGGTATGGGTCTTGAGCGAACTCTTATGGTTCGTCATGGAATTACAGATATGCATGACATCGTCGAAGGCGATCTACGTTTCACACGACAGTTTGGAGTTGGCCTGTAATGCGCGCTCCTTTATCGTGGATCAAAGAGTTTGTAGATATCCCAGCATCTGTCACAGCTGAACAAATCTCTGACGGGCTTATTCGTGTTGGTTTTGAGGTTGAAGAGATCATCAAGCAAGGTGCGGATTTAACAGGGCCACTGAAGTTTGCCAAGGTTCTCTCTATTGAAGAGATCACTGAGTTCAAAAAGCCAATTCGCTATGTAGGCCTTGATTGTGGCGAGGGTGAAACCCGTTATGTTATTTGCGGCGCGACCAACTTTGCAGTGGGGGATTTAGTAGTAGCTGCGCTGCCAGGAGCGGTTCTTCCAGGTGATTTCAAAATTGGTGCACGAGAAACTTACGGCAAGACTTCAAATGGAATGATTTGTTCAGCACGTGAGCTTGGAATTAGCGATGATCACGCTGGCATTATGGTTTTTGCTGAAGGTGAAGTCACGATCGGCGCAGATGCGATCGAAGCGCTACAGATAAATGATGTTATTTTCGATGTGGCGGTTAATCCTGATCGAGGATATGCGTTGAGCATTCGCGGAATCGCACGTGAAGTAGCTGGATCTCTTGACTTAAAGTTCACAGATCCCGTTGATGCCTTGCGCACCCTGAAATTTGAAGAAACCGGAAAAGGTGTACCGGCAAAGATCGCTGATAAATCAACAGCATCGGTTTTCTACCTACGCACCCTTTCAAACTTTGATCCTAAGGCGACAACACCAATCTGGATGCGACGACGTATCGAGAAAATGGGAATGCGTTCTATCTCCTTGGTTGTCGATGTCACCAACTATGTAATGCTGGAACTTGGACAACCATTGCACGCCTTTGATAAATCAAAGATCAAGGGTGGTTTAACCATTAAGCGTGCGGGTTCTGTGCAAAAGTTCAAAACTCTCGATGGAGTAGAGCGCACCTTGGATCCCGATGATTTGATGGTCTGTGATGATGAGCAACCATTAGCTCTGGCTGGCACGATGGGTGGTCTCTCTTCAGAGATAACTGAGACCACAACAGATATTGCACTCGAAGCGGTTCGATTCGATCCAACATGCGTTGCTAAGAACTCACGCCGACACAAGCTTTCATCTGAAGCATCTCGTCGATTAGAGCGCAGCGTTGATCCATCACTCGCAGAGTTTGCTTCAGCCCGTTTTGTTCAACTGCTAACGGCGCATAGCTCGGCGCAACATGTCGCCACAGTTGTAGATGGCGCACCTATTTTCGCCCCAACCGTCACTATTGATCCAGCGTATATCTCCAAGATTCTGGGCTTTGAAGTTCCAGCTGCAAAGGTTGCTGAAGTGCTTCGCGTTATTGGCTGCGATGTTGATGAGAAGAGCTTCACCATCGATCCTCCTTCATGGCGCTCAGATCTATTAACTCCAGCTGATTTCACTGAAGAAGTTGCTCGCATGATCGGTTACGACAAGATCCCTTCAGTTCTTCCTCCACGTCCATTACATGCAACTTTGACACCAACCCAGAAGCGTCGTCGCGCCGTTGCAACAATGCTGGCAAGTCGAGGATTGGCAGAGGTTCAAACCTTCCCATTTACCAATCAAGCAACCATTGATTCCATGGGTTTTGTTGGAGAACGAGCTTCCACATACAAGGTTGCAAACCCAATGTCTGAAGAGTTTCCATTGATGCGGGTACATCTAGTTCCTGGTTTGATTGAGGTCGCACAGCGAAATATCAGCCGAGGGGCAAAGGACTTCGCAATCTTTGAAATGGGCTCGATCTTCCGCAGTTCACAGAAGTTAGTTCCGGCGGTTTCACCAGATCTTTCAAAGCGTCCCGATCAAAAGATCATCGATGAAATCTTTGCATCTGTTCCGACACAGGGGTATCACGTTGCTGGCTTGCTTGTTGGAAAGACTGAGAATGAAAATTGGCAGGGCAAAGCCCGTGCCTATAACTGGCAGGATGCGATCGCCTTCGCCCAAGATATTTTGCAGCTATGTAACCTCGAATGGAGCGTTGCTCGTTCCGATTTAGCCCCATGGCATCCTGGTCGTTGCGCTGAATTGATCGTGAACGGTAAAGCGGTTGCACACGCCGGCGAACTTCACCCTCGCATCGTCGCCGCCTATGGCCTACCAGAACGCTCCGTTGCATTTGCCGTTGCATTAAACGCACTTCCTGAGTCTTCGCTAGTTCGTCCAACAACTGTCGGAACAATGCCAGCGGCGGTGCAAGATGTTGCATTGATTGTTGACTCAACCGTGAGCGCCGCTGATCTCCAGGCGGCTTTGCGTGAAGGTGCCGGCGAACTCCTTGAATCCATCACTCTGTTTGATCGTTACGACAAGATCGGCGATGGAAAGATCTCTTTAGCCTTCACCTTGGTCTTCCGTGCTTCTGATCGCACACTTACGGGCGAAGAGGTCTCAGCTATGCGTGAAGCAGCGACCGCACAGGCTGCGGCAAAGTTCGGAGCTGTTGTCCGCACCGCATAATTATGCATAAGATTGCATAATTATAGATTATCCCTTACCCTAGACCCATGAAAACAGCGGTCATTGGTGCAAGCGGATATGCCGGCGGAGAGTTGCTCAGACTTTTGGCGACGCATCCAGTCTTTGAGGTAGCAGTTGTAAGTGCGCACTCAAATGCAGGGGAGCAGGTCACATCTGTCCATCCGCAGCTGCAAAGTTATGCAGGCCGCGAGTTCGTAACCGCAGATTCAATTGATTTCGCACCAATCGAGCTGGTATTTCTCGCTCTGCCACAT
Source organism: Actinomycetota bacterium (assembly GCA_029978465.1). Classification (GTDB taxonomy): domain Bacteria; phylum Actinomycetota; class Actinomycetes; order Nanopelagicales; family Nanopelagicaceae; genus Planktophila. The sequence goes on from JAPOJK010000014.1 coordinate 16,576, forward strand.
GGTGAGTCAGCTGCATTGATTGCAAAGCTGCCTTCACATTTGAAGATCGTAGATCTTGGCGCGGATTTCAGATTAGAAGATCCAGCACAATGGGAAAAGTATTACGGTGGAAAGCACGCCGGAGCCTGGGTGTATGGATTACCAGAGCTTGCACCAGGTCAACGCGAGGCGATAAAAAATCAGAACAAGGTGGCAAATCCAGGTTGCTATGCAACATCGATTTCACTTGGAATTGCGCCCGCGATCTCACTTATTGATAGCTCTGACATTGTCGTGGTTGCAGCATCAGGCACAACTGGTGCTGGAAGAAGTGCGAAGATCAATTTGATTGGTAGCGAGGTCATGGGTTCACTGAGCTCATACAAATTTGGTGGAGTCCACCAGCACACACCAGAAATCGAACAAGCGCTATCGGCGGTTGCGAACAAGGAAGTAAAGATCTCATTTACGCCGATCTTGGCTCCGATGCCCCGTGGAATTCTTGCAACGATTACCGCAAAACTGACCTCTGCAATGACCACTGAGCAGGCACATCAGCTCTATTCAAAGCATTATGCCAATGAGTTCTTTGTTGATCTCTTGCCTGCAGGTCAGATGCCCAAGACAAGTGCTGTCACCGGAAGCAATAAGGTACAAATTCAAGTCGCTGTCGATCAACACAGTAACCGTCTTGTTGTCTCAGTTGCAATCGATAACTTGGGCAAGGGTGCTGCTGGCCAAGCAATTCAAAATGCTAATCTGATTTGTGGGCTTTCTGAGATAAGTGGTTTAGCACTTGACGGTATCGGTGCATGAAACTTCCTCAAGGCTTTAGATCCGCTTCAGTTGCCGCTGGTTTAAAGAGCACTGGCGCACTTGATTTAACGATCATCGAAAATCAGGGCCCACACTTCACTGCGGCCGCTGTTTTTACAACAAATAAGGTTGTTGCAGCTCCAGTTACTTGGTCTCGCCAAGTGGCAAAGGGCGGAATCGTTCGAGCAGTTGTCCTCAATAGCGGGGGAGCAAATGCTTGCACCGGTCCGCAGGGATTTGCAGATACTCATAAAACCGCAGAACATGTAGGGCAATCGCTTAATGTTTCATCAGGTGAAGTAATTGTTTGCTCAACCGGTTTAATCGGTGAACTACTGCCAATGCCAAAGATTATTGCCGGAATTGAATCAATTGTGCCGGTACTCAGCAATGATGGTCTGCAGACAAGTGCACAGGCGATTATGACAACTGATTCTGTTCCAAAGATTGCAACAGCGAACTTAAATGGCGCAGAATTTGCAGGTATCGCAAAGGGTGCAGGAATGTTGGCACCTGCACTAGCGACGATGTTGTCTGTCATTATGACTGACGCGGTTGTATCTGAGAATGCCCAAGAGATCTTTCTACGTGCAACTGATCGTACTTACAACCGCATCGATTCAGATGGGTGCACATCTACCAATGACACCGTCCTGTTCATGTCATCAGGGGCAAGTGGTGTAACGATTACAGACCACGAACTTGAAGATATGTTGATGCAGGTATGTGGTTCACTTTCCGCGCAGTTAATCGCAGATGCTGAAGGTTCGACAAAGACAGTTGCAATCAAAGTAGTTAATGCGGCTTCGGAAAAGGATGCGGTAGAAGTTGGGCGCGCCTGTGCTCGGAACAATCTGTTAAAAGCGGCCATCTTTGGAGGAGACCCGAACTGGGGCAGAGTTCTTGCTGCTGTCGGCACCGCAGATGCTCAGATGGATCCATTAGCCATCGATGTAAAACTAAATGGTGTTCAAGTGTGTACAAATAGCGCCCCAGATGGCGACAAAACAACGGTGAAATTTGATGCTCGTCTAGTCGAGATTGATATCGATCTGAAGGTTGGAACTTCGACAGCAACCATCATGACAAATGACCTTACCCATGATTATGTTCATGAGAATTCGGCGTACTCGACATGATCGTTGTTAAATTCGGCGGTCATGCCATGAAGGATGAAAACGGAAACTTTGCCAAGGCCATCTCCGCAGCTCTTGCAACGGGTGAAAAGGTTGTAGTTGTGCATGGTGGAGGCCCACAAATCGATGCGGCGCTCAAAGCCAAGCAGATCACAAGTGATTGGATCGGCGGCTTCAGAGTAACTACCCAAGAAATCTTTGATGTTGTTGAAGAGGTTTTGGTTAATCAAGTTGGTCATGAGGTCGCTGCAACTTTAGCTAAATCAGGGATCAAGGCAAAAGCTATCTCAGCCCGTGCGCTCCCTACCGTCATCGCAAAACGTCGTACTACCTTGATTGATGGAACCCCGGCAGATCTTGGTTTTGTAGGAGAAGTTCAATCTGTAAATCCTGCGCAGTTATTGGAGCTCATCGAACAAGGTTTTGTTCCAGTTGTTGCTCCAGTTTCATCAGATGAGGATATGAAAACAGGTCTTAATGTGAACGCGGATTTTGCAGCCGCTTCAATTGCAGCAGCCCTCGAAGCATCTCAGTTAATTGTGATGACCGATGTTGCTGGTATTTATCGTAACTGGCCAGACAAGACCTCAATGATTGACTCAATTTCAGCGAGCGATCTAGAAAGTATCAAAGCAGGGTTTGCCGAGGGTATGGCACCGAAGGTACAGGCGGCCCTTGATGCGCTGTCATATGGTGCGCAAGCGGTGCGAATTATTGATGGCACAGATCCCGATAGCTTTGCATCAGCGTTAGCTGGTACTGGCGGAACCTTGGTGGTTGCATGACAAACAAGACAATGATCAACCGTTGGAAGAGTTCGGTCCAAAATAATTATGGAACACCCTCTATCGCCTTAGTTAAAGGCAAAGGATTAGTTGTGACCGACGCCGACGGAAAACAGTATTTGGATTTTCTCGGTGGAATTGCAACCAACATTTTGGGTCATGCTCACCCTGCAATTGTTAAAGCGGTTACAAAGCAGGTATCAACTCTGAGCCATGTCAGTAATTTCTATGTGCATCCACACGCCGTAGAGCTAGCGGAAAAACTCGCAGCAATGACAGGTGATAAGAGTGCGAAGGTGTTCTTCTGCCAGTCAGGTGCTGAAGCAAATGAAGCGGCGCTAAAACTTTCTCGTCGAACCGGAAAGGTACGAATTGTTGCTGCACAAGGTGCCTTTCATGGTCGCACTATGGGTGCGTTGTCTCTGACTGGCCAACCAGCAAAACGTGAGCCGTTTTTGCCGCTGATTAAAGGCGTAAAGCATGTTCCCTTTGGCGATATAGAAGCGATGCGCAAAGCGGTTACTAAGAAAACCGCGATGGTAATTATCGAACCCATTATGGGAGAAGCAGGTGTCATCGTTCCTCCCGCAGATTACTTGCGCGATCTTCGTGCGTTATGTGATGCAAAGGGCGCGCTACTTGTTATCGATGCGGTTCAAACTGGAATGGGTCGTACAGGAGATTGGTTTGGATACGAATACTCAGGCATCACGCCAGATGTCATCACCCTTGCTAAAGGTTTAGGTGGAGGTTTACCCCTTGGCGCAATGATCGCTTTAGGAAAAGCTGCCGATCTTTTTCAACCAGGAGATCATGGATCAACCTTTGGCGGCAATCCTGTAACAACGGCGGCAGGTTTAGCTGCGATCAAATTTATTGAAACGCAAAAGATTTTGAAAAAGGTAGAGAAGCAAGGTGTGTATCTGATGCAGGAGCTCGCGGTAATACCGGGAGTATCCGAGGTTCGAGGAGCAGGCTTGTTATTAGGAATTGAATTGGAAAATCTAAAAGCTGCAGATATTGCAAAGGCCTTACAAAATGAGGGAGTACTTGTGAATGCTGCGAATCCGACAACTATTCGATTGGCACCTGCATTAATCGTCACCGATGCACAGCTCAAGAAATTTGTCAGTATTTTTAAGAAGGTGATGAGCGATGGCAAGTAATGCGCAATCAGTATCGGCTCGTAGAGCAAAGGCTATTTCCTTAATTCAGGCGGGATTAGTGCACTCACAATCAGATTTAGTGACATTGTTAAAAAAGGCTGGCTACAAGGTTACCCAGGCAACAGCAAGTCGTGATCTTGAAGAGATTGGCGCAGTGCGTGCTCGCAACAAAGATGGAGAAAGCACATATCAAATTCGCGAAAGCTCCGATAATGCAATTGCTCGTAGCGTTCCAGTGCCATCAAAGCTGATCTTGTCGGTGGACCACAGCGCTAACTTGGCGGTAATTCATACTCCACCAGGAGCGGCACAATTCTTGGCGAGCTCTCTCGATCACGCCGGACTGACTGGAGTCATTGGCACTATCGCTGGGGACGACACGATTATTTTGGTATCGAAGAAAGCGACCGGTGGAGCACATTTAGCGAAAGAATTGCTCGCTTACGCACAAGGCGAAGGAAAGAGGAAGTAATGGCTCTATGGGGCGGACGTTTCGCACAAGGACCTACAGGCTCTGTCTTTGCCCTGTCCAGAAGTGCTCACTTTGATTGGCGCTTAGCTCCATACGATCTTCGCTCATCTATGGCTCATTTAGCCATTCTTAAGAAGAGTGGCTTGATAGCGGCCAAAGATGCAGATGCGATCAACGCGGCGCTCAAGGAGCTTGCAACGCAGGTAGCTGATGGTTCATTTGCACCAATTGATACCGATGAAGATGTTCATAGCGCTCTTGAACGTGGTCTAACGGAAAAGCTGGGCGCTGTTGGGGGAGCGTTACGTGCAGGACGTTCACGCAATGATCAAGTAACTACCGATCTGCGCTTATTTTCTATAGATCACATGCTAGAAATTGCAACCCTTCTTACGCACTTGCAAAGTGCGATCCTGGAAAAGGCAGCTGAATATGTCAACGATCCAGCACCAGGATTTACCCATATTCAGCATGCACAACCTGTTTCATTTGGTCACGAGTTAGCAAAGCATGCACACGCATTTGCTCGCGATTTGGATCGAATTAATGATTGGCTAACACGCACCTCTGTCAGTTCACTAGGAGCAGGCGCACTTGCCGGTTCATCACTTGCTTTAGATCCAGCTTTTACCGCAAAGAATCTTGGCTTTGATTCAACATTTGCAAACAGTATTGATGCGGTAAGCGATCGCGATTACGTTGCTGAAGCGCTCTTCATTTTCGCAATGATCGGAAATCACTTGTCCCGTATCGGCGAAGAATGGACCTTATGGTCATCGCAAGAGTTTGCTTGGGCAAAGGTTGCCGATGCTTACTCAACTGGTTCCTCCATAATGCCGCAGAAAAAGAATCCCGATATGGCAGAGCTGGCACGTGGAAAATCTGGGCGTCTAGTTGGAAATCTCATGAGTGTTTTAACAATGCTCAAGGGACTTCCATTTGCTTACAACCGTGATCTTCAAGAGGATAAAGAACCGTTGTTTGACAGCATTGACACCTTGTTGTTGGTACTACCACCGGTTACCGGAATGGTTGCAACAACTAATTTTGATCGGGAAAAAATGGCCTTAGCCGCACCGACAGGTTTCTCACTTGCAACTGAGATTGCAGATTACCTAGCTAAGAAGAATGTGCCATTTGCTCAAGCACATGAAGCCGCGGGTAAGTGTGTTGCGTTATGTGAATCCTCCGGTCGCCAACTGCATCAATTAACTGACTCTGAATTTACCTCGGTACACCCACAACTAGATGGGGGAGTGCGCGAGGTACTTACCGTTCATGGAGCGTTGAGTTCTCGGACAACATCTGGAGGAACAGCACCAGACTTGGTTGCCCAACAGATTAAGGATGCTTTAACTGCAAACACCACAACCCAAAAGGAAATTGCCAGCAAGCAGAAGGCATTTTCAGAGATGATGAGCGCATGAACCTGATCGAAGATCTTCGCTGGCGTGGATTATTGGCTCAATCAACTGATGAGGCCGCACTCCTAGAGTCACTCAAAAAACCAACGACCTTGTACTGTGGCTTTGATCCAACCGCGCCTTCCTTGCATGCCGGAAACCTTGTAGTTCTTTTGGTATTACGTCGCTTTCAATTAGCTGGGCACAATCCCATCGCACTCGTAGGAGGAGCTACAGGTCTTGTGGGCGACCCAAGTGGAAAGAATGAAGAGCGCACACTCAACAGCACCGAGATTGTTGAAGGCTGGGTCAATCGAATCCGCACGCAAGTTTCCTCCTTTCTTGATTTTGATGCACCGAAGAATCCAGCTCAAGTGGTCAACAACTTGGATTGGACATCACCACTGAGTGCCATTGAATTCCTTCGCGATATCGGTAAGCACTTCAGTGTTAATCAGATGTTGTCTAAGGATTCTGTATCGGCTCGCCTTGAAGGCGGAGGAATTTCTTACACTGAATTTTCTTACCAAGTTTTGCAATCGTATGATTTCCTAGAGCTATACCGTCGCAATAACTGCACCTTGCAGGTGGGTGGATCTGATCAGTGGGGCAATATCGTTGCTGGATTAGATCTGATTCGACGTGTTGAGCAGGGAAGTGGTCACGCTTTAACTGTTCCACTATTGATGAAGGCTGATGGAACTAAGTTTGGAAAGACCGC
>JAPOJK010000015.1 GCA_029978465.1 Actinomycetota bacterium
CAGTTGCAATTGATGCAAAGAGCTGGCCCGCTGCTGATTTAGCATGGTTGAACTCGCCATCAAATCCAACTGGGCGAGTTCATAGCATCGATGAGATTAAAGCCTGCATTGATTGGTCTCGAAAGAATAAATCAGTTTTGATCTCTGATGAGTGTTATCTCGAATTTGATCACACAGCACATTCAGTATCTGTCTTATCGCAAACAGGTGGCGACAACACCAATATTCTGGCGGTACATTCATTATCAAAGCGTTCATCTATGGCTGGCTATCGTGCAGCTTTCATGATTGGCGACAGCGCTTTGATCGCACAGATCCGTGAGATTCGTAAGCATGGCGGAATGATGGTTCCACTACCGGTGCAGAAGGCGATGACAGTTGCACTGTCAGATGATCTTCATGTTGCAGAACAACGCGCTCGCTATAACGCACGTAAAGATGCGATGCGTCCTGCACTTGAGGCGGCGGGATTTTCAGTTGAGTTCAGTGATTCAGGTTTATATCTGTGGTGCACCCGTAATGAAGATGCGTGGACAAGTGTTGCGTGGCTGGCAGAGCGTGGAATCCTTGCAACCCCTGGCAGCTTTTACGGCCACATGGGAAAGAACCATATTCGCATCGCAATGACAGCCTCTGATGCCCACATTGCAGATGCAGTTGCACGTTTGAAGGCGTAAAAGTGGCTGTAGCAATCTTGTTAGTAGGAGGCTTTGGCACACGTTTAATGCCATTAACTCGCAATACCCCCAAGCCAATGCTGACAGTTGCAGGAATTCCTGTTACTGAGCATCAATTAATGATGGCAAAAAAAGCCGGAATAACCCAAATTGTTTTAGCAACCTCTTATCTTTCAGATGTTTTTACCCCGTACTTCGGAGATGGATCGCAGTGGGGGATGAGCATTAAGTATGCGGTTGAAAAAGAGCCACTGGGAACTGGTGGCGCAATCCGCAATGCAGCACAGTTACTAGATACCCAAGAGTCAGTTGTTATTCTCAATGGCGATGTACTTAGTTCACATGATTTAGCAGAGCAGATCAGACAACATGAAGCACATGATGCTGATGTAACTTTGCATTTAACTCAGGTAGAAGATGCCCGAGCATTTGGTTGTGTTCCAACTGATGCCGAAGGAAGAGTCACCGCTTTTCTAGAAAAGATGGATAACCCGGTAACAAATCAGATTAATGCAGGGTGCTATGTATTTAATCCTCGGGTCATAAACACAATTCCTTTAGACACCGTTGTTTCAGTAGAACGCGAAACATTTCCGCAGCTAGTAAGCAATGGCGCAAAGATTTATGGATTTCTTGAAAATGCATACTGGTTAGATATTGGAACACCAAAAGCTTTGTTAAAGGCATCAACAGATATTGTTCTTCGAACCGGTCCTGGCCTTGCGATGCCGGGTTCAATCATCGATCCATCGGCGCAGCTCACCGGTGGTAGCTGTGTCGGTCGCGGTGCTTCAGTTGGAGCCGGTGCACATATCGATGGCTCCATCATCGAAGCTGGGGCGGTTATTGGTAGCCAGGCGATCATCACCAACTCATTTATTGCAGCAGGGGCTGTTGTCGATAAAGAGGCGAAAATTGCCTCATCCTTTGTCACAAAGGGCGAAATTCTTCCAATTCCACAGTAGTTCAGGCGTAAATTCCTTTTCCCGGGCTTGACATGAGCGAGTTACAAGCGTGTAATTCTCTCCTAAGAAAGTCTTTTCCAAGAGGGATGAGACAAGATCTAGCTAATGGAGCATCGACGTTATGCCGATTCAACCCGCAGCCCAGAACTCCCCAATCCCCACTTCAGGTCCAACAATCACACTCGCATCTGGCGAAAACATGGAGCTTTCATGGCAGGAGCGCGCACTATGTGCGCAAACTGATCCAGAAGCTTTCTTCCCAGAAAAGGGTGGCTCAACTCGTGAAGCAAAGCGCGTATGTCTTTCATGCGATGTTCGCTCCGAATGTCTTGAGTACGCACTAGCTCATGATGAGCGCTTCGGAATTTGGGGCGGTCTCTCAGAGCGAGAGCGTCGTCGCTTAAAGCGTCGTACTGCGTAAGGTTCACATTTCTCTAACGAGAAAGTGAGTTATACCTATGGCTTCCCAAGCCGCAGTCGATAAGCATCGTGTAACCGCTGTTCTTGTTTCCCACAATGGAGCGGTGTGGTTGCCCGAAGTTGTTGCAGCGCTCACCTCGCAAACTCGACCAATTGATTTAATTACTGCGGTTGATACAGGTTCGCAGGATTCATCAACAAAACTTTTAAAATCTGCACGCATCCCATTTATCTCGGCTGATGTTGAAACCGGTTTCGGTCAAGCAATTTCCCTAGCTGTTAACAAATTACCTAAATCAGTTGACCATGAATGGATCTGGTTAATCCATGATGATTGCGCACCTGCACCCACCGCGCTCGCAGAGTTATTAGCTGCAATCGATGATCGACCTCAAGTTGTTATGGTCGGTCCAAAGTTATTGGGTTGGCATGATCGAACACATTTACTTGAAGCCGGTGTCAGCATTGCAGGTAATGGCGCGCGATGGACAGGGCTGGAACCTTTGGAGTATGACCAAGGTCAACATGATGGAAACCATGATGTATTAGCTGTCAGCACAGCTGGCGCTTTGATCCGCCGGGATGTTTTTGAAGAGCTTGGTGGTTTAGATCCCAACCTAACTTTGTTTAGAGATGATGTGGACTTTGGATGGCGCGCACGTGCTGCCGGCCATTCTGTAATGGCTGCAACAGGTGCTGTTGCATTTCATGCACAAGCATCAGCCAATGAACGCAGAGCTGTTGAAGTCGATGGCGCATTTCTTCACAGACCTTTATTACTAGATCGACGTAACGCCGCTTATGTTTTGCTTGCAAACTCTTCGTGGTGGATTTTGCCATGGCTGGTAATTCAGTTGCTGGGAACAGCAATTGCTAGAGCTATTGGCTATTTAATTGCAAAACTTCCGGGTTATGCCGCCGATGAAATCTTGGCTGTTGGATCTTTAATTGTTAGACCAGGGTTAATTATTGCTGCACGTAAGGTGCGTAAAAAGCAACGTTTTGTTTCAGCAAGAGTGATTGCTGAATTCATTCCACCTCGCTGGTCACAGATCCGACTTGCATCGGAAGGTGTCGTCGATGCAGTACGTGCAAAGTTATTCCCTGAAAATAATCAAATTTCAACATCTTCAGTTCTAGATACCAATGAGGATGAGGATTTACTCACTCCTGTAAGTACCAACCATTGGTTTGGTGTTTTCAAGCGTCCAGAAGTAATTGGCTTTGTTTTGATCTCGCTAATCAGCCTCCTGAACTCTCGCAATAGATTTGGTGCACTTGTCGGGGGAGCGTTGCCTATTTCGCCAGCAGGAGCTACCGATTTATGGCGTACATATTTTGAGTCATGGCACCAAGTTGGAATGGGCTCAACCGTTGCGACCCCAACCTGGGTAGCGATCACAGCAACAGCATCCCTATTTTTCTTGGGCAAAGTCCAATTCTTGATCACAACCTTCTTCTTGGTTGCACCTGTTCTCATGATGTTTACCGCCTCAAAGCTTCTTAAACGTTTAACCGGAAATACCTGGATCTCAATTCCTGCAGCATTTCTTTATGCGGTATCTCCGGTAGCCATTGCGGCGGTATCAACAGGTCACATAGCCACGGTTCTGTTTATGATCCTGGCACCATTAGTTGCACTACTTCTGAGAGATATTGAAAAGATCGAAAGCTTTACCTGGAGAAAAGTTGCAGGTGTTTCACTTCTCTTAGCTGTGCTCTACGGATTCTCGCTCATGATCTTTGTGATTGGTTTAGCTGCAGGTTTAATTTCGACCCTGAGTGATTATGGAAAGCATGCCCAAGAAGCTAACGCACCTTTGTACTCGCAGCGTCTCCAGAAACGTGCTGCATTAATCTTTGTTCCCTTTGTTATGAACATTCCATACTCACTAGAAACAATCACGCATCCAAGCCGTTTATTAGTAGAGCCAGGATTGCTTATTTCTGGCGGCGGGCCGATTAATGCGTTACTCGGAAATCCGGGTGGTGCAAACTCATTACCTATTTGGTTAGTAAGCCCAATTTTGCTGGTTTTGATAGTTTCGCTCTTTTCCTCAACATATGCGCGACGAATTGCGGAATATGGTGTTGGAGCATTAGTTATAGCGGTTGTTATTTCATCACTTTCAATCTCAACTCATGGCAATGAGGCCTCTTCTAAGGTTTGGCCAGGACCTGTACTTGTTCTGGTGACGCTAGCTGCGGTCGCCGCGGGCACAGTGTTGCTCGATCGCTTACGTGAAACTTTGGTTTTGAGCCACATTCATTACCGCCACATACTCTCTGCCTTACTTTTGTTCACCACATTTACCTATTCAGTGCTGGCAATTGGGTGGTCGGTAAGTAAAGGTGCGGATTCATTAGTTCAAGCAAATCGTGAAACGGTAATGCCCGCCTTCTTGAGTGTTGAAAAAGATGTAAAGATTCTTGTTTTGCGTGAGGTCGGCAGTGAAAATGAGAAGAAGATTCAGTACTACCTATCGCGTGGCAAAGACATTTCACTGGGCGAACCAGATGTTGCACCAACTTTGACCGTTGCAATTGCAGATGCAGCCCGTGGACTTATTGATGGTTCTGGAGTCACCAGTAGTTCAACGCTCAGTGATTTCGGCGTGAAGTACCTTTATGTGAAGGCTCCATTCAAAAGAGAGATTATTCGCTCTATCGATGGACTCGGAGGATTTTCTAGAACCTCTGCAACCTCACTTGGTGTTGTTTGGAAAGTTACAGCACCGGCTTCTCGATTAATGTTTGTGGGTGCTGATGGAGTTCGCAAAGAGCTAGAAGCTGGAGAGGTTGGTGCACGAACATATGTGCCATCAGCTGGAACTTTGATTTTGACAGAAACTTATAATCGCTCTTGGCAGGTTCTAGAAAATGGTTACCGACTAGATCGCAATAAAAATGAGCAAGGTCTACCTACCTTTACCGTGACTGAGCCTGGAGAAATCTCATTAATTCACGATGGAACGATTCGACGTGGTTGGCTTTCCTTGCAGCTAATTTTCTTTGTCATTGTGCTTGTGATGGCCCTTCCTGCAGGCCGTCGTAAGAGTGATATCTCAGAGAAGGAGCTGGCATGAATTTTTCTCGCCCCCTTCGATTTATAGCCTTTGTTGCTGGTGCAATCACCATCGCTTCAGCTCTTAATGTTGCTGTCACTAAGAAGAGTTACTCAGAGAACTATCCCGCTGTTGTTTGTCCGCCAACCCTTTCAGGGTTGTCATCACAGATTTCTCTCTCATCCAAAAAAACTCAGTTCCAAAGGTTGCAAAACAGAAGCACAAAAACAGATTCAGTAAAGGTTTTACGTCTTCCTGTAATGAAGGACTCCTTACTATTTGATGCACAGGGTTCAACGCCAGTTGTATGGCAGAGCAAAACGGGAAGTTGGGCGGGCGGAGCTCTTTGTGCAGGACCGGCTTCTTCACAGTGGTTTGTTGGCGCAAGTGCAGACATCACAACGAAGGGTCGACTAATAATCGTCAATAGTGGTCTGAGCGATGCTGTTGTAGATGTCAATGTCTTTACTGAAAACGGAAATCAACCGCTACGAACATTAAATGTTCCATCGAAAAATTACTTAGTTATTCCAGTTGATTCACTTGCACCAGGTGATAAGACATTAACTGTCAACGTTGTTCCGCGTTCAGGCAGAATTAACTCTTTCATGATTGATGAGCAAGGAAAGGGCCTGCGCGCACTAGGTGGAGATCTTCTTAACCCAACTACTTCACCAAGTAAAACAGTTGTAATTCCTGCGATTCCAAATCAAGGAAAGAAAGCTGGGCAAGGCGCGGCCCCGGCACATGTTCTTAGAGTCCTAACTCCAGGAGATGTTGATGCCAGCGTTACCGTGGAACTTCTCTCTGCCGATGGAGTGTTCATTCCAGTTGGTTTGAATTCACGAAGTGTTTCGGCTGGTCTTGTAACTGAATTTACCTTCTCACCCAAGATCTCCTCATCAGCTTTTGCTGTAAAGATCACTTCAACTGAACCAGTAGTCGCTGCAGTTGAGTCATCGGTGGCAATTGGCGGGGGTAAAGACTTTACGTGGAGCACCGCCGCCCCAGAGCTAAGCGAATTCACAATGGCGGTCACTGGCCTAACCCCACTTATTGTTTTTGCAGGCTCAGAAATTAATGTTGCTGTAGAAGTCACCTTGGTTAATGGCAAATCAATTCGTAAGGCGATCAAGGGCACAGATGTTGCTACCTGGCGCGTACCTGCTGCGGCACGATCATTTACCATCACTAAGGTTGGAAAGCAGACCTATGCAGGTGCACTGGTTTCATCAGTTAACGGATATGGGTACTTCCCGATCGCACCCGGAAGCGTTCTTACTCGCGTCGAGATTCCTGACTCAAATATTCGCATTTTAAATCCTTGATAATCCCAACTTTTCATACTTGCTCCCACTAATGTTTCACTTATGAGAACTCAAGGTGGACGAGGTTGCTCCCGCGCTGGATGCAAATCTCATGCAACCATGACCTTGACCTATGTGTATGCAGAATCAACCGCGGTAGTTGGGCCACTTGCTACCTACTCAGAGCCACATGCTTATGATTTGTGCGTTGTTCATGGAACACGATTAAAGGTTCCGCATGGTTGGAGTGTTATCAAGCAAGAACTTGATGGCACATCACAAGGACCTAGCGATGATGATTTGATGGCGATTGCTGATGCGGTCCGTGAAGTTGCTGCAAAAGATATTGAGGCAATTGCACCAACTCAAACACCATCTGCACAGCAACAACTAGGTCGCCGCGGTCACCTACGCGCAGTTCCATCATAAAAAATATGGAACACATTCCCAATGTTTTTAAAGCCTATGACATAAGAGGTTTAGTAGACACAGAAATTGATGCAGATTTTGCTTTTGCAACTGGATTGGCCTTTGCTCGTTTCTTACAAATAGAACGTGAACCCGGAACAATTGTTATTGGCGAGGATATGCGTCCTTCATCTCCAGAGTTAGCAGATGCATTTTCAGCAGGAGCAACATCTCAGGGTATGGATGTAATCCGAATCGGTTTAGCCTCAACAGATATGTTGTATTTTGCTTCTGGAAAGTTAGGACTTCCAGGGGCGATGTTTACCGCTAGTCATAACCCCGCTCAATACAACGGAATTAAGTTGTGTTTGAGTAAAGCGCGTCCAATAGGAAAAGAGTCTGGCTTAGTAACTATTGAGAACTTTGTCCGTGAAGGATCGCCAATTGCATTGCGCAACGTGGGTGTTGAGAAGCAGCGCAATATGTTGGAAGAGTACGTCGACCATCTCTTGACCCTTGTTGATGTCACAAAGATTCGTCCACTAAAGATCATTGTTGATGCCGGCAATGGCATGGCTGGTCACACAGCTCCAGCCATTTTTGCACGGCTCAATTGTGAAGTTATTCCAATGTACTTCGAGCTGGATGGTTCATTTCCAAATCACGAGGCAAATCCATTAGATGAAACAACTTTGAAGGATTTAAAACAAGCGATGATTGATCAGAAAGCTGACTTAGGTTTGGCTTTTGATGGTGATGCCGATCGTTGTTTCTTGGTTGATGAACGAGGCGTTGCGGTTAATCCTTCGGCACTTACAGCTCTGATTGCACAACGAGAGTTAAAGAAGCATCCTGGCTCAAAGATCATTTACAACTTAATCTCGTCGCGTGCAGTGCAAGAGGTTATTTCTGAAAATGGTGGCACTGGATTACGAAGTCGAGTAGGTCACTCATACATTAAGAAGATGATGGCTGAAAGTGGAGCAATCTTTGGTGGTGAGCATTCAGGACATTTCTACTTCAAAGAGTTTTGGATGGCAGATAGTGGCGCACTTGCAGCCCTTCATGCGATCGCCGCTCTTGGTGAAAGCTCTGCAACCATGTCTGAGCTACTAGCCTCCTTTAATCGCTACTACTCAAGTGGTGAGATCAACTCAAAGGTTGCTGATACACAACAAGCAACCGAACTAGTTCGCAAGAGTTACGACTCTGGCAATGTTGTGATTGATGAATTAGATGGCCTGACGGTAAATGGGGATACCTGGTGGTTTAACCTGCGTCCTTCAAACACCGAGCCTCTACTACGGCTTAACGTTGAGGCTGCAACTCAGGCTCAAATGGAGTCGGTACGTGATGCGGTTCTCTCTGTAATACGTGGCTAATCCCCGTTTTCCAATACGTGCTTTTCGCAAGAGGGCAGTAACCTATGCCTATAGCCGCCTAGCACAGTAGAGCCCTACGCCTTAGGTATCCAATTAATACTTTGATTACCATTTAAGGAGATTTACGTGAACGTTCCAGTTACTTCAACTCTTCCAAAGCATGACATTGCTGATGCATCACTTGCAGCAGAAGGTCGTAAGCGCATCGAATGGGCTGAGCGCAATATGCCTGTGCTTGCTCAAATCCGGGAGCGTTTTGAAAAATCACAACCATTCGCAGGCGTGCGTATTTCTGCATGCATGCACGTAACAACAGAGACCGCTAACTTGATGCGCGTTCTCAAGGCTGGTGGAGCAGAGATTGCACTATGTGCGTCTAACCCACTATCTACTCAGGATGACACAGCAGCAGCTCTAGTTCACGAATATGGAATCTCAGTATTTGCTCGTAATGCAGTTGACCGTGATGGTTACTACAAGCACATCAACGCAGCTCTTGATATCGAACCACACCAAGTATTTGATGATGGTTGCGATCTTGTAAATACATTACATACAACTCGCAAAGAGTTAATTCCTAACATCACAGGTGGTTGTGAAGAGACAACAACAGGAGTTATTCGCCTAAACCAAATGGCAAAGGATGGGGCGCTTCAGTTCCCAATGATCGCTGTGAATGACACAGATACAAAGCACATGTTTGATAACCGTTATGGAACAGGTCAATCAACACTTGATGCTGTTTTCCGTGCAACTAACTTCCTGTTAGCAGGTCGTGTTGTGGTTGTAGCTGGATTTGGTTACTGCGGTAAGGGTGTCGCAGAGCGTGCAAAGGGTATGGGCGCTGATGTAATCGTTACTGAGATTGATCCAACCAAGGCACTTGATGCAATGATGCAAGGTTTCCGCGTGATGCCAATGCTAGATGCTGCAAAGCTTGGCGATGTATTCATCACCGTTACAGGTAACCGCGATGTTCTTCGCGATGAGCACTTTGCTGTAATGAAGGATGGCGCAATCATGGCTAACTCAGGTCACTTCGATATCGAAATCGATGTTGCGTGGCTCGAGCAGAACGCTAAGACAAAGAACACAAAGATGCGTCACCAGACAGATGAATATGTACTGTCAGATGGGCGTCGTTTGCTGCTTCTAGCTGAAGGTCGCCTAGTTAACTTAGGAGCTGCCGAAGGTCACCCAGCATCTGTAATGGATATGTCCTTCTCAGATCAGGCGCTAACAGCTGAGTACCTAGTTAAGGAAGCAAAGAATCTGAAGCCAGGTGTTCATGAAGTTCCTTCATACATCGACAAGGAAGTTGCTTCACTGAAGCTGATCAGCATGGGCGGACGTATCGACGTTCTTACTCCTGCACAAGATATGTACCTGAACTCTTGGGAGCACGGTAGCTAATGACTTTAGTTATGGTCGTCGATGACGACCAGGATCTCGCAGAGATGCTCGGCATCGTTTTAACCGGTGCCGGCATCGATGTGGATCTAGTAAGTCGTGGTGATGAGGTTATGGATGTATTCCGTAACAACCCACCAGATCTAGTGTTGTTGGATGTTATGTTGCCCGGCCTTGATGGAATCGAAGTCTGCAAATTGATTCGCGCAGAATCAATGGTCCCGATTGTCATGTTGTCAGCAAAAGGTGACACTCAAGATGTTGTAAAAGGTTTAGAGGCAGGTGCTGATGACTACATGGTTAAGCCATTTCGTCATCCATCTGAACTCATTGCACGAATTAGAACCCGCTTACGTCGAACAAATGCAGATGTTTCAGGGCTCTTAACAATTGGTGATTTAGCTATTGATGTACAGGCACACCAAGTTACTCGTGGTGGCAAGCAAATCGCTTTAACCCGTTTGGAGTTTGATCTACTCGTTGCCTTAGCGAAAGAGCCAGGTCGAGTCTTTACCCGTGACGCGTTGCTAAGCGAGGTATGGGGCTATCGTCACTCAACAGACACACGTTTAGTTAATGTGCACGTTCAGCGTCTACGTTCAAAGATCGAACATGATGCCGAACATCCAGAGATTGTTGTAACTGTGCGTGGAGTTGGTTACAAAGCTGGAGTGATGGGCGGTTCCTAATAATGAACCGAATCTATTGGCGAATTCGTAACTCCCTTGCGATCAAGGTAATTTTCTCAACAGTTATTCTCTCTTTAGGCGTTACTGGGGTAACAGGATCTGCCCTTAATTCTCAGTTATCTGCAGGTATTAAAGAGGTAAACCTTAATTCAGCCCTAGTTGAGGCCCGCTCAACAATCTTCACAGCCGAGTATCGGTTCCTACTGGCTCAGGGTGAAAGAGATTCAGTAGTCCAAAAAGTTGTCGACGATGTTATTAGCTCAGCTACAACTTTAACCGCTAATGAGAATGCTCGAGAAGTAGTTTTCATTCGTAGCCCTGGTAACACCATGGACAATAATTACGAAATTGCATCCAATCTTTTGGACCCGAACTCAATTCCAACAAGCTTAAGTGAACGTGTTCGCAAGAAGCCTGATCTTGTCTATCAATACACCAACATGAATTACCTAACAGGTACAAAGGTTAAAGGTTTAGCAATTGGTCAGAAGGTTCAGATTCCTAACGCTGGTCAGTACGAGATGTACATAATCTTTTCTTTAGCTAACCAGGAAAAAACGCTTGATCTTATTAGTCGCTCACTATTTCTAACTGGTTTTGTACTTTTGCTATTAGTTGGTTTGATTACTTGGCTTGTTGTGCGTCAGGTGGTTCGACCGGTTCGCGAAGCAGCCATGATCGCTACCGAGTTCACCGCCGGAGATTTTAGAAAGCGCTTAAAGGTCGAATCGCAGGATGAAATTTCAACTTTGGGCTTGGCCTTTAATGAGATGGCGGAATCTATTGAAAAACAGATTGCGCGGTTAGAAAACCTTTCACGAGTTCAGCAGCGATTCGTTTCTGATGTTTCGCATGAACTACGAACACCGTTAACAACTTTACGTATGGCATCCGAGGTCATTCACTCCTCAAAAGATGGCTTTGATCCAATCGTTGCCAGAAGTGCAGAGTTATTGGTTGCCCAATTAGATCGCTTTGAGAGGCTGCTAGAAGATCTACTGGAAGTTTCACGATTTGATGCAGAGGTTGCTGTTCTCGAAGCGGTCGATTTCGATATCGTGCAACTAGTTAAGCGTTGTGCAGATGATCTAGCGTTGGTGGCAAAAGAGCGCAAGACCGAGATTTATGTGACTACGGCTCAGCCTGTGATCATGATTAAAGCGGATATTCGCCGCGTAGAGCGCATACTTCGTAACCTATTGGCTAATGCTATTGATCATGCTGAAGAGCTGCAGATTGATGTTCGCATCGAGGCGAGCGAACATGATGTTGCAGTTGGAGTTCGTGATTACGGCGTTGGTTTAGATGAGAACGCCCTCATGCGAGTTTTTGATCGCTTCTGGCGAGCAGATCCTTCGCGTGCTCGTACACGTGGTGGTACTGGTCTAGGTCTTTCCATTGCACTAGAAGATGCACGTTTACATAATGGAGAGCTAGAAGCGTGGGGAAGACCCGGACGTGGTGCCCACTTTGTTGTGACCTTGCCTCGTAATACGTGGGAGAGCATTGATCAGCGGTTAATTCCATTACAACCCGAGGATTACAAAGCTTAATTTCCACACCTTGGTACTCAGAAATCTGCGTACACACACCATCTTCAATAATGTGCCATGAACTCTTTGGCCGAACTCTCCCAACTTTTGTTTCCTAGTAGATGTTTTGGCTGCCAAAAGCTTGGCCCAAGTATTTGTTCAGCTTGCAGAAGCAGTTGGCATCCACATTACTATAGAACAAAGTTTGACAACTTAACTGTACATTCATCGCTGTTGTACACACCGACGGCTTCAAAAATTATTTTGGCCGCAAAAGAGCAAGGGATCAAAGGTGCCGATGAGTTAATCATCGATGCAATTATTCATGCCATTGAAAAATCAAAGATCGATACAACCTTGGCCCGATTAGTTCCGGTTCCATCCAGCACATCATCACAACGTCGACGTGGTCGCAGTTTTATTGTGGATCTAGTGACAAAAATTTCCGCTAGGACTGGTATTCAAATGCTGGATTGTCTGCAACTTTCACGTCGCGTTCTGGATCAAAGTGGTTTGCATCGAGATGAACGGGCTACAAATCTTGCAGGGGCCTTTCGCATCACCTCACAAGCCAGGGGAGAGCTGATTTTGATTGATGATGTGGTGACTACTGGGGCAACCCTGCGAGAGGCCTTGAGAGCGGTTAATTCGCAGGGTTTTCACGCTGCTGGCTCAGTCTCTGCGGTTACCGCCTGCGTTGCCCAACCTCTACGATAAGGGCTTGGAACAGGGTCACACCCTTACTGAGAGGCCAGGTCAATGCCAGCGTTTGTAGACAAGATTTTGCGTGCAGGCGAAGGACGCATCCTTCGTGAACTTAGCAAGATCGTTGCCTTGGTCAATGCCCAAGAGGCTCGCTTTTCAGCGATGTCAGACTCTGAGCTACGCGAGCAGACCGCTTTATTTCAAGCACGCTACGCAAAGGGTGAAACCCTTGATGATCTTCTTCCAGAAGCCTTTGCAGTTGTCCGCGAAGCGGGCCGTCGTACTTTAGGTCAGCGCCATTATGACGTTCAGCTTATGGGTGGTGCAGCGATGCACAAAGGCAATATCGCTGAAATGCGTACTGGTGAAGGAAAGACTTTAGTTGCAACGCTTCCATCGTATTTGAATGCACTTGCAGGACGCGGAGTTCACGTTGTCACAACAAATGATTACTTGGCAGAGCGCGATAGCGAGTGGATGGGCCGTGTTCATAGATTCTTAGGTTTAAAGGTTGGCGTCATTCTTGCCAACATGACTCCGGCAGAACGCCGTGAAGCGTACTCAGCAGATATTACTTACGGTACAAATAATGAGTTTGGTTTTGATTACCTTCGCGACAACATGGCATGGTCACTTGATGAGTGTGTGCAGCGCGATCACTTCTTTGCAGTAGTTGATGAGGTTGACTCGATCCTTATCGATGAGGCACGTACACCATTGATTATCAGTGGACCTGCAGATAAAGCCACCAAGTGGTACGTAGAGTTTGCAAACTTAGTTCAAAAGCTTCAGCGCGATGTCCACTACGAGGTTGATGAAAAGAAGAAGACTTCAGGAATTCTCGAAGAGGGTGTAACCAAGGTTGAAGAGCTATTGCAGATCGGGAACCTTTATGAGGCTGCTAATACTCCAATGATTGGTTACCTCAACAACGCAATCCGTGCAAAGGAGCTATTTAAGCGCGATAAGGATTACGTTGTAATGAATGGTGAGCTTCTCATCGTTGATGAGCACACCGGCCGCATGCTTGCTGGTCGTCGCTATAGCGAGGGTTTACACCAAGCGTTAGAAGCTAAAGAACGTATTGAAATTAAGGATGAAAACCAGACTCTGGCAACAATTACCTTACAGAACTACTTCCGTTTATACGACAAGTTGTCAGGCATGACTGGAACGGCAACAACTGAAGCCTCTGAATTCCAGCAAATTTACAAGTTGGGCGTTGTTCCAATCCCAACCAACCGTCCATCACAACGTATTGATTCAGCGGATTTGGTCTACAAGACCGAGGTTGGAAAGTTCGCGGCGGTAACAGCAGATATTGTTGAGCGCCACCGTAAGGGTCAACCTGTATTGGTTGGAACAGTTAGCGTTGAAAAATCAGAGGAGCTCTCTGCATTTCTACGCAAAGCAGGAGTTCCTCACGAAGTTTTGAACGCTAAGCACCACGAACGTGAAGCAGCAATTATTGCTCGTGCCGGTGTAAAGGGTGCGGTAACAGTTGCAACAAATATGGCAGGTCGCGGTACAGACATCATGTTGGGTGGAAACCCAGAGTTCATGGCTGATTTTGAACTACAGCGCCGCGGAATTTCTCCAGTAGATAACGCTGAAGAGTATGAAAAGGAATGGCCAGCAGAGATTGCACGTCAAAAGGCGGCAGTTGAAAAGGGTCATGAAGAGGTTGTTGCACTTGGTGGTCTCTATGTACTTGGTACAGAGCGTCACGAATCCCGTCGTATTGATAATCAGTTACGCGGTCGTTCAGGTCGTCAAGGCGATCCAGGTGAGTCTCGATTCTACCTATCTCTCCAAGATGATTTGATGCGCCGATTTAATTCAGGAATGGTTGAACGTTTCTTAACCGCAGCCGGATTACCTGATGATGCGCCAATTGAATCCAAGATGGTTTCTAACGCGATTCGTTCTGCGCAAACTCAGGTTGAAGCTCAGAACTTTGAAATGCGTAAGAATGTTTTGAAGTATGACGATGTTATGAACCGCCAGCGCACCGTTATTTATGGTGAACGACGCATGGTTCTAGAGGGTGCAGATATTAAGGAACAAGTCTCTGTCTTTATGTCAGACACCTTGTCTGCCTACATTGCAGCTGCTACCGCTGAAGGTTATGCAGAGGATTGGGATCTTGAAACCCTGTTTACAGCGCTCAAGACGATCTATCCGATCTCTTTTACGATCGAGCAACTTGAGGCAGAAGCAGGTTCACGAGTTGGCTTAGATGCAGATTTCATTACTGCTCGAGTACTCGAAGATTGCCAGGCAGCATATGCAAAGCGCGAGGAAGCATTAGGCGCAGATGTAATGCGCGAACTAGAGCGCAAGGTTTTGTTATCGGTACTTGATCGCAAATGGCGCGAACACCTTTACGAGATGGATTACCTTCAAGAGGGAATTGGGCTACGTGCAATGGCTCAACGTGATCCACTTGTTGAGTATCAAAAAGAGGGCTTTGATCTATTCGCAGCAATGATGGATGGAATTAAGGAAGAGATCGCAGGCTTTGTATTTAACATCGAAGTCACCGTTGAGAGCGCGAGCAATCAAGTTGTAGCTCCAGGACTTGAGGCTAAGCAGTTGCCTCAATCTGGTTTGCAGTACACAGCAGCTGATGAATCTGGCGTTCGTACTACTGGCGATGTATCTCGAAATGCACCATGCCCATGTGGTTCAGGAAAGAAGTTCAAGCGTTGCCACGGAGGCGCTGCTTAACTTTAGATAAGTGTTAGACAGGTGCATAGCCACCGTCCATCTAACCCTTCAAATCTAATCGCTACTACTCGTAGTCGATCTCCAAAACGTAATGTGACAGTTGCTTCGCATACTCCATCTAGAGGTTGAGTGATTCTGGTCTTGCGTACTCTTCCAATCTCCTTTAGTGATCCTGCACTTTTCTGTAACTCTGAATACACCTTGTAGTGGCACATTGCCTGAAGTTGCTGTGGGGATCGTCTTCCTGCCCAAATTTCAACTGCGTTGTGAATAAACTGAAACAGCAAAGGTTGGATATCTGGAAGCTCACTTGCTGAAGTTGGCTGCGGAGCGAATTCAGAATCAAACTCCTCGCCAAAGGTGCTCGGAACTAAATACAGACGAGGCTTTTTTACCTCTTCGATCTTTGGTGCTGGTTTAAAGATTTCAAGTACAGGATGCAAGAAATCCTCATCAGGATCGCTAGAGATCGGTACAAGTTCGATGGTTGTAAAGGTTGGTAGTTGCTCATATTCACGGTGTGTAGTCATGTGCACACCATTTCGAGATCTTAAGTAGGCCTTATCCCTCTTAAGTCTTTGAAAGCCTCATACCTTTGACCGATTGTGGATAAGTTCTAGTTATTTGTCATTGCAACGCCTTGGGTACGACTATGAAAAATAAAAAGAGCTCCTTTAGCACCCGAATGCCCCTAGCCATAACCTTGATTGTTGCCGCCTTTGTTTCAGCCTTCTTTATCTCGACATACTCAAATAGAGGTGCAAATTATTGGGTAGTAGCCAACTCATTTGCACCTGGTCATCTAATAACCGAATCTGATGTAGTTGCATCACATATGAATCTTGGTGATAGCGCAGAGAATTACTTAAACACTGCAGATCAAGTCATTGGTTTAGTGGCAACCCGTCATATGTCAGCGGGAGAAGTGGTTTCGACAACTGATGTAACAAACTCATCAGATGCCTTGAGTACCAGCGCTGTTCCCTTGAGTCTGCGCGCTGCAGATTTAGCAGCAGGCGTACATGTTGGTGACTCTATTGATATCTATTGGGTGCTGGATTCTCGCAATGGAGAAGGTGTTATGGATCCTATTTTGATACTTGGCGGTGTGAGTTTGGTGGGTCTTGATGATTCAAAGAATGCACTCGGGGGAGATGTCGGAATTACCGTCGCAATAGAAGAAACTCAGGTGTTGCGTCTTTTAAGTGCAACCACACAAGGTCGCTTAGTAGTGGTGCGTGCTTATGTCTGAGCTAGAGATGCCCACTGTTATAACCGCAATTGCTAATCCAGAAGCAGAAGGTTTTGTAGCCGGAACTTTGTATGCGCAAGGCTGGAATGTTGTGTTTCGAGCCATTGATTGGTCCTCTTTACACACTTATGTGCAGGCTAATCCTTCGGAATCATCGCAGGCGCTCTTGATCTACGGTACCGATCTGCCAGGTGCGAGTAAGCAATCAATCGACACTCTGCAAGGAAAGGTTCGACAACTCATTGGGTTTTCCATCTCTGAACTTGAAGCCGAAGCTTTTGGAACTGTTCATCCATTACCAACGGTAGGAACAGATTTAATCTCATTGGTTCGGGGGTTTGTCCGTGCTCCGATGGTCCGCACCGGTGCAATGACACAGCGCAAGCCACGAACATCCAAGGTCATCGCTATTGGATCAGCAGGCAGTTACACAGGCTGCACATTGATCGCACTTAATCTTGCGATGGAGATAAGTTTGCTTGAAAAATCAACCTTGCTAATTGAAGCAAATTTTCGGGCCCCATCGATAGCTCCGGTTTTATCAATGAGAAATATTGCTGATGGCTCGACCTGGAAATCCATTGCACCTAACCTTGCGCTTTCTGAGGTAACTCAAGATTCTGCTGATCAGCTAGAAGAGTTTATGAATAAGGCAACGCAAGAGTTTGAGTACATCATTATCGATATCGGCTCTATTTCAGGTTTATCAAACCGTTTAACTGATCGACGTTGGACATCAATTGTTACGACATGGTGCTGTGATCAAGCAGATGAGTTAATGATTGTTTCACGAGCAGATCATCTTGGGCATTATCGTTTGACCCAAGTAATCGCTTTAATTCAACAGACATCTATAAGAGCAAATCTGAGTTTTACGCAGAATATGAAATCTGCAGGCAAACGTGGTGATGCTGAAATGGCACGTTTCTTAACCGCGACAACTGCGCTCAAGCCGATTCGTGTTCGAAGCTTGAAGGAAGAGAGCAGATCAGTGATGGCGGCAGAGGATGATCACGCGACCTTGGTAGAGACCAATGAACGCTCAAATCTGCGTAAAGCGATAGCAGAATGTGCCCGGGAAATCACTTCTTAAGATCTATTACTATGGGTGAATGCGCGCTTACCTTCCCATCAGTCATAAGGAGCTTGAAGCCTTTGTACTGAGCAAGAGCATTGATGCTGATGAGGTATTTGCACCAACCCAAGCCTTTGTTGCCGATAATCTCGATTGCGATGAGGAAGAGCTTGAGTATTTGCTCTCGGTCGCGGCGGGTGAAGAGGCGTTAGAGCTTCGATTATCTGAAAAAGCTCCAGGCATTGTTTTAGCTTTTGAGATAACTGAGGAACAGATCGCTGAAAGTTACGAGAATTCAGTTACATTGAAAACCGCTTTGCTGTGGGAGCAGATTCAATGCGCTCTTCTGGCTTTTCAGGGCGATGATGAACTCGTGTGGTTTGCCACCCAAGAGATCGAGATCCACTTGGCGGAGTGGAAGTAACCATGTTTCAACTAGAGAAATTGCTTGGCGCACGAACAACAATCACTATTGATCAAGCCAATCGCATACGCGCCTTAGTTGCCGACTGGCAGCTTCTAGCTGATCTTTCATTTGCAGATTTAATTTTATGGGTACCGATTCGCAAGGATATTTCAATGTGGCCTACTGGTCACATCGCAGTTGCTCATATTCGTCCCACCACGACATCAACAGTATTTATCAATGATGTTATCGGAGATGAAGTTCTGTGGGGAGCAAAGCCTGGTATTGATGAGGCACTGTCTGGTGATGAGATTGTTAAATCCAGTGATCCGGAAAAAATAGGGGAGATGCTGGTTAAGGCCGAGACAATTCCCGTTACCTTTGAGGGTCAAGTGATTGCAGTTATTTCTAGTCATCGAAATGTTGAACACTCTCGTGGCTCTGGAAAACTAGAAACAAATTATCGCGAAGTAGCTCAGCACCTGTATCAAATGGTTGCCCAGGGTTCATTTCCATACAAGGATGCCGGAACCCTTTTCGAACCAGTCCCACGTGTCGGTGATGGATTGATTCGTTTAGATGCAAACTCAGCAATCTCATTTGCAAGCCCTAACGCAAAATCTGCATTTTCTCGCATGGGTTGGCGTGGAGATTTAGAGGGACGAAACTTAGGCGAAGTTGCAGAACAAGTTGTTACCGCTTCACCTAATGCATCTGAAGAAGGTGTGCGTTCACGCCTAAATGGCAAGCAATTGCAACGAGTAGAAATTGATAATCAAGGCGCAACAATTGATTTATTAGTACTGCCTTTGATTAATGGTGATGACAAAACTGGTGCGATAGTGCTGCTGCAAAATGTTACTGAATTACGCCGTCGTGACCGCGAGCTGGTGACGAAGGATGCAACTATCCGCGAGATTCACCACCGAGTGAAAAATAACCTACAGACAGTCTCAGCGCTGCTTCGCTTGCAATCACGACGCATTGAAGATCCAGCAGCGGCAGCGGCCCTTGATGAAGCGGTCCGCCGCATCGCATCAATCGCGGTCGTCCATGAAACCCTGTCCAATAGCACCCAGACAACCGTAGCCTTTGATGAAGTTCTCTCTTCTTTGGTCACGCATGCGCTAGAGCTAAGTCCCCGCATGGGTGAACTTCAGATCGAACGAACAGGTGAAATTGGTTCTTTAGAATCTCGCATTGCAACACCGCTGTCCTTAGTTGTTACTGAACTTATTCATAATGCACTTGAACATGGGCTAGCTGAATCTGGAACCCATTTAACCATTGAACTTCAGCGTTATAGCAATGAAGGTTTAGTAACTATCTCTGATGATGGAGTTGGATTACCTGAAGGTTTTGATTTAGTCAGCTCTTCCAACTTGGGTCTACAAATTGTTCGCACACTGACAGAGAATGAATTAAAGGGTGAGTTGAAATTGGAATCAACTGAAAAGGGAACGCACGCAAAGTTGCGCTTCCCACTTTAAATCTGGTTTTGCTGCTCCATTAGGCGAGCGCGATTACGTGCCGCACGACGTTTCAGAGCGCGGCGCTCATCTTCAGATAGTCCGCCCCACACGCCAGCATCCTGACCGCTTTCTAACGCCCATGCCAAACATGGCTCTTTCACGATGCAGCGATTGCAAACCTTTTTAGCCTCTTCGATTTGGGTAAGGGCTGGGCCGGTATTTCCTACTGGGAAGAAAAGCTCTGGATCCTCATCACGGCAGGCTGATTGATGTCGCCAATCCATTGCTTGTCTCCTTAGGGAAGTAAGACTCATGTACAGAGTAAAAGTTGTAATACACACAGTTGTGCGTGCAAGGTCTTAATTGTCCCCTGTGCAGCGACGTTATACAAGGATGAACGGGAAAGAGTTTTGGAAATCAGGGTGATCTATCTCAAGTGCCCCCGACAGGAATCGAACCTGTGCACCTGCCTCCGGAGGGCAGTGCTCTATCCCCTGAGCTACGGGGGCTCGTTGGGCAGTATGAAGGTTATCAGCGGGTGCGAATAAGTGTGCATACTGCAACAATTCACGCATGAACTCAATCGCATACTTTGCAACGGGATGTTTCTGGGGCGCAGAACGTCGCTTCTGGCAGATGGATGGCGTCATCGAAACAAGTGTTGGTTACATGGGTGGCATTCGCCCAAATCCATCATATGAACAGGTGTGCACAGGAGTCACAGGGCATGCAGAGATGGTCAAGGTTGTCTTTGATCCTGCAAAGGTTTCATATCTGCGTTTATTGCAAGAGTTCTGGACGATGCATGATCCAACTTCGCTGAATCAACAAGGCGGAGATATCGGAACCCAGTACCGCAGCGCGATTTATACAACGACACATGAGCAGATGCAGGTTGCGCTCGCTTCATGTCAGATGTACCAGGAGGCGTTAACAGCAGCTGGGATGGGTCGAATCTGTACAGAGATTCTCAGTGCAGAAGGTGTCGAGTATTTTGAGGCCGAGGAGTACCACCAAAAGTATTTGCACAAGAACCCCAATGGTTACGATTGTCATTCAAGCACAGGCGTTCCATACCCAGAAACGGTTTCACAATAATGAGCGAAAAAGAGTATCCAGTTCAGATTGATGAAGCTGAGTTAGCCAAACGTTTAGATCCATTGTCATACGAGGTGCTGCGCAACGCTGCAACGGAACGTCCCTTCACCGGCGAGTACACAGACACCGACAAGGTTGGCGTATACAAGTGCAAAGCGTGTAGCGCTGAATTGTTCAGAAGTGAGACCAAGTTTCATTCTGGGTGCGGATGGCCATCTTTTTACGCGCCAAGTGCAGATGATGCGGTTGAATTAATCGAAGATAGATCACTATTTCCACGAGTGCGCACAGAGGTTCGTTGCGCCGCCTGTGGCTCTCACCTAGGACATGTTTTTGAAGGTGAAGGGTATGAAGTACCTACAGATCAACGCTGGTGCATTAACTCTGTTTCTTTATTGCTTGAGGAACGCTAACCCTTACAAAGAAAAGGTTGGGTACTCATCTGTAACTAGTAGCAGGGCATAACCAGCTACTCGGTTCCAGTAAGCGATAGTTCCAACAACACCTTCAGCACAAAACTCTGGGTAGTTTCCTGTAAACAGAATACTGAACCACCCAATCAGGGTTAAGACAGCCGCATAAATAACGTAGACGATTCCCACAAGGTACAGAGGTAGTGCAAGGAACCACTTCACAAGAGGTAACCAGCGATTGAGTTGCTTTGCATCAACTTCTGGGAAGGTCACGCTCACAACATCATTTTCTTCAATCGATGGATACTCATCTGTAAGTAGCAGAAGGTAGGCATCAAGGCGTGTTTGTAGCGAAAGTAGCGCTTCATTGAAGGCTAATACGTAGCTTGGGTAGACCTGGCGAAAAACAATTGCAAGTCCAGCTGGAAGTGCTAACAATCCAGCACCGTATGCGCTCCAGTTATCGCTAAAGAATTCTGAGGATGGTGCAAATGAGGCCACGAAGATAAATACGGGGACAACGAGGATGATGCGAAAAAATGCGGTCAGGCGATTTCGCTCGGTCAGTGATACATCGATCTGGGTCTCAATTTGATTGCTCATGCCGCCTAATGTACCTCTGATTCAGTCACAGTATTGCTAATTGCAGCACCTTTGCCGTATTTTTACAGTCGTTACAGAGTTTCTTGCAGTAGC
>JAPOJK010000016.1:0-12324 GCA_029978465.1 Actinomycetota bacterium
GACAGCTCTAAGCTACATCTCAGAGCCATGGTGACTCAGCACATCTGCATTGCTCTTCAGCTTCCACCCACCGTGAGTTTTCATTCGATGGTGACGACGACACAGCAGCCCAAGATTTGCCGGATTTGTCTCTCCGCCACTTTCCCAACTGTGGGCATGATCAATATCTGCAAGTTGTCCCGACCTTCGACATCCAGGGAATCGACAGGTTCGATCGCGAGCTAGTAAGTAATCAACTAGTTCTTGTGGAGGAATGTATTTTTCTCGACCAAAATCTAAAAGGTTTCCAGTCGTTGGATCGCTCACAAATCTTTGCCAGGTACCATCTGCCGCTAACTTTCGTGCAACAGATGCGGGAATCGCACCATACCCAGCAAGTTGTCCTGGATTTTCCGCCAATCCCAACAAGGTAGGAAGATCAACTGCAACACTAATTGTGATTGGACGACGATGGGGACGAACATCATCTGCCATCGCGCCTAATGCTTGAGATGCAATAGCTGTAAGCGCATCAGCACGCTTCATATCTGCAGAAAGCATTGACCACTCTGATGCACCTTGAGGGTTGTGTTGAGGACAATTGCGTGAACTTGGGGTCGCATCGTCGCCCACATCACTGTGCCCAATACATGTGCAGGACTCTTCCTCTTGATTTCTCTTAAGAATGTACGCCTCGATTGATTTCATTACAGTTTGTGCATCCTCCGCAGGCAAAATCGCAACAACTGTGGCCATTCCATCCGCCTCTGGATAACAGGAAACTCGACGTGAATCTCGCGCACGATCAACGATCTCTTCAAACTCTTCTGGTGCAAGTTTTGCAATTGTTGTCTTGACCTTTGTCGCCACCTGTCCTGGTGTATGAAACTCAGCATGTGCCAAAGCGGTTTGCTCCACGCGAAATACCGCATCTTCACTTAACCCGTTTCGAATAGCAGCTGCTGTTTCCTTTGCAATAACTGTTGCATGTGCCGCTGAGATTTCACCAGTTGCCAGCGCCGATATTGTGTTGGGCAGATGTCCGACCAATACTCGTGCAACATCAATTCGATTTTGTGCCGCGGTAGGGGAGAGCCTTAACGCTGTAGCAACATCCTCGCGCTCTTCATCATCAACCGCTCCGAATATTCCGCCAGTCTCATCGGCAACCTCACCCGCAATCGCAACTAACGCCTCTTGCTTCAAGGCACATATCCAGGATTCTTGACGATCCAAGGCCGCCAAATAATCCAACTTTCCCGCCTCACCTAGTGAGTGGGGATTAATTGCAATCAACTCACCCAAAATTGTGTAACCGGGAGTAGCGCGCAGTAACTCAGCGACCTCAATATCGAGGATCTCTCGCGGAATGCGTAGCGCGGTTGTCATGCACCGAACTATTGATCCACCCACCGACAGATTAAAAAGTTATTCACAACGGACGGTTTGGCTCAATCGCAGTAAAGAGTTCTTCCAAATCGCTCAAGGCTGCGCATTACGTATAGCTCCATGAAGCTCAATCGCAGTAAAGAGTTCTAAGAAATCGTATCTTTGTCTTAAGCGACCAGAATGAAAGAACAAATCAATACAAAAAGGCCCTGGATTTCGAGGAACTGCTTTACAAGATTGAGCGAACAGAGATTGAGCGATTGAGCGATTAACCCTCTTGCATCTCCGTTGGCGCACCATGCACATCAAGAATTTCCTGTGCAGCAGGCTTGGAATCCCCGCCCAACTTCGCACCCGCGCCACTGCGATTCAGCGGAGCCTTTGGCTTGGCATCCTCCTTGTAAATCGCTGGAATTGAGCCCAACAAACCCTTTTGGAAATCCTCAAAAGCCTGCAGAACTTCGCGCTTTGTATTCATAACAAAGGGCCCCATCCATGCAACAGGCTCCTTAATTGGCGCACCACCCAAGATAAATAGCTCCAGCTCCGGAGAACGTGACTCCTGCTGATTTGCAGCGCGTACAACAATGGTGTCGCCATCTGCAAAGACCGCTAACTGTCCTGCTTGAACAGGTCGTGCTTCATCGCCGACAAAACCAAAACCACTCATTGTGTACACAAGTGCGTTGTAATCCTTACGCCATGGAAGACGAAGCTCTGCACCAGCTGTAACAGTTGCATGCAACAAAGTAATTGGAGTCTGTGTTGATCCTGGACCAAAATGTCCATCAACTTCTCCAGCGATAACGCGCAACAAAGATCCGCCATCTGTAGTTGTTAACAGCGCAACATCCTTAGCGCGAACATCTTGATACGCAGGAGGCGACCACTTCTTGGCAGCGGGCAAGTTAACCCACAACTGGAATCCGTGGAACAAACCACCTGACATCACTAAATGCTCTGGAGGAGTTTCAATATGCAGAATTCCCGCACCCGCTGTCATCCATTGTGTATCGCCATTTGAAATCGTTCCGCCACCACCATTGTTATCTTGGTGGTCAAAGATTCCATCAATAATGTATGTAACCGTTTCAAAACCGCGGTGTGGGTGCCATGGAGTTCCCTTTGGCTCACCTGGTGCGTACTCAACCTCGCCCATTTCATCTAAGTGAATAAATGGATCAAGCTCTGCAAGATCAACACCTGCAAATGCGCGACGAACAGGAAAGCCTTCACCTTCGAAACCTTGTGGCGCAGTTGTAATGCTCTTTACCTTGCGTGCACGTGCACCAGGAAGTTCGCTGACGCGAGGCAATACGGTGATGTCGCTGACGGTTACTGCAGGCATTTAACACTCCTTAGTTCAGAACTGAAGGTTAATTGAACTTTCAACTACCTGCAACTTAAAGCAAGTTTTCGAAGTTAAGAGTTCGTAGAAATCGTATCTTTGTCTCAAGCGACCACAGGTGTAAGCGTCAACTGATTACAAAAAGGCCCTGGATTTCGAAGAACTGCTTAACAAGAAAATCTTGCTTTAGAGCGCCTTGAGCGCAGATACAACCTTGGTCAATGAAGCCTTGGCGTCGCCGAATAACAACATCGTCTTTGGATCGTACAAAAGTTCATTTTCAATGCCCGCAAAACCTGGGCGCATAGAACGCTTCAGGAAGATGATGTTCGCTGCATGGTTAACCTCAAGAATTGGCATTCCGTAGATTGGGCAACCAGGTGTTGTCTGCGCTGCAGGGTTCACAACATCATTTGCACCAATAACGATTGCAACATCTGTCTGACCAAAGGTTGGATTCACTTCATCCATTTCAGCTAATTGGTCGTAAGGAACATTAGCTTCTGCAAGTAGCACGTTCATGTGTCCTGGCATACGACCTGCAACTGGGTGGATTCCATATGCAACATCGATGCCCTTTGAAATCATCAGGTCGGCAAGTTCGCGAACTGTGTGTTGCGCCTGTGCAACTGCAAGACCAAATCCTGGAACGATAACAACGCGACGTGCATAGTTGAGCAAGATCGCAACATCATCTGGAGAACCAGAACGCACTGGACGTTCTTCGCCAGCTGCTGCAACATCTTGAGGCTTTGCGGTAAATGCACCAAACAAAGTTCCGAAAAGTGAACGGCCCATCGCCTCTGCCATCAAGCGGGTCAGGATTGTTCCTGATGCACCAACAAGAGTTCCGGCGATGATCAAAAGAGTTGAATCAAGAACGTATCCGCTTGCTGCAACGGTCAAACCTGTAAAGGCGTTGAGCAAAGAGATAACGATCGGCACATCTGCGCCACCAACTGGAAGCACAAACAAAATACCAAATAGCAGTGAAAGACCAGCAAGAATCAACAGTGGCGTTGTTCCCAGTGAGTTAACAACCCAGCCACCGACGCCTAGTACAGAAACCAAGGTAGCGGCGATAATAAAGCGGCCCGCTGGGAAAATTACTGGACGAGTTGTCATCAACTCTTGCAACTTCATAAAGGTGATGACCGAACCGCTGAATGAAACACAGCCAACAATTACCGTAAACACGGTGAAGATAACTTCAGCGGTTGTGGCTGTATCACCAAGGTTTAAGTACTCAACAATTGCAACCAGGGCTGCTGCGCCACCGCCGACACCATTAAATAGTGCAACTAGTTGTGGCATTTGAGTCATCTGAACCTTGCGAGCAGCTGGGACACCAATTACTAAACCAATTGCGATCGCACCAAGGATCCAGCCCAAGTTATTGAGGGGAAGTGATGAACCTTCATTGGTATGGAAGAAGACAACCAAGGTCGCAAGCGCTGCGCCGAAGGCACCAATGAGATTTCCGCGACGAGCTGTCTTTGGATGTGAAAGTCCCTTTAAAGCAAGAATGAAGGCAACACCTGCAGCTAAACCAATGAGGTCATACAGTGTGCTGCTCATTTCTTATTTCCTTTGAACATCTCAAGCATTCGATCGGTAACAACAAAGCCACCAACCATATTGATCGTTGCCAAGATGATTGCGGCTACTGAAAGCCCAAGTTCCAGATTAGTTGTGCTGTGATCTGCCACGATGATCGCTCCAACGAGGATCACACCGTGAATCGCATTTGCACCAGACATCAATGGTGTGTGCAAGGTAGATGAGACCTTTGAAACAACCTCAAAACCAACAAAGACAGAAAGCACGAAGATTGAAACAATCGCCATCGGTTCCATTACTTAGCTCCTCTTCGTGCACCAGCATGCGTTACCGCAGCGCCATTAATAATTTCATCCTCAAAATCAAGGTTAAAGGCCACCTTTTGATCATCCTTTGCAGGGGTCGTAAAGAGTGACAAGAGATTTACAACGTTACGTGAATACAAGAAAGATGCGTGGAAAGGCAGTTGGCTTGGCACATCTTTGCCACCCCAAATACGAACTCCGCCTGATGTTTCAACGATCTCGCCAGGCTTTGAGCCCTCAACATTGCCACCAGTTTCAGCGGCTAAGTCAACGATGATTGTTCCTGGCGCCATTGAATCCACCATCGCTTGTGTCATCAATCGTGGTGCCTGACGACCTGGAACCGCAGCGGTTGTAATAACTACATGAGATTTTGCGATGTATGGCGTTAATAGTTCGCGTTGCTTAGCAGCGCGCTCTTCAGTCATCTCGCGTGCATAACCACCAGCACCTTCAAGTGCTTCAAGTTCCAATTCAATAAATGTTGCACCCATTGAACGAACCTCATCGGCAGATGCTGGACGAACGTCGTATGCAGAAACAACGGCACCTAAACGTCGCGCAGTTGCGATCGCTTGCAGACCGGCAACACCAGCACCAAGAACCAAAACCTGTGCCGGTGTAACTGTTCCTGCCGCAGTCATTAACATCGGGAAGAAGCGAGGTGAAAGCTCTGCTCCAACAACCGCTGCGCGATAACCGGCACATAACGCTTGCGAAGTTAATGCATCCATAGATTGTGCGCGAGAAATACGTGGAACTAATTCAAGTGAGAATGCGGTTACTCCCGCTGATGCGGCCGCATCGATTGAATCAACCGCTGTAACAGGGGATAGAAAGGAAATAGTAATTGCACCCTTTTTCAAGGTAGCCATCTGTTGCGGCGTTAATGGTTGCACCGACAGGACAACATCTGCATCAGCTAAAACATCGCCTGATTTCACCGTCGCACCAGCTGCTGTGAAATCAGTATCAGTTGCTTGCGAATGAGCACCGGCACCAGCCTCGATAACAACATCGAGGCCTAGGCGAGTTAACTTATTGATGACATCTGGAACAAGCGCAACGCGCTTTTCACCATCTTTGATTTCCCGTGGGACGACTACGCGCATACCCGAAATGTTAGTGCGTATAGCCCTTTAAGTCACCACGTACTAGGTGGTACAGGATTGATTGAATGGTAGTTCTACGGTGATATGCCTCTCGCCAAATAACTGAGCGCGGACCATCGATGACTGTAGCCTCGACCTCTTCACCACGATGTGCAGGTAAACAATGCATAAACAAAGAATCTTTGCTGCTCAACTTCATGAGGCTCTCTGTGACAGCAAATGGAGACAGCGCCTTCATCTTTTCAGCTCGATCACTTTCAGAATCACCCATAGACATCCACACATCTGTATATAAAACAGATGCATCCTTTGCAGCAGCTTCAGGATCATTAGTCACTTCTACTTTTCCACCACTGTTAGCTGCAATATTTTTTGCAACAGCTACAACAACAGGATCTGGTGCCCACTTACCACTTGGTGTTGCTGCTACAACGTGTGCACCCATGATCGCACCCATAATCAACCAGGCATGAGACATGTTGTTTCCATCGCCAAGATAAACAAATTTGCGACCCGCAATATCTGTTCCAAAATTTTCGCGAATCGTTAACCAGTCGGCAAGCAATTGTGTTGGATGATCAACATCGGTTAATGCGTTGATAACTGGAATAGATGCGTATGCACCTAACTGATCAACATCTGATTGTGCGAAGGTTCTAATAATTAATGCGCTGCAATATCCGCTAATGATCTTTGCGGTGTCCTCAATAGTTTCGCCTCGACCTAGCTGCAACTCATCGCCACGAATAAAGATTGGTGTGCCACCTAAGTGGGCAACTGCGGTCTCAGATGAAAGACGGGTACGGGTGGAAGGCTTAGTCATGTAAATAGCCACCGTCTTATTGGCCAAAGCGGTGTTTGATCGCAGTGGATTCTCAGCAAATTCAGCGGCGGTCGATAGCAATAATTCGACATCGGCACGGCTCAAATGCTCGGTACGCAGTAAGTCCTTCATTTGCGAATTCTACCCGTAGTTTTGGGGTGCTCATAGGTATTCTTATCCACCTCATGGGTATCTTTCGAAAAATCGGAAATGAATCGGAGTCTGACACCGATCTCTTAACCCGTCCCTCCCTTGATGAAAATCTTCAAGAAGATGATGGTGGGCATGATCGTTTTGCTCATTATGTAAAGAAAGAGAAGATCGTCGAATCAGCTGTAACAGGAAAAGCGGTGAAAGCTCTCTGTGGAAAGAAGTGGATTCCATCTCGTGATCCCGAGAAGTATCCAATCTGTCCTACCTGCAAAGAGATTCACGCAGGGTTGAAGCCAGATACCGAAGAAAAGTAATAATGAAGCGCATCATCGCCTTCGCACTTTCTTTAATCACAATCGCAACACTGACGACCCACATAACAACCGCACAAACAGCATCAGCTGCAGATAAGCCTCCACGAAAAGTTATAACGGGATGGCTTCCGTATTATTCAGTGCGAACCATCATGCCTTTAGTCCGCAAGCTGCCAACTGCGCAAGCACCAGTTGCCGGAAAACCAGCTGTATGTGATGCATCCCAATATGGTCCAGCTGAAAATCAAGCAATCGAATCCTCTTACTTATTCACCAATAAAGATTTAATGAAAGAGGTTATGCCCTTCTGGTTTTCGATTAAATCGCCAACGGTAATTCGCAATGATTATGTAACTGGTAATCCCTCATGGCCAATGGAAGATACCGTCTGCTTAATCCGTCGCGCAGGGCTGCAAGTTATCCCAACCATGACTGATGGCACAGATAAGTTAGTTTTATCAGGTTACTTAGCTAATGCAGCCACACGTACAACAATCGTTAAAACGATTGTGGATTTAGTGCTGACAAATGATTTTGATGGAATTGATCTGGATTACGAAGGCTTTGCCTTTGTAGATGGAAACACCACATGGACCAAGACCGCTCCACGTTGGGTTGCATTTATAAAGGAACTCAGCGCTGCAATGCGATCACACAACAAGCTTCTATCTATCTCAACACCATATGTTTATGACCCGAGAGAGAAGCAAAAGGGTTACTTTGTCTATGCCTGGGCCGATGTTGCAAACTACATCGATCGTTTACGCATCATGACCTATGACTATTCTGTTGCAAAGCCTGGACCAATAGGTCCAATCTCGTGGACTGAAAAGACACTTAAGTATGCGATCAGCATCATGTCTCCTTCAAAGGTTTACATAGGTTTACCTGGCTATGGTCGCGATTGGATCACTTCTGTCAATGGAAAGTGCCCAGTTTCTGCTCCTCCAGGTTTGATCGGTGGCGCAAAGGCTGCAACCTTTAAAACTAGTTATGCAGCGACAAAAGCGGCTATTGATAAAGCAACACCAATCTTTGATGAGAAATTTAGTGAAGCGACTTATTCCTACACTCAAATTTATAACGGTTTATCAGCCACGGGCGCTTCAACAGAGTGTTCCGTTAACCGAACTGTCTGGTATCAAAATGCGCGCAGCTACGCAGAACGTATGGCTTTAGTTGCTAAGTATCGATTGGGCGGAGCTGCGTTATGGACATTGGCAATGGAGGATCCCGCTGCAACAACAGAGCTGCGCAACGCTGCACTTGCGATCGCACCAGATCCAGTTGTAAGTACCTTAAGTATTGAAGGTGCACCTCAAAACACAATTAACTATGCAGGGCTATTTACCGTTAAAGGTCTCTTGACCTTAAAGGATAAAACTCCAATTGCAGGGCTAACTGTTTCACTTGAGATTAAGCGAGCCAATGAATCAAGTTGGAGCAAGGTCACTGAACTTGTTACTGGAGTTGATGGAAGTATTTCTACCCCAATGACCTTGGGAGCCGACGCATCATTACGCCTTACAACTGTTGGAACATGGGAGCAGGCGGAATCTGTTTCACCAGAATCGGCAATCAAGGTGAAGAACAGCATTCAACTAGATCGCCCAGTATCGGTATCCAAGGGAGCACCGATAGTAATAAAGGCGCAGTTGTTGCCGCGTGTAGCTGGAAAATCCGCTCAATTGCAGAAAAACATTAACGGTAAGTGGCAAAATGTAGGAGCAGCGGTTATCTCTGATGCAAATGGGTTATTCACCTTTACAACTGTCGAAGCAAAACGAGGAGTAGTAACAATGCGGGTTCAGCTTGTTGGCGATATCGCCTCAGAACAATTCGCGATTGTTATTCGTTAATTATGGGCAAAATAAAAGAGAAGATTGATGTCAACGAGAAGATCGAAGAGGAGCTTAAAGCGATCTTTAGCGGGGATATTCCTTGGGTAACTATTGTTTGGGATGATCCAGTTAACTTGATGACCTACGTGACCTATGTCCTGATGGAACTCTTTGGTTACAGCAAAGAAAAAGCTCATGAGCTCATGATGAAGGTTCACACTGAAGGAAAAGCGGTTGTTTCAACGGGAAGCCGTGAAGAGATGGAGCATGATGTTGCTCGTCTGCATGAATATGGTTTGTGGGCAACTCTTCAGCGCGGTGATCAAGCGCTATGAGCGAGGTGCAACATGGATTTTTCCGCCACGGTGACAACGCTTATTTAGCAAACTTCACCGAAGCAGAGCGGGAAGTCTTACTAAATCTTGCTGAACAAATCATCGAATTACTGGCCGAACGCGTAGATCACCATAATGATGATCCACTAGCTGCGATGGTTGGAATCACAGTGCATGACACACCTCCTGAAGATGAGGTGTTGTTGCGCCTTCTACCCAATGCATATGCAGATCAAGTTGATGCATCTGAGTTTCGTCGATATACGGAATCAACTTTGCGCCAAAAGAAGCAAGCACATGCCATGGCGATGCGAATGCACATCAAGGCTGCAGTTGATGGAGTTATTGAGTTAGATCATGATTCAGCAAATGCTTGGCTTGGTGCGATGAATGATGTGCGACTTGCATTGGGAGTACGTTTAAAGGTTGAAGAAAATACACATCAAGAGTTGGAACTCTTGGCTCCCGATGACCCAATGCGAGGCGTTTACGCTGTTTATAGCTGGCTAGGCTGGCTGCAAGAGAGTTTGATCGATGCTCTGATGGATGAATCTCAATAGTTAGGCAACCTGTTAAGCCATAAGTGCAAGGTAGGCTAGCCCTGTGAGTGATGCCCCAATTGGAATCTTTGATTCAGGTGTAGGTGGATTAACCGTTGCACGTGCAATCCTTGATCAACTTCCTAATGAATCCACTCTTTATATAGGCGATACCGCACGCGGTCCATATGGCCCTCGTCCTCTTGCCGAAGTTCGCGAGTTTGCTTTAGAAACAATGGATTACCTAGTTGATCAAGGTGTGA
The DNA here is from genome assembly GCA_029978465.1 of Actinomycetota bacterium. Classification (GTDB taxonomy): domain Bacteria; phylum Actinomycetota; class Actinomycetes; order Nanopelagicales; family Nanopelagicaceae; genus Planktophila. The sequence goes on from JAPOJK010000016.1 coordinate 9,962, forward strand.
AAGCAATTGTCATTGCTTGCAACACAGCATCGGCTGCGATGCTTCGTGATGCTCGTGAACGTTATTCAGTCCCGGTTATCGAAGTAATTCAACCAGCGGTTCGCAGAGCGGTTGCAGCTACTCGCAGTGGAAATGTGGGAGTAATTGGAACAAGAGCAACAATTGATTCACAAGCTTATTTGGATGCATTTGCAGCAGCCCCACAATTGAAAATTACATCGATCGCCTGCCCATTGTTTGTTGAGTATGTAGAACGTGGCGAAACTTCAGGGCCAGAGATAACAAAGATTGCACGTGATTACTTAGCGCCGGTGATGGCTGCAAAGGTAGATACTTTGGTTCTTGGATGCACTCACTATCCATTACTAACAGGAGTTATCTCGTATGTAATGGGCGAGGGTGTGACCTTGGTTTCTAGCGCAGAAGAAACCGCTAAAGATTTGTATCGAACACTTGTCGAAAATGGTTCATTAAGGGCCCATAGCTCAACACCAGCAACACATAGATTCTTAGCAACCGGTGATGCAAAGGCCTTTGAAACCTTAGCTCGACGTTTTCTAGGTCCAGAGGTAACTAAAGTCGAACACCAAGTTCTGTAGCTCACCACATCAATAACTCACTACATAGGAGTAAAAATGCCACGCAATGATGGACGTTCTGAGAAAGATCTACGCGAAATCAAGTTCACTCGTGGCTGGTTAGATCATGCAGAAGGCTCGGTGTTAGTTGAGTTTGGAAAGACCCGCGTTCTCTGTGTTGCCTCATTTACTCCTGGTGTTCCTCGCTGGTTAAAGGACACCGGAAATGGCTGGGTTACATCAGAGTATTCAATGCTTCCTCGTGCAACACACACACGTTCAGATCGTGAAAGCGTTAAAGGAAAATTAGGTGGCCGCACACAAGAGATTTCACGCCTGGTGGGACGTTCATTACGTGCAGTTGTAAATATGAAAGAACTTGGCGAGAACACCATCGTAATCGATTGCGATGTTCTTCAAGCCGACGGTGGAACACGTACCGCTGCAATTACTGGTGCTTATGTTGCTTTAGCTGATGCAATTGCTTGGGCGAAGGCGCAAGGTCACATCAAGGAAAGTGCAAAGCCACTGAATGATTCAGTTGCTGCGGTTAGCGTTGGAATTATCGATGGTGTACCGATGCTAGATCTTTGCTACGAAGAGGATGTTCGTGCAGGAACAGATATGAATGTTGTCGTTGCAGGCGATGGTCGTTTTATTGAAGTCCAGGGAACCGCAGAAGGTGAACCATTTGATCGTGACCTTCTTAACCAACTTCTTGATCTAGCAGTTGCGGGATGTTCAACACTCAGTCAGTTACAGAAAGATGTGCTTGCTAAGTAATGTCCCACAAACTTGTTCTTGCAACACGTAATCAAGGAAAGATCACAGAGTTTCGAAGAATCCTTGAAGAGCTTGCTCCTGGTCAGATCGAATTAATAGGTGTTGATCAATTTCCACATCTTGTAGATGTTGATGAGACAGGATCTACCTTTGAGGAGAACTCTTTACTTAAAGCCCGCTACACCTGTGAAGCAACGGGTTTACCTGCGATCGCTGATGATTCAGGGCTCTGTGTTGATGCATTAAATGGAGATCCTGGGATTTTTTCAGCGCGGTGGGCTGGTGTACACGGAGATGATCGAGCCAATGTTCAAAAGGTTTTGCAACAGCTTGCAGATGTTCCCGATGAGAAGCGCACAGCGCATTTCATGTGTGTAGCCTCATTGGTAATGCCCGATGGCCGTCATCAGGTTGCAGAGGGACGGTTTGAGGGCCACATCCTTCACGCACCGGTCGGTGAGAATGGATTTGGGTATGACCCGATTTTTCAGCCACTGGGCTTGAGTATTTCCTCCGCACAAATGAGCGCGCAGGAAAAGGATGCAATGAGTCACCGGGGAAAATCACTTCGCGCTATCGCACCTCATGTCATCCAAATGCTAGCGAGCCTGGGGTAGCCTTAACCCATACAAGTGCGTTAAAAGCGTGCGTACCGCAACCCAAGGAGTTCCACGTGGCCGTTAAGAAGACCGCAAAGAAAGCAGCAAAGAAGTCACCAGCTAAAAAAGCTGTTGCAAAGAAGAAGTCACCAGCTAAGAAGACAGCTGCACGAAAGCCTGTCGCTAAAAAAGCTGTAGCGAAGAAGAAGACCGCAAAGAAAGCCGTTGCTAAGAAAGCTGTAGCGAAGAAGAAGACTACTGCCACGAAAACCGTTGCGAAAAAGAAAACTGTCGCAAAAAAAGCAGTAGCAACTAAAAAAGCAGTTGCTAAAAAGAAGATTGCAAAGAAGGCTTCTGCTAAGCGCGTTGTCAAGAAAGCTGCAGTTGCAGTTACTTCTGCACC
>JAPOJK010000016.1:12421-20222 GCA_029978465.1 Actinomycetota bacterium
AGCCAGTTGCTGCACCAAAGCAATCAACATCTACACGCACCGCGTGGTTTGTTGTAATCGGAATTGCAATTCTTGCTGCGATCGTATGGTCACAGTCGTCAGATAAGGACAGCGATGATGCAGCACCTGCGCCTTCGATGTCACAAAGTGCAGAGCCATCAGCATCTGCAACTCCATCTGAGAGTGAAGAGCCAACTGCAACAGTTACAGCAGTTGAGGCACCTACAAAGTTTGTTGCTCTTAAGAGCGAAGATGGTTTGAAGCTACGTTGGATCGCACCAACAGCTGTTGAAGGATTAACTGGATATAACGTTGAAATCCGTGCAAACGGAGTAGGCGAGTGGACAGTAATTGCAACTGTTCCAGCTGACCAACTTACTCAGAACGTTACAAAGGCAAGTGATTCAGGATGGACTCAGTTCCGCGTTTCATCTGTTTACTCAGATGGACAAACTGCATCAGCAACAGCTTTTGGAATTCCTGGAGAGTTTAAGTAAAAACAACTCTTACTAAAAAATCCCTCACTTAACGGTGGGGGATTTTTTATTGCTCAGTTGCTATTTCTGTTGTAACTGAAAGTTCAGCTGAGATTGCATCTACATATGCTCGAACTCCAGCGGGAACAAGGTGGACACCATCTGGGCCAAAGTACTCAGGATGGCCAGCTGAAATCCTTGCCCAATCAATGAGTCGGGCTCCATATAAAGCTGCATATTGCGCGATTAACGCATTGTTTTCATCTCTCCACCCACGAGGCACCGCGGTGTTCACCACAATAATTCGTGGCTGATCCTTAACCTCAGCAAAAATTGCAGCAACCTGTTCTTCTGTAAGGCGATTATTGTTTCCAAGGTTCATGATTATTGTAGAACCAACCATATTTGCCTTATCGTTCTTAATAACCTCAAGTAATTCGGGTGCCTGGCGACCAACTCGAGCATTGATCAATCCGATGTTTTCACGTGCATCTAACTCAAATCGAATTCCCAAAATTACTGAGTCTCCTGTTACCCACAGGCCGCCCTCAGTTACCGTTGGGGTAACAGCTGGCGGTTCAAGTTGTTGCTTTAGTTCATTTAATTGACGATCACCTTCTGCGATCGCACTGAGCGCAGAGGTAGCGGTTAAACCAAGTGTTGAGATAACAATTAAGAAAACAGCGAATTTTTGTCGAAGTTGTACTCGCTTAGTTCGATACTTCATTCCCTTGAACCAGTAATCAATAAGTCCAGTTCTAACTGGTAATTCAACGAGTCGCAGCGAGATATCAGCTAATGCAAAGACGATTAAGAGTCGCAGTGCATAAAGTGCCCATGGTGAGCCTTCGAGGTCATAATCGGGACGGGTTACCTGAAAAACAACCCAATGCCATAAATAGATTGCATACGAACGTTCGCCAATCCACACAAATGGCTTACTACTCAGGATTGGTGCAAAGCGAGAAGCAGGATGCACGATGGAAGTAATGATGGCGCATCCAAAGAGACCTGCTAATGGAAAAGCTATTTTGTAAAGTGTTGGGTCATTCTCATCAACAAACAAAAAGGCTGCGATGATTCCAAGTAATCCAAAGACACCAATTCCATCAATAAAATCTTGTGCTTTTTTAGAGACGGTTTCATTTAAGTTTTGTGGAATCCATCGGACAGCAAGTGCTGCTCCCAAGAACAAACCAATGCTGTGGGTATCGGTTCCGAAGTACACATGGCTTACTTGAGAAGCGTTTGCAGCATCTACTTGTAGGGATACAAGTAGCAGTGCGATACCTGAAAAAGCTGCGATTAATAGCGCTGCACCTGGAATCTTGTTCTTACCAAAGTAACGCAGGACAAGCAGAAGAATCAGTGGCCACACTAGATAAAACTGAGCTTCAACCCCCAGCGACCATGTGTGTTGCAATAGGGGTGGACGCCCAATAGCTTCAAAATAATCGGTATGGCGAAAAACTAACCACCAATTCATTCCACCAAGTAGTGCAAATGGTGTGTCAGCTAAGAATCGGCGCATCGTGTCCGGTGCCCATGCTCCAACAAAAACAGTTGTAACAATGATCATGAACAGCAATGGCGGTAACAAACGACGAATACGTGCAACATAAAAAGCACGAAGATCTAATCCGCCACTTCGCTGAATTGAATCCAGCAATAAACGGGTGATGACATACCCAGAGATAACAAAGAAGAGATCTACACCTAAGAAACCACCAGGAATCCAGTTAAATCCCAGGTGATACAACATCACCGCAATAACTGCGACAGCGCGCAACCCGTCGATGGCAGGTATGTAGCGGATGCCGCGGGGAGTGGACATGGCTGTTATGAGCTAATTGAAATTAGCGCTTAGCGGTTTTCTTGGCAGCGCTCTTCTTTGCAGGAGCTTTCTTCGCTGCCTTCTTGGCGGTTTTCTTAACACTCTTTCGTGGAGCATCAAGAGCCGGACGTGTGCGCTGACTAGAAACCTTAAGCGGACCAGGATTAATCAATGTGTCGTCCGCGTTGAGATTATCCAGCACGCTCTTTTGTAGCTCTTCTAATCGCTGGAACGCACCATCTAAACGGTTACGAGATTGTTGAATTGCAGATTCGGCAGCATCTAATGATTGTTTTTGAATTCTGTACAGTCGCTCTGCTTCAGAGATAACACCGGCTAACCATTGTCGGTAACCAGAAACTTCAGTTGTTGCTTCAGTAATAATTCTTTCGCCTTCGCGACGGGCAGCGGTTGCAAGAGCGGAGATCTCACGCTTCTTGCTCTCCATCAAACTTTCCGCTTCAGCTTCAGCTTGTGCAAGTTTTTCTTCAGCCTCTGATTCAGCGGCCTGGATGTATTTGCGGCCACGTGTTTCAGCACCAGAAAGAATTGAGCGAGCCTTTGCATCGGCTGCTTCTAACTCCTCCTTTGTTGCGCGAGTCGTTTCGGCAACCAAACGTGATGCAGCGGCTTGTGCCTTACTTTCGCGCGCCTGCGCAGATTTGATCATTGACATCGCAGTTTCAGTTGCGAGAATTTCAAACTCTTCTTTAGTCAATCCCGTAATGTCGCGACGAGACTTTAGATCTGCGATCTGTGCTTCAAGCTCGCGAATACGGTCAACAGATGAAGGTTGGTTGGATTTTTCTTCCTCGCCGGTAAAGCCCACCCAGTTAAGGAAGCTCTTCTTTTCCGCCATCATGTACCCCGCTGCTCAATGAAATAGATGTGGGCTTAGGTTAGAGCAAGGGCCTATTTACTGTAAATCGCCACTGAAATGGCTATGTACTGCGAGATCCACGCGGCTAAAACAAAGATATGGAAGAGCTCGTGGAAGCCGAAGTACTTGGCTTCGCGGCCAGGGCGCTTGAGCGCATAGAAGATGGCTCCTACAGAGTAAAAGAGTCCACCAATTGCAATGGGAAGTAACACCCATAAACCACCCGCTCGATAGAGCGCTGGTGTGTAAAAGACTGCGACCCACCCCAATAACAAATAATTTGCAACGTATAACCAACGTGGTGCGTTAATCCAAAAGATTCGCAACCCAACACCCATCGCTGCTCCGATCCAAACGACGGATAGAAGAATTGTTCGGTCTCGACCTTCAAGTAATGCAACGGCAAATGGTGTGTAAGAACCTGCGATTAGCAAGTTGATATTTGCATGATCCCAACGACGCCAAATTTTCTTCTTTGCTGGCACCCATGGAACGCGATGGTAAATAGCAGAAACACTAAAGAGCATGATCGCAGTTATTGAATAGATCGCGACAGCAAACTTTAAAGATTCCTTACTTAATATGAAAAGCACTAAGGATGCGATGATCACCGCAGGGGTTGCACCTAAGTGAAACCAGCCTCTTAACTTTGGGGGAATTACTGGAAGTTGGCTCATGCATGCAAGCCTAGGGTAATTACCGTTGTTTACCCGTGGACAAAGGCACCGAGCCACTGCCAAACTTGCGCCATGAGACATAGATCACCCATATTTGAAATCAGCGATGTTTACATCGATCAAGAAGCGGCCTTAAGCCCAATGAGCTGCACCTACCTTGGTAATGGTTTAAACCAGGACAAGTTAGATGACTTCTCAATCGCCGCCGCCGAAGTTAGTGCCAATCTAACTCGCGAGACATTGAAAAAGTTGGACTCCCTTGAGCCAATTGATGAGATCGATCGCATAGCTAAAGCAGTCATGAAGGAGCGTCTTGAATCAGGTCTTGCCCTTCACGACAGCAAAGAGTCATTTGTACTCTGGAATGTTTTAACATCTCCACCTTCAAATGTGCGTTCAATCTTTGAATTAATGCCTAAGAACACCGCACAAGATTTTGACAACATCGCAAAGCGCCTAGCAGCGGTAGATGGTGCATATAAGTCTTGGTGTGAAACAATCATGACAATCGCACAAGAGGGTAAGACAACTGCGCAGCGCCAAGTTAAGGGTGTTATTGAGCAGCTTGATAGCTACGCAAAGGGTGGCTACAGCGCAATGTGTAAAAACTTTGATGCTGATGGAAAGTATCCAGCGATTCATGAAGCGGCAAAGCTTGCAGAGAAAGCTTCAGCAGAAGCGGCAGATTTCTTGCGCACTAAGTACCTTCCAATTGCAACACCTAATGACGCAGTTGGTGCAGAACGTTATGCAGTGTGGGCCCGTTACTTCACTGGAGCACAACTAGATCTTCCAGCAACATATGAATGGGGAAAGCAAGAGCTCAAGGCGATCAATGATCGTATGTGGGAGCTTGCAAAGTTGATTAATCCATCTGCCAAGACTCTTCGCGAGGTGGCAGATACTTTGGATAATGATCCAAAGTACAAGGTTGTTGGTCCTGAAAATGTAATTAAGTACCTGCAGGATTTCACCGATGCCGCTATGAAACGCATGAATGGTGAGTTCTTTGAAATCGATCCACGCATTGCAATTTGCGAAGCACGACTTGCACCAGAAGGCAGCGCATCTGCGCCGTATTACAACCCACCTTCTGAGGATCTTTCACGTCCAGGAACAACATGGATTCCAATGTTGGGTAAGAATGAGGTCAGCAATTGGCACCTCGTTTCAACCTGGTATCACGAAGCTGTTCCAGGTCACCATTTACAAATCGGAACTGCAACGGTTGAAGCAGATCGCTTAAGTCGATTCCAGCGACAAGCTGCTTGGATCAGTGGATATGGCGAAGGTTGGGCGTTGTATGCAGAGCGTTTCATGAATGAACTTGGTGCATTTGATGAGCCAGGAATTGAGATGGGTTACCTATCGGCTCAAGCGTTACGTGCTGCACGTATCGTTGTTGATATCGGAATGCACCTTGGATACAAGGATTTCGATGGCAATGTGTGGAACGCAGAAAGCTCTCGCAAGCTGCTCAATGAGCAGGCTTTGTTGGATGAGGATCATTCACGCAGTGAAACCGACCGTTACCTGGGATGGCCAGGACAGGCGATTTCCTACAAGGTGGGAGAGCGGGTCTGGATGAACTCTCGCGAGGATGCAAAGGCGCGACTTGGCGATAAGTTCAATATGAAGAAGTTCCACAGCTATGCATTGAAGTTAGGACCAATGGGTCTTGATCCATTTGCCGCAGAAATGAAGTTATGGGCGTGGCAATAAGTTACTAAGAAGTAATTTATAAAAATGGGGCGGTACGGGTGATTTCACCGGTATCGCCCTATTTTTCTGAGAATTACGCTCAAAGGATAAAAAATATCTGCACAAAATTGCCTATTTAGTGATGCAAAAGCTTTGCAACAGGGTCACACTATCTGTATCGAAGGTCAAGGGAGCTCCTCGAGGTCTCCCAGGATCTACGGTTTGAGAGGGATCAAAAGGATTCCTCCACTTATCCTCACGGAGGCTAATTAAATGCAACTAGATAGCAACCAATGGAATCTGGTCTATAACGTATTCTCGTTTGGACTGATTTCTATGCTCGCTTGCACGATTTACACACTAGTTTCACAGCACCGCGTTTTGCCTAAGTACCGCAACGCTCTCGTAATGTCATCAATGGTTACATTCATTGCTGGCTACCACTACCTACGCATCTTTGATTCATTCAAGCATGCATCAGAGGGTGGAAAAGTACTTCTTGATGGTTCACAGAACGCATTCAACGAGGCATACCGCTACGTTGACTGGCTACTAACTGTGCCACTACTACTAGTAGAGGTAATTGCTGTTCTTGCTCTAACTCGCGAAGTTTCACGTTCATTGATCATGCGTTTGGTCCCAGCATCAGCTGCGATGATCGCGCTTGGTTACCCAGGTGAAATTTCTAGCGACCAGAACACACAGGTTCTCTATGGTGTTCTTTCAACAATTCCTTTCCTATACATCCTTTACGTACTATTCGTAGAGCTCAGCAAGTCACTTGACCGTCAGCCTGCAGGTGTTGCAGAGACTGTTGGCCGTTTGCGCCTGCTTCTCATCGCGACATGGGGCGTTTACCCAATCGCGTACATCTTCAACATCGTTGGTGATGCATCAGCATCATCATTCGTAACTGTTCAGGTTGGTTACACACTTGCAGATATCTTGGCAAAGTGCGTATTCGGTCTAACAATTCTGAAGATTGCTCGTATGAAGTCAATGGCAGAAGGAATGAAGGACGATCACTAATTACTTCGGTAAGGATCTCTTTAGTTAAGAATCCTGAAAACAGGAGTGTCGCGAAAGCGGCACTCCTGTTTGCTTTCATAGACTTAACGCATGAGCGAAGAAAAGAAAGATAAGTTGGATAAATACTGGGTTAACAATTATCGAATGGGCGGCTACCTGCTCTTTGCATGTGGCTTGATTAATCTTCGATACCAGTGGGGCGAGCCTGACATTATTTCGCGCAGCGCTTTGATCTTTGGACCTGGTGCCGCCGTCCTTGGTGCAACCTATGTTCCGGCGCTTGTAACGGTCCTTGCCCGTCGTGAAGTTAAAGCGTTAATGGCTATCGCGGGAATCGCATTAATCGCCTTCGCATTCAGCAATTAACTTTGTAATAAATTTTAAAAGCAATAGCCTCGGCACCTTTGTACCGAGGCTATTGCTATTGTGAAACTATCCGTCGTGGATTATTCAGTTTTTACTATTTAGCAGCGGCAAAACCAATCTCAAGATCGGCCTTGAGATCATCAATATTTTCTAGGCCAAGGCTCAGACGAACCAGACCTGGTGTAACACCCGCAGCTAACTGCTCTTCCGCTGAGAGTTGCGAGTGAGTTGTTGTCGCTGGGTGAATAACAAGTGAGCGAACATCTCCGATATTTGCCACGTGGCTAAATAGCTTTAATGATTCAACAAACTTCTTACCAGCCTCTACGCCACCCTTGAGTTCAAAGGATAGAACCGCACCTGATCCCTTAGGGGCATACTTCTTTGCTAATTGATTCCATGGAGATGAAGTTAGGGATGCGTAATTGACCTTTGAGACACTTGGATGTGCCTCAAGCCAGGTTGCTATCGCCTTAGCATTTTCAATGTGGCGTTCGATTCGTAGTGATAATGTCTCTAAACCCTGAGCTAGTAACCAGGCGTTAAAAGGTGCAACTGCAGCTCCGACATCGCGAAGCAGTTGTAAGCGAATCTTGAAGATATAGGAAAGGTTTGCACCAAATGCTGATCCAACTCCCAAAGCTTGGGAGTACACAATGCCGTTGTAGCTTGGATCCGGCTCATTAAAGCCCTTGAACTTTTCAGGGTATTGGGCATAGTCAAACTTTCCGGCATCAACAATCGCACCTACAACTGCGTTTCCGTGACCTGACAAGAACTTAGTTGCAGAGTGAATTACTACATCTGCACCAAAGTCGATTGGCTTAATCAAATAAGG
>JAPOJK010000017.1:0-12655 GCA_029978465.1 Actinomycetota bacterium
GCAACGGCATGTGTAGGTGCGGCATCACATTATGAGTCTGCGCCATCGCTTCAATCACATCATCGGTAAAATCTCGTGGGTGAGGTGACATAAAACGAACTCGTTCAAGTCCATCTATTTCGCCACATTTGCGAAGCAGTTTTGCAAAAGCCTGACGATCTCCAAAATCAACACCGTAGGCATTTACATTTTGCCCCAGCAAAGTAATTTCGATAACCCCCTGATCAACAAGGGCTTTAACCTCAGACAAAATATCAGCTTCATTGCGATCTTTTTCGATTCCACGTAGTGCTGGGACGATGCAAAAAGTACATGTGTTATTGCAACCAACTGAAACTGAAACCCATGAAGAAAATGCTGATAAACGTCTAGCTGGCAGGGTGGAGGGGAAATGCTCGAGTGCTTCAAGGATTTCGATCTGTGACTCTTCTTCAACGCGCGCACGTTCTAGAAGAACTGGTAATGATCCAACGTTGTGAGTGCCGAAAACGACATCCACATACGGAGCTTTCTTTAAAATTGTCGCCTGATCCTTTTGTGCAAGACAGCCACCAACGGCGATCTGCATATTGGGATTTGCCTTCTTGATTGGTGCTAGAAAACTTAGATTTCCATACAACTTGTTATCTGCATTTTCACGAACTGCGCAGGTATTGAAAACAACAATATCTGCTTGTTCTCCGGCGACAACAGGCGTGAATCCAGCTTCATCCAACAAGCCAGCGATTCTTTCAGAGTCATGAACATTCATCTGGCAGCCGTATGTCTCGACTGTGTAAGTACGACTCATAGAGGTTGTATTGAATACTCTAAAGTTGAACGATCTACTATGAGCATCTGATGATTATCTAAATGATTCCAATCCCCATTGCCCCAACCAGTTGATGCAACAACGATGTCATTGCCTCGCTTGGTAAAGCGAAGCTCATAATGATCCTCTGAACTCCATTCAGATTTATTGGCATCATTAAACTCACAGACAGCGATTAAGGTTTCGGGGGTTTGAACCATAATGTTGAGGGCTGTGTAATCAGCAATGGCTCGAATTGAATTAACTGTGGTGCGAACACCTTCAACTAAGCCATGCTTGTCAATCGCCGACAAAACAGCGTAGAAGTAACGCTCACTATCTGTCGTGCCCTGAATAAATCCTTTGTACTTCTCATCTATGAACTGTTCGGCGGTGTTTCCTGGGCGAATAGTTCCGTTATGCATAAATGTTGTCGAACCGTGTGTGAAGGGATGATTATTATCAATATTGATAGTAATTCCCTTAGAGGCAAGGCGAAGGTGAAGAAGTGCTCCATCTGTCATTACAGTTGAGGCGGATTGATTAAGCTCTGGGCTTTCTACCGCAGGTTTAAGATCCTTGAGAATATTGCCATCGTGGGCCATTCCCCAACCATCTTTGTGTTCGGCAGAGAGAGCTACAAATTTATCGAAATCAGCGCCAACGACATCGTAAAAACTCTTACGTTCAAGGGATGTAAAGGCGAGCAATCTGCACATGGTGTAACTCTACTTGATGCCTAGAGATTCTTCTTTGCACGCTCTGCGGCTTGGGCGGCACGCCACTTAGCGATTTCGCCATGATTTCCGCTGAGCAAAATTGCGGGCACTTCGAGCTCTCGCCATACAGATGGTTTAGTGAAGTTTGGATACTCAAGATATCCCTCTTCATTGTGTGATTCCTCTGCCAAGGATTCAGGGTTTCCTAAAACACCTGGGATTAATCGTGTAATCGCTTCAATCATGACAAGAGATGCAACTTCTCCCCCGCCCAAGACATAATCTCCGATTGAAACTTCGTGGACTCTGTAGTTCTTTGACTCGTAATGTTGGCGCACACGATCATCAATACCCTCATACCGTCCACATGCAAAAACAAGATGCTGTGATTCAGCAAAGCGTGCTGCCATTGGTTGATCAAATCTCTTGCCGGCTGGGGTCAAGATGATGAGATCTGTTTGTGGAGTCATTATTGGATCTAACGCTTTGCCCCATACTTCTGGAAGCATCACCATTCCAGCACCGCCTCCGTAAGGAGTGTCATCTACGGTGTTGTGGTTATCTGTTGAAAATGCGCGCAGATCATGAATACCAAATTCAACTAACCCTTGTTCCTGAGCTTTGCCGAGTAATGACAACTTCAAGGGTGCAAAGTAATCAGGAAAGATTGTTACCGCATCAATTCTCATTGCATAACCCCCGTGATCGCAGGAGGAATGACAACTACCCTCTTATTTGCAATATCTACCGTTGGAACTAATTGATGTACAAATGGAATTAGCTGCTCACCATGTGCTGTCTTGATCGCCAATAGATCTTGGCCTGGCAGATTAATGACATCACTTACTTCGCCAAATACATCGCCATTTTCTAGAACAGCTTGGCATCCAATTAACTGCAGTACGTGATACTCATCTTCGACATCACTTGGCTCATTAATATCGACATCTGCATACAACATCGTGTTTCGCAGCTTTTCGATGCCATTTCGATCTGTAATTCCATCAAAGCCGAGTAACAAAATTCCATTGTGAACGCGACCAGAGATGATCTTTAGATCTCCATGGGTATCTGTCTGAACAGTTGCACCAATGGCAAAGCGACGATCAGGTTCATCTGTACGAACCTCTATCGTCGCCTCACCAAGAATTCCGTGAGCGCGACCAATTCGCCCCACGAGCAAACGCATTGTTAGCGAACTTCGTCGGTCTCGATGAGATCGACGCGGACTGTGCGTCCTGCGAGCGCACTTACAACTGTGCGAAGTGCCTTTGCAGTGCGACCATTACGACCAATGACCTTGCCGATATCTTCAGGGTTAACACGCACCTCTAAAGTTGTCCCGCGACGTCCGCTCTTTTCAGCGACAACTACATCATCAGGGTTATCGACGATTCCCTTGACCAAGTGCTCTAGGGCTTCATCCATCATTGTTACTCTGCAGCCGCTTCTTCAGTTGGAGTTTCAGCAGGAGTTTCTACAACCGCTTCAGCAGGAGTTTCTACAACAGCTTCTACTGTCTCTTCAACAACCGCATCAGCCGCTGGAGCTTGCTCAACAACCTCTGCTACTGGATTCGCCTTAGCTGCAAGCTTCTCCTGTGCCTTCTTCTTCAATGTTGTTGCGCCTTCTGCAGGTTCTGCAGCGGCAGCCTTCATCGCTGCTTCGTAAGCAACAATCTTTCCTGGCTTAACAGCTGCAACCTTAAGAGTTCCTTCAGTTCCAGGAAGACCCTTGAACTTCTGCCAATCGCCAGTCACCTTCAGCAAAGCCTCTACAGCTTCAGATGGTTGTGCACCAACGCCGAGCCAGTACAGAGCACGCTCTGAGTTGATCTCGATAAGTGATGGCTCTTGTCCTGGTACGTAGCGACCAATCTCTTCGATTGATAGACCATTACGTGCCTTGCGTGAGTCTGTAACTACAACGCGGAAAAATGGTGTGCGGATTTTGCCCATGCGCATTAAACGAATTTTTGTAGCCAAGAAAGTTGTACTCCTGTAAATGTGTGTCATGCGTATCGACCGCAGCGGGGTGCGCGATCAATTCAGATGACTATCGAATTGTGGATGTTGCTGGGGGTAGAGGGCCCCGTCAACAGGTTCCCAATTCTGCCATTTAAGCCCCCAGATGCGAAATCGAGGGCTACTGCCCCTCTTCCTGGGCTCGCTTGGCGGGGTTTCCAGATTTGGATTTCTTCTTCTTATTGACCGGCGCATTGAGCTTTGGCATGGCTGGCATTCCCATTCCGGGTGGCATACCAGCTGGAATCCCACCATTGCGTACCTGCTTCATCATCTTTTGCGCCGCGGTGAATCGATCTACCAAATTATTAACATCGGAAACCTTGCGACCTGAACCCAATGCAATGCGTGCTCGACGAGAGCCATTGAGAACCTTAGGATCGCGACGCTCTGTTGGAGTCATCGATTGAACGATCGCCTTTGTACGAACAATCTCGCCTTCATCGAAGTTTTCAATCTGCTTCTTCATTTGCCCCGCGCCAGGAAGCATTCCTAGCAACTTAGACATGTTGCCCATCTTGGACATCGCCTGAAGTTGTTCCAAGAAGTCTTCCAAAGTGAAATCTTCACCGCTGGCAAACTTTGCTTCAAGCTTTGCAGAGGTATCGGTATCAAAAGCTTTTTTAGCTTGTTCGGCAAGAGTTGCAACATCGCCAAGGCCCAAGATGCGAGATGCCATGCGCTCTGGATAGAAGATGTCGAATTCGTGAAGTTTTTCACCAGTTGAAGCAAACATAATTGGACGCTTGGTCATCGATGCGATTGATAGCGCCGCGCCACCTCGTGCATCACCATCTAGCTTTGTTAGTACAACGCCATCAAAGCCCACACCATCCAAGAATGCTTTCGATGTTCTGACGGCATCTTGTCCGATCATCGCATCGACGACAAATAAAATCTCATCTGGATTAATAGCATCACGGATCTCAGATGCTTGCTTCATTAAATCTTCATCAACGCCTAAGCGACCTGCGGTATCGACGATGACCATGTTGTACAACTTGGATTTTGCAAACTCGATACCGTCTTTAGCAACCTTTACCGGATTTCCGCCATATGATCCTTCTTGATTGGCGTTACCTGGGTCAGGTGCAAACACGGGAACATTAACTGATTCACCAACTACCTGAAGCTGAGTGACCGCGTTTGGACGTTGTAAATCAGATGCAACTAATAATGGTGTATTTCCTTGATCTGCATAAAACTTCGCAAGCTTTCCAGCCAAGGTTGTCTTACCAGCACCTTGCAAACCTGCCAACATGATCACCGTTGGAGGATTTTTAGCAAAACGAACTCTGCGCGCCTGTCCCCCAAGAATTTCAATCAAGCTTGCATTAACGATCTCAAAAATTGCGTTAGCTTGATTGGTTCCAGATTGCAGAGTTGGAAGCGCATCAAGAGATTTCTGGCGAATATCTGCGATGAAATCTTCTACAACGGAAAGTGCTACATCGGATTCAAGTAATGCCTGACGAATCTCTTGGCAGGTTGATTCAATATCTGAGGTAGATATCTTGCCCTTAGAGCGTAGCGAGGAGAAAGCCCCACTAAATCGCGAGGTAAGTGATTCAAACATAAGGAGGGAAGACTACTTCAAGGCCTGCTTAAGATGCGAAGCGACCTCATTGGCACGCTCGGTTGAAAGTGGTCCACCCGTTAATTCTGTGACATACAAGGTATCAATCGCCTCAGCACCAAGGGTAGTAACAATGGCTGATCGAATATCAATCTTTGATTGCGTGATTGCCGCACCAATTCTAAAGAGCAGTCCAGGTCTGTCATGACTGCGGACTTCGATCACCGTTGCATCAGTGGCGGCATCGGTAAAGATTTCAACCTCAGGGTCTGGAACGGGGATTGTAGGAATTGATGCATAAGCAGCTGCCCGTGCAAAGAGTTTTTCCTCAACATCTTTAGAGTCAACAAGGGCTGCAGCGATCAATTCATGCAGCTTTGTATCGGTGATCTCTGGTGCATGTGGTTCAGGTGTCACGATCCAATACATCACCGCTGAATTTCCTAGAGTTTTAGTACGAGCGGATTTAACATCCAAGCGAGAAATATTGAATACACCAGCAACAATAGAAAGCAGTCCAGGCTTATCAGGAGAAATAACTTCGACGGCGTACCCACTTGAATGTTCCTCCAAGGTAACCCGCAAAACACCTTTTGCTGCTTGTGCGATCTGTTCTTGGCTGACCTCTGGTTGTTGAGCAACTTCAGCACCTGCCATCGCCCGCTTAACTCTCTGAACTAAATCATTAACCAGAGTTGCTTTCCACTCGCTCCATCCGGCACTTCCTGTTGCTTCACCATCGGCGATACTTAAAGCGTGTAGTAGTTCCAAGGTATTGACATCGGGAATCACTGAAACAACAGATGTAATCGTGGCAGGATCATCAAGATCACGTCGGGTAGCAGTTGATGACAACAAAAGATGATGCAGCACTAAATTCTTCAGAACTTCAATATCTTTTGCATCAAATCCAATGCGTTGGGCGATGGGTTCGATCAAGCGAACTCCACGCTCTGAGTGATCCTCTTGGGTACCTTTGCCGATATCGTGAAAGAGTGCGGCAAACAACAGTAAGTCGGGGCGCTGAACCTTTCGAGTTAAGGCAGCGGCATGAACCGCGGTTTCGACCATATGTCGATCCACGGTGTGACGGTGTAGCGCATTACGCTGTGGCAGAGATCTAACGCTCATCCATTCGGGAATCCAATGAAAGATGATCTCCTCTTGATCCAAAATCTCGAAGATACCTACCATCGCCTCACCCGCACCAATCAAAGCGATTAACAGTTCACGGGCCTCACGTGGCCACGGATTACTGAGCACTCCTTCACCTTTTTTAAGAGCTTCTGACAATTCAGTACAGGTATCAAGCGAAAGCGGCAAGCCAAGTTGCGCAGCTGTTGCCGCAGCTCGTAAACCAACTACTGGATCTTCATTGAACGAGGTAAAGGGATCTATAACGATCTCTCGATTTGAGGCGCTCACATTTTTTGCAACTGTTGCAACACGAGGACGTTTAAGAATCCGTCCCAGTCCATCTTTGCCCTTATGTTCCAGTGTGTGCCAGGTGTAATCCAGCAAATAATCTACAGAGCGGGCCGCACGTGCGACATCGCCCATCATTGCATCTGCATCGGCGTACTTCAGAAGCTGCGCAACCTTGTCCTGCTCTTGGAACAATAAGCGATCCTTTCCGCGACCGCTGGCAATGTGCAAGGACTCGCGCACATTGTTTAAAGTTGATTCTGCCCAACTGATTTTCTCTAGCGGAACAGTTACCGCTCCAGATAAAGCGATTGCGCGTAGCGCTTGAATATCTCGCAAACCTCCACGAGCCTCTTTTAGATCTGGCTCTAATAAGTACGCTAATTCGCCTGCACGTGTGTGACGCTCCTGCAGACTCTTGTATAAATCTTGCAAATTCTCTTTGGCGTTTTTGCGCCATAGCTCCAAAGCATCACTTTGAACATTGGCAACAAGATCGGCGTTGCCCGTAATCAATCGAATATCTAATAAACCGGTCGCTACCCGTAAATCAGATGTTGCGGCATCTCTGGTTTCGCTACGGGTTCTTACTGAATGATCCACGCTCTTGGTATCCCACAATGGGTACAGCACCTCGTTGACAAGTGCTTTGAGCTTTTCCGATGAAACTCTTCCGGAGTGAATAAATAAAATATCTAAATCTGAACCGGGAGATAACTCGCCGCGACCGTATCCTCCGACCGCGGCGAGTGCTATCTCCTTACCCAGTTCTGCTTCACCAAGGTCTTGGATAGCTTTGTGAAACAGTTGAGATAGAAATCGATCGCTCTCGTTCGATCGATCTCGTCTCTCACGGGTACTCATAGGAGTAAGTCTAGATGGCGTCTACGCCGCGCTCTCCTGTACGCACGCGAATTACCTGATCAACTGGTGTTGTCCAAACCTTTCCATCACCAATCGAACCTGTTGAAGCCGCCTTAACAATGACATCGACAACAGAATCTGCATCCTTGTCATCGACTAGTACTTCTAGACGTACCTTCGGAATCAAGTCGACTGTGTATTCAGCACCGCGGTAAACCTCAGTGTGACCACCTTGACGACCAAATCCACTTGCTTCAGAAACTGTCATGCCAGTGATTCCTGCGCCTTGAAGGGCGTTCTTTACATCCTCTAACTTGAATGGCTTCAAGATTGCTGTAATGAGTTTCATTATTTATGCCCCCTTCGAGAATCCAAGGACGCTGCCCTGGCTGTTATCTGTTAGCTCGTATGCACGTTCAGCATGAATAGCTACGTCAATGCCTGCAAGCTCTTGATCATTGGTAATTCTGAATCCGATTGTTAGATCCACAATCTTGCCGATAATCAATGTTGCGATAAAGGAGTACGCAAGAACCGCACCCGCACCAATTGCCTGCTTTACAAGCTGTCCTGTTCCGCCACCGTTGAATAGACCAACATCGACGCCAACGAAACCAATCATGATTGTTCCGACGATTCCACCAACAAGGTGAACGGCAACCACATCTAGCGAGTCGTCATATCCAAGCTTGAACTTTAGGCCCACTGAAAGTGCACAGAGCGCACCTGCGACAGCACCAATAATCAAAGCACCGCTTGCGTTAACAGCGGCACACGCTGGAGTAATCGCAACCAAACCTGCAACTACGCCTGATGCTGCGCCAAGGCTTGTTGCATGACCATCACGAATTTTTTCAACAAGCAACCAAGAAAGTACAGCAGCTGTTGTTGCACCGATTGTGTTCAGAAGCGCTAGGCCTGCTGTTCCATTTGATGCAACTGCAGAACCAGCGTTGAAGCCAAACCATCCAAACCACAAGAGAGCAGCACCTAGCATTACCAAAGGCAAGCTATGTGGACGCATTGGAATCTTTCCGAAACCAACACGCTTTCCTAAAATAAGAGCAAGTGCTAAACCTGCTGCACCTGCGTTGATGTGTACCGCGGTACCACCTGCAAAGTCCAGTGCACCAAGATCATTTGCAATCCAACCACCAGTCTTTGCGACAAAGTTATCGAATGCAAATACCCAGTGAGCAACTGGGAAGTACACAAGGGTTGCCCAGATACCTGCAAATACCATCCATGCACCAAACTTCGCGCGATCTGCGATCGAACCAGAAATCAATGCAACTGTAATTGCTGCGAAGATTCCTTGGAAGGCGATAAATACCGCAGCTGGAATAGTTCCGATTATTGCCGCTGAGTTATCAAGCCCATTTAAAAATGTAAATTGACCGATATCTCCAATTAGACCTTTTCCTCCAACGGAGTCTCCAAAGACCATAGAGAAACCAAATGCAATCCATAGAACAAAAACAATTGCAAGCGCACCAAATGACATCATCATCATATTAAGAACGCTCTTTACCCGAACCATGCCACCATAAAACAGTGCAAGTCCCGGAATCATAAGAACAACAAGACCCGTACTAATTAACATCCAAGCGGTATCGCCTGTATTGATAACTACTTCCTCCATGAAAGACCACCTAATTTGTGTCGAGAAATTTCTCGCCTTTGAGATGGCCAAACCTTCTCTAACCCCAGTTACAAAGAAGGGCTCACTTGGTTTCAGGTTGGTGACAAAAAGCGGTGTTGTGTTACATCTGGGTTACGCCAGCAGCCCCTTGATATAGCTCTGAGCCTCAAAGGGAGCAAAATCCCCCTCGGACTCCCCTGTTCCGACCCATTTGATTGGAATCCCGAGTTCAGCCTCGATAGCTAGAGCTACCCCGCCCTTAGCGCTTCCATCTAACTTGGTTAAGACAATCCCAGTTACTTCAACACTTTCAGTAAAGATCTTAGCCTGTTGTAATCCATTTTGACCCGTTGTTGCATCAATTACCAAGAGCACTTCATTAATTGGTGAAACCTTTTCAACAACCCGCTTTACCTTTGAAAGCTCGGCCATCAAATCACTCTTATTGTGCAAACGGCCTGCGGTATCGATGATGAAAATATCACTTCTAGAATCTTGTGCGGTTTTTGCACCATCAAATGCAACAGATGCTGGATCCCCATTTTCTTTTCCAGAAACAACCGCAACTCCGATTCGATCTCCCCACGTCTTTAATTGATCAACCGCTGCTGCTCTAAAGGTGTCACCTGCAGCCAGGACAACACTCTTTCCGCTGCGCTTGTAGTACGAAGCTAACTTTGCAACTGATGTTGTCTTACCGGTGCCATTAACCCCAACAACCATGATTGTTGTTGTAGCTTCACCGAGTATCGGTTCATGTGAGTTAGAGGAAAGGTTCTTTGTCATGATTTCAACGAGCGCTTCTTCAGCGTTCTCGCTCTTGACCTTCTTTGCAGCCTCTAAAAACTCTTGGGTAAGACGTGGCCCTACATCAGATGAAAGGAGCTCTTGCTCAAGTTCAGCCCAGTCAGCTGGAGAAAAATCATTGGTGCCCTTTATCTTGGCGATGAACTTACTAAAAAGACCCATCGTGCAACGCCTTAACTTGCGTCAGATTCGCGCAAGCGTTGTGAAATGACTTCAGTAACACCATCGCCACGCATTGTTACGCCATACAAAGCATCTGCAATCTCCATGGTGCGCTTTTGGTGGGTAATGATGATCAACTGAGAGCTTTCACGAAGCTCTTCGAGAACACCCAACAAACGGCCAAGGTTTACATCATCAAGTGCTGCCTCGACCTCATCAAGTACATAGAACGGACTTGGACGAGCTTTGAAGATTGCAACGAGCATGGCCACCGCGGTCAAAGACTTTTCTCCACCTGACAGTAGAGAAAGACGCTTTACGCGCTTGCCTGGCGGACGTGCTTCAACATCAACACCTGTTGTCAATGGATTGTCTGGATCGGTCAAGATTAAGCGACCATCTCCACCAGGAAATAGTCGAGCAAAGATCTCTTCGAAATGCTTAGCGGTCTCTTCATAAGCTTCCATGAAGATTGATTGAACTCGGTCATCAACCTCTTTAATGATGTCCAAGAGATCCTTCTTTGTATTCTTCAAATCTTCTAACTGTTCAGCAAGGAACTTTAAGCGCTCTTCAAGTGATGTGTACTCTTCAAGTGCAAGAGGGTTGATCTTTCCGAGCAGATTCAGTGAGCGCTCAGCAGATGCCAGACGCTTTTCTTGCTGATCGCGACGGTATGGAACCATCTCAGTTGAGATGATTTCGCCATCTTCGGTTTCGTGGAAGGTTGGGACATCCTTATCGGGACCATACTCATTGACCAAAGTTGCGGTATCGATACCAAACTCTTCAACGGTCTTTGCTTCCAAAGTTTCAATTCGTAAACGCTGTTCAGCACGTGCGATCTCATCCTTGTGAACACTTGAAGTTAACTGCTCGAGCTGAGAGGCAAGTTCGCGTCCACGTGTGCGCACAGTTAAGGTTTCGCCATCGCGGGCTGCACGAGACTCTTCGAGGCGACCACGCTCTGTTGCAGCTTTAGCGATAGAGCGTTCGATATGAATCAAAACCTCATATGCAGCCTCTGCTACCGCTTGAGAAATAACAGCGGCTCGTGCTCGTGCGCTACGTCGAACAATTGCTCGCTCTGAAGCATCTCGCTCTGATTGTGCTGACTGCTCTAAAGCACGTGCACGTGCTGCAACTGAATCTACGCGCTCTTCAATTGTGCGCACCGCGAGTCGTGCCTCAACTTCAGCGGTACGAGCAATTGAAACTTGGTTGCGAAGTTCTTCGGTGCGTGAGTGATCTGGCTCTGCCACTTCACCACGTTGCTGAAGTTGAGATTGTGCAATTGCAATTTCACCTTCATCGCGGGATTTTGCCGCAGTTGCCTCATTGATCGAGGTATTCAAACGCTCAACCTCAGCCATTGCAGATTTCATATTTTGACCAGAAACAGCAAGTTGTTCAGTTAGCGCTGCAATGCGGGCATCAGACTCGTTGAGCTTTGAAAGTGCTGCATCAAACTCTGCCTGACGAGATGCAACTTCCGTGCTGGCAGTTGAAATCTCAAACTTAAGGCGATCGCAGTTGTGCGTAATCTCTTGCAGTTTGGTTTCTAGTCCATCAATTAGCGCTTTAATCTCGATTAGTGAAGATGAAGATTTTGAACCACCACGTGCGCGATCTCGTGAAACTACATCTCCATCGCGGGTCACAACGGTGACTGAAGGGTGAGATCTTAAAATTGCTTCTGCAGCGTTGGCATTTTCAGCAACAACAGTTGAAGACAAAAGTGATGTGATCAAATCACCAATTGATGATGAACGAATATGTGCAGAAAGTGGGTTGAGCCCAGATGGAATTGATTGGTGTGAACCTTGTCCCGGTTCAAATACCAAAACATCTGCTTGTCCAAGATTTTCATTGCGCAAGGTAGTCAAGGCTGTAACTGCTGATGAAAGGTCCTTCACCACAACCGCATCGGCCAAAGATCCAAGTGCAGCAGCTGCTGCTGCTTCCCATCCATTATCAATTTCAATCAACCCTGCGATGCTTCCAAGGATCGAAACTCCACGCGAATCACGAAGGAGCGCTGAAGCACCATCACGTGTTTGCGAGGTTAACTTCATCGCTTCTAGCTTTGATTCAACAGCATTTCGCTCACGATCTGCCGCACGTTCTGCTTCAACTAAATCGGAGTACTTGGCCTTCGAACTTTCCAGCGCAGACTTTGAGTTTTCATACTGTGAATCCAGACCTAGCTCGCCTGAATCAGCACTTGCAATTTCGAGTTCATGAGATGAGTACTCACGTTTTGCTTGATCAACACGAGCTTGAGCCTCATCGCGTGCCTTGGTAAGTCGAGCAATCTCTTCAGCGATCGCTTCAAGGCGAGCATTAAGGGATTTGATATGTCCCTCTTGGCGCGCAGTTCCTTCTCGCGCATCAGCGATAGCACGCATTGCTGCGGCAATAGTGTCTTCATCGCTCTTGAGCGCAACCTCTGCCTGAGCAAGCGCTGTTGTTGCCTGCGCTAATTGTTGTTGTGCAGAAAGTACATCGGCACGCAGTTGTGACTCTTCCAATCGAAGTGTTCGAGCTTCAGCATCCAAGCTTTCGGGATCGCGACCTGAAGTACGCGCTTCCTCTGCTTCTTCATTGAGGAAACGTGAACGCTCTTGCGCCAGGCTTTGGGTTCCA
>JAPOJK010000017.1:12753-18960 GCA_029978465.1 Actinomycetota bacterium
ACGGAACTTTTCACGCAATGAGTTTAAGTTGTAGAAAGTTTCTTGTGCAGCAAGTAGCAATGGACCTTCATAAGCAGCTTGTGCATCCAACGCTTCTTCACGACGTCTAACCGCGTCAAGATCATTTTCTACTGAGGTTCTGCGTTCTCGTAATGCGTTCTCATCTGCAACTTCAAGCTCTAATGTCTTAGACATCGAAATAAAATCATCGGCTAAAAGACGAAGCTTGGCATCGCGAAGATCTGCCTGGATCGTTGCCGCCTTCTTGGCAACCTCTGCCTGCTTACCTAATGGGCGAAGTTGTCGGCGCAGCTCAACTGTTAAATCCTGAACACGCGCAAGGTTTGCTTGCATTGAATCTAATTTGCGAAGCGCCTTCTCTTTACGTTTACGGTGCTTAAGAACGCCGGCAGCTTCTTCAATGAAACCTCTGCGCTCTTCAGGTGTTGCCATCAAGATCGCGTCAAGCTGACCCTGCCCGACAATCACGTGCATTTCGCGACCAATACCTGAATCGCTCAGCAGTTCTTGAATATCTAATAGACGTGAAGCTTCACCATTTATTTGGTACTCACTTTGTCCATTGCGAAACAAAATTCTAGAAATTGTGACTTCTGTGTAATCAATTGGCAAAGCACCATCAGAGTTATCAATCGTGAGAGAAACTTCTGCGCGACCAAGTGGTGCACGCCCACTGGTTCCAGCAAAGATGACATCTTCCATCTTGCCGCCACGGAGTGATTTTGCGCCCTGTTCACCCATAACCCAGGTGAGAGCATCAACAACATTGGATTTACCGGAACCGTTGGGACCGACCACGCAGGTGATTCCGGGTTCGAGTCGAAGAGTGGTTGCCGAAGCGAAGGACTTAAAGCCCTTAAGCGTCATACTCTTCAAATACACGCGGTAAACCTATCGCCTATTGAGCGTGATTTTGCTGAATTTAGCCTTGCGGATGGGCGGTTTTTAAAGCCTCATATGCAGCACGGGCGGCAACTTGTTCCGCCTCTCGCTTGCTCTTTCCAGTACCGGTGCTCAACGCTTGCCCAGCTAACATCGCAACCGCGGTGAAGTTCTTATCGTGATCAGGACCCTCTTCGC
This sequence comes from Actinomycetota bacterium, assembly GCA_029978465.1. GTDB lineage: Bacteria > Actinomycetota > Actinomycetes > Nanopelagicales > Nanopelagicaceae > Planktophila. Next base: position 13,855 of record JAPOJK010000017.1, read on the forward strand.
TGACAATGTATTCCGGCGCACCCTTACCTAATGAGGCGGCCAACTCTTGCAGCGCGGTCTTGCCATCAAGTCCAGCACCACGTGCCACCGCTGAATCCATGGTTGGAGTAATTAAAGTTCGCACAATCTCGGTGCATCGTTCAAAACCAAACTGTAAATAAATAGCACCAATCAATGCTTCGAGAGCATCTGCTAATAAAGAGTTTTTATCGCGACCATTTGTGACCTCTTCACCTTTTCCAAGGCGTATGTACTGGCCAAGTTGTAATCCACGTGAAATGTCTGCCAATGCGCGCATGTTGACAACACCTGAACGCAACGGAGATAGACGACTTTCATCAAAATCTGGATATCTTTTGTACAGCTCTTCGGTAACAATTAATCCAAGAACTGAATCACCAAGAAATTCCAGGCGTTCATTTGTTTCTTGACTTCCCGATTCATATGCATATGAACGGTGAGTAAAGGCCAACTCAAGCAAAGCTGGATCGAGTGTTACTCCCAGCTGCTTACTGAGCATGGAGCTCAGATCAGACCTCTAATACCTGACGACGGTTGTAAGTACCGCAGGTTGGGCAAGCGGTGTGCTGCAACTTAGGTTGCTGGCACTGACCACATGTTGAAAGAGCTGCTGCAGTAGTTTTCCACTGGCTACGTCGTGAACGCGTCTTTGAACGCGACATTTTTCGCTTTGGTACTGGCACTGTTCTAACCTCTTCTCAATCATGGAGCAGCGTGGCTGCAGAGGGAAAGTATCCCTCAAAAGGGCTAAATCTTGAAATCGGGATCCTCGAGGTTGAGCCCGCCCAGACCGGCCCAACGGGCATCTATGGTCTCGTGTGCGTGATCCTCGGGTAGCTCGGCCCATTTGCCTCCACATTCAGGACATAGACCTAGGCAATCCTGTGTGCACAGCGGGTTGATCGGAAGGGATAAAACGACCGCATCGCGGATCGGTGTTTCAAGATCCATGATGTCGCCATCCATCATGAGCTCATCTTCAATCTCTAAATCCTCGAGGGTTTCTTCCTGCTTCTTCTTTCGCTTTCCACGCTCATTGGTTGGCTCGTAGTTATACAACTCTTGAATCTTTCGATCGATAACAATTTCAACTGGGTCCAAACATCTGATGCACTCGCCCTTTGCTACCGCATAGACCTCGGCACTCAGCAATATACCTTCAGTGACAGACTCAAGTCGCGCATCTACTTCGATCAGATCTCCCGCTGGAACCGCAATTAATTCAACGCCAAACTTTTCTTTAACAACGATATCTAGCTCATACTCTTTCATCTCGCCTGCACGACGAGGCAACTCATAAGTATTGAGCTTAAAAGTATCTACTTGTTTACTCATGGAGTCCTTCTAAGAATCAATTTTCATCTGCAAGTTGAGACAAAACATCCTTATCATTTGCCCCAGCTAAGCGATCGCGACCGCGAGAAACTGCATCCATAGTTTTGTTCAGAATCACTTCAAGAGTTGCAAGACGACCATCGATGTACTCCTCAACCTCAGCTTTTTCAATCTCTGCGGTTTCACGAGCATCATCTAGAATTTTACGTGCTTCATCGCGAGCGATCTGAACGATTGATGTTTGCTCGACCATCTGCGCAACATCTTCACGGGCGATTGCAATCATTTGTTCAGCGCTCAGACGTGCCTCTTCAATAATCGCATCACGAGTTTCAATAATTTTTTGAGCAGATGCAAAATCGATAGGAAGCGCCTCACGGGCATCATCTAGAACTTCGAGCATCTCAGCGCGATGAACAACACAACTTGCAGACAAAGGAACTCCACGAGCCTCTTCGACCATCGTGATTGCTGCTGTTAACTTCTCAACTGAATCCATTTTACTTCCCCGCTATTCGTAGCTTGAGTGCTTCGTTAATTGATGGTGGGACCATTGTTGAGACATCGCCGTTGTAATGGGCCAGCTCTTTAACTAATGATGAAGAAAGGAAAGAGTGTGTTGGGGCTGTTGCCATGAACATGGTTTCGACTCCCGATCCTTGCAAATTGACCTGCGCCATTTGAAGCTCATAATCAAAATCTGAAACAGCGCGCAATCCCTTTACGATCGCCTGAATCGAATTGCTCTTGCAGTAATCCACCAGCAATCCGCTCCACGAATCAACGGATACATTTGGAAACTTGGCAACGACCTCGGTGATCATTGAAATACGCTCGTGAACTGTAAAGAGGCTGGATTTAGTTCGGTTTTCAAGTACTGCGACCACGACATGATCAAACTGCTGAGCGGCACGCTCAATAATGTCTAAGTGCCCATATGTGATTGGATCAAAGGATCCTGGGCATACCGCGCGCTTCATGGCGTAAACGCTAGCAAGATGGAGCCAAGTAATCCATTCTTACGGCTGGTAATTAGCGTAATAAATGGTCGCCTGCCCATAATTTCGCTCACGAGCGGGTGCAAAGGCATCAGGCCAAATGAATTGAGCCCCTCGTGCAGTGCGCTCAACTGCAATAAAGGCATCGCTACTTAAGAACTCTCCATCATGTAATGCAGATAAAACATCTTCAACAGCTTGATTGCTGAAATCATATGGAGGATCTATGTAGACAAGGTGATACTTTGTTTTTGGAAGATCTTTTAAGAATCGCTCTGCACTCATTCCAAAGAGTTGCATCTTTCCACGTGGGTTAGATTTTTTGACTAAATCGTAATTAGTTTCAATAGTTCTTTGCGCTTCATCATCTTTTTCAACAACGTGGACCAAGGTTGCACCTCGTGAAAGTGACTCCAATGCAATTGCACCTGATCCTCCGAAGAGATCTAAAATGTGTAAGCCTTCAAAACTTCCAAACTCAGAGGTCAATGATGAGAACAAACCCTCTCGAGCACGATCAGAGGTCGGACGAGTTGCACCTGCGACAGTCCCTAAAGTTCGACCTCGGGCAACACCAGCAATGATTCTCAATGTACTAACCCTTATCCAAATAATCGACCGCTTGATCTCGCTGCAATTGGGCGAGCTCTTTCCTAAGCGCAGGATAGTCTCTTAACTCATTATCTTTAGCGATTAGTTGCTCTGCATCATCGCGGGCTTGTTCAATCAATGATTCATCCCTTAAGACACGCAATAGGCGAAGATGGGATTGAGTTCCAGATTGATTTCTACCTAAAACATCTCCTTCGCGACGTTGTTCTAGGTCGATTCGAGACAGCTCAAAGCCATCCAGAGTTCCGGCAACGGCGTTTAATCTTTCGCGTGCAGGGGTTAACTCTTCGCACTGCGTAACCAAAAGACACAGTCCAGGCGATGTTCCGCGACCAACACGTCCTCTTAATTGATGTAACTGGGAAACGCCAAACCTATCCGCATCCATAATCACCATGATTGTTGCATTGGCAACATCTACTCCAACTTCAATAACAGTTGTTGAAACCAGCACATCGATATCGCCTTGTGAAAAGGCTTGCATCGTCGCCTCTTTTTCCTCTGCAGGAAGTCGGCCGTGCAGTACCGCAATTTTGAGCCCCTGTAGCGGTCCTGCATGCAGCATGGGTGCAAGTTCTTCTACCGAAGATATCTCATCTGATTCTTCGCCAAAGAGAAAATCTATATCTGCATCAGCACCTGCATCAGGATCTGCCGTGATGCGCGGGGCAACTATGTAAGCCTGATGGCCTTGTGAAACCTCTTCACGGATTCTGGCCCAGGCACGATCTAAGAAATTTGGCTTTTCCTTTACAGGAACTACATGGGTAGTAATTGGTTGTCGACCTAACGGAAGTTCGCGAAGGGTTGAAACATCTAAATCTCCAAACACCGTCATAGCAACTGTGCGAGGAATCGGAGTTGCGGTCATTACTAGTAAGTGAGGAGGAAGCACCGCCTTCTCTTTCAGTGCATCTCTTTGTTCAACACCAAATCTATGTTGTTCATCTACAACTATTAAGCCGAGATCTTTGAATACAACTGATTCGCCCAATAGCGCATGGGTTCCAATAACAATTCCCGCACTTCCATCAGCTGCTTTTGCGAGGGCTTCTCTACGCGCTTGTGCAGATTGCGATCCTGTAATCAATGTGATTTGTGTGCCTTTATCGGATCCGCCCAGCATTCCGCCTTGTGCCAAAGTACCCAGCTGTCGTTGGATAGTTCGAAGATGCTGCGCCGCAAGAACTTCGGTTGGTGCAAGAAGTGCGGCCTGTCCCCCGCTATCAACTACCGCCAACATTGCACGTAAGGCAACGATTGTCTTTCCAGATCCAACCTCACCTTGCAGTAAACGATGCATCGGATGCGGTTGCGCTAAATCACTTTCAATCTCTTTGCATACCGCCAGCTGACCCGCTGTTAATTCAAATGGCAGTGATTTATCAAAGGTATCTAAAAGACCGCCTGCAACCCTTTTTCTGGAAGTCGAGTTGAGCTTCTTTAGCTCAATTCTGCGCATCACCAATAGGGATTGAAGAAGAAATGCCTCATCAAAAGTTAAACGCTCACGTGCAGTCTCTGCATGATCTAAATCAGCAGGTTGATGAAGTTGCACTAGCGCTTGATGCAGCGTTGGGTAATTGTGTTTTTCGCGTATGGATTCAGGCAGGAAATCATCGATCTCATCTAATGCACCAATAGCAAGTTGTGCGCATTGAGAAATCTTCCATGAAGGAAGTTTGGATGAGGCGGGATACACCGGCAGAAATTTTCCGGCAAAGCCTTCAACAGCAGAATCAACATCGGAGCCATCTGGGATTAATTCATAATCAGGATGTGCCAACTGCTTCTTGTTATTAAAGACTCCGATTTTTCCAGCAAACAAACCTTGTCGCCCAACCTTTAAATCCTTTTCTCGCCAGGCTTGATTGAAAAATGTTAGGGATAACTTGTCGGTTCCATCAGTGACAACGACCTCAAGGATGCTCCCCTTGCGACCTCGCAGCGGTCTATTTGTTGTGGAGTAGATCTGTGCCAAGATGGTGGTCTCATCACCTTCGCGTAGTTCAGAGATATCAGATAGCTCACCACGCACCATGTACCGTCGTGGATAGTGACGCATTAGATCGCCAACAGTGGCAATGCCAAAGACCGTTGAAAGAACTTTGGCGGTGCGGTCACCGACAACGGCGGAAAC
>JAPOJK010000018.1 GCA_029978465.1 Actinomycetota bacterium
CATTGTGTTGTTATTCAAAGCGTTGAGCATGATTACCTGAACTGCGCGCTCCGGCCCGATCAACTTCGGCAGGATTGTCGCCCCGCCCCAGCCCGGAACCAGACCAAGGAAAACCTCTGGCAGTGCGGTAAAAGCAGTTGATGCAACTGTGCGGTAATGACAATGAAGTCCAACTTCAAGTCCACCACCGAGTGCAAGACCGTTGATAAAGGCAAAGGTAGGAATTGAACTTTCACCTAAACGGCGAAATACATCATGACCTAGTTTTCCAATGGCCAATGATTGGTTTCGATCACTTAAGAATGAGAGCGCTGAAAGATCGGCACCTGCTGCAAAGATAAATGGCTTACCGGTAATTGCAATCGCTGCAGGCTTGCGAGCAATCGCATCTGTAATCGCAGCATCCAGCGCCTTTACAGATTGTGGACCAAAGGTATTGGGACGGTTGTGGTCATGGCCATTATCCAAAGTAATCAACGCCATCGATCCTTTGCCACCAAAGGCGGCAAGATCAATGTCGCGAACTAAAGCGTTGGTGACAACCTCTTCAGGTGCACCAGCTGGAAGGGTGATATCTGCGCTCATAATTACTTTGCTCCCTTGAAGTGTGGGTTTTCCCAGATAACAGTTCCGCCCATGCCTAAACCGATACACATTGTTGTAACTCCATAACGTACCTCTGGATGTGCTTCAAAGGTGCGAGCAAGGTTGAGCATTAAACGAACACCTGATGATGCAAGTGGGTGTCCCACAGCAATTGCACCTCCATATGGATTTACTCGAGGATCATCATCTGCAATTCCAAAGTGATCTAAAAAGGCGATTACCTGAACAGCAAAGGCCTCATTGATCTCAAAGGCACCAATATCTTCAATTGTTAGACCCGCTTGCTTAAGCGCCTTAATGGTTGATGGCACCGGTCCATACCCCATGATCTCTGGCTCAACACCAGCAAATGCAAAGGTAACCATCTTTGCCTTAATTGTTAATCCAAGTTCAAGAGCCTTTTCTTCACTAGCAAGCAGCGCAGCTGTTGCACCATCATTGAGACCAGATGAGTTTCCTGGTGTCACACGACCTGCGGGACGAAATGGAGTCTTGAGTCCTGCAAGACCCTCCATCGTTGTCTGAGGGCGAGGTGCTTCATCAGCTGTTGCAACTGTCCAACCAAGCTCGGCACTACGTGCTGCAGTTGGAATTAAATCTCTCTGAATCTTTCCTTCTGCATACGCCTTGGCGGTTTTAAGTTGTGAGTTCATCGCGTAACGATCTGCTCGCTCTTTAGTTAATTGCGGAAAGCGATCATGCAAACGCTCAGCTGTTGCACCCATTGCAAGTGCATCCTGTTCAACGATGCGCTCTGCTAAGTACCGTGGATTTGGATCCATTCCTTCGCCCATTGGATGGTTGCCCATATGTTCAACACCACCAGCGATAGCGATCTCATTTGCACCCATTGCAATCGCACCTGCAATAGTTGTGACAGCGGTTAACGCACCTGCGCACCAACGATCAATTGAGTATCCAGGAACTGTGTTAGGTAAACCAGATAGCAAAGCTGCGCTGCGACCTATATTCATTCCCTGATCACCGGTTTGTGTTGCAGCGGCGATCGCTACATCTTCAATAGAAGCGGGATCAATTGTTGGGTTTCGTTCCAAGAGGCCACGGATTGCGCGAACCATCAAATCATCTGCGCGGGTTCCGGCGTACATGCCGCCGGCCTTTCCAAATGGGGTACGAACAGCATCAACGAGAACGACGGTGCGAGACATGGTTCATCCTTTGTTAGGTATGAGCCAAATGTTACTCGCCAGTAAAGGTTTGTAACAGTACCTACTTACGCTTTTGCTGTGACCTTTGGCTTAGCAAGGTAAGGGACTAGAACTGCGCCTAGGTAGAGAACCCAGACACCTAGTTGTAGCCATGAGGTTGTTGTATCAAAGCCAATGGTTCCTGACAGTGAGGCACCGAGGATTGAATCCTTAGCGATAAATGAGGTTACATCCCAGACAAAGGCATCAGGACCTGGAAGGTAGCCCAGCTCCTGGAACTCGTGGACACCGTAGGACAAAACGCCCGCTGCAACGATGATCAGCGCAACACCTGAGTACTGGAAAAACTTAGAAAGGTTGAGCTTGATTGCGCTCTTGTAAATTAAGAATCCGAGGGTGATTGACACTGCAAAGCCCAAGACAAGGCCGGCTGTTGGGCTAGCAATATCTTGAACTGTTTGGAAGTTTGTGTAGACAAATAATGAGGTTTCAAGACCTTCGCGGATAACTGCGAAGAAGGCCGCTGCCGCTATTGCGATGGGGCCGACAGTTGCCGCCGCCTCAACCTTGCCTTCCAACTCACCCTTCAAATGACGGGCGGTGCGCTTCATCCAGAAAACCATCCATGTCACCAAACCAACAGCGATAAATGATGTTACGCCGGCAAATAGCTCCTCGCCGCGCTCGCTCAAAGAGACAGAGGTCAGGGTCAAGAATGCACCCAGTGCGATGCTGGCTACCACAGCGATGACGACACCGCTCCATAGTGGCTTCAAATACCCGTGGCGCTTTGTCTTGACGATGTAGGCGACGAGAATTCCAACGATCAGTGAGGCCTCTAGGCCCTCGCGCAAAGCGATAATGAAGGTACTTAGCATGAGAGAAAATCTAGAGGGTGTTAGGGAATTACGCAACGCTTATGTTGCGTAATTCAGCCCTCTTCTGGGGTGTTTTCTGCCACTTCAACGGGCAGGGGTTCACGCTCAAGTAGGGCGGCTGCAAGGGCAGGAGCCACCAGATCGATCTGCCATTGGCGGGCCCCGAGCTCTGACAACCCCTTTTCAACCTCTGAAATCGACAAGGTTGTTGTTGCTCCGACCGGAGGCTTCCAACATATGCGCCGAACATGTTCAGGGGTAATCAAATTCTCAACAGGAATCTGATTTTCTTGAGCGATTAATTCAATCGCAGCACGTGCATGTGAAAGCGGAGCAAATTTTTCCGGAAATTTATCTCGCCACAATTTAATAGGTGGCAAGGTGTCAGCGTTTGTTCGCATTGCTGGCCATTGTTCTTCAGGCATGGAAACAGCTGTAGCAATTGAATCGAGCCACAGCTGAAGATTTTCCATCCAGCGCGCACGAAGGCCCAGAGGACGCAGAGTTTTTTCAAACTCTTTCTTATTTGTTGGTACTGCGATTGCAAGTTCTACGATTGCAGAATCATTGAGCAACTTTCCTGGTGCAATATCTTGTCGTGCTGCAACCTCATCACGTGCTATCCACAATGTTTTAATGACAGCTAATTGATCCCGTCGCTTTATCTTGTGCATCCCCGAAGTTCTGCGCCACGGATCTACACGAGGTGGTGGTGGGGGAGCCTTCAATATGGATGCAAACTCTTCTAGCGCCCAAGGTAACTTTTTTGATTCTTCTAATATGGAATACATACGATCGCGAAGTTCGACAAGTAATTCAACATCCAAGGCTGCATAAGTAAGCCACTCTTGTGGCAAGGGACGGGCCGACCAATCGGCAGCGCTATGTTCCTTTGCAAGTAAAACTCCCATTAATGATTCAAGTAATGGGCCTAGACCAACCCTCGGTAAACCAGCGATTCTGCCTGCTAATTCAGTGTCAAAAAGCTTGATCGGATTAATCCCAAGTTCACGCAGGCAGGGTAAATCTTGGGTGCTTGCGTGGAGAATTACTTCATCGGTGTTAAGCAATGCATTGAGATCAGCAAACAATTGATGTCCAGGACCAAATGGAATTGGATCAATTAAATGTAGCCCACCATCTTTTCGCTTTATCTGAATCAAATAGGCCCTAGCGCTATATCGAAAACCTGATGCACGTTCAGCATCTACAGCAAAGGGACCTGAGCCTTGAGACAAGGCGGAAAGCGCCTCTTGGAAGGCGACTTCAGTATCGATGACCTGCGGTGTTCCAGCTGCTGGTTGCAGCAAAGGAGTAGCAACTACCTCTTCACTCATTTCTAACGCCTGCGTGCAGAAGAGATCGCCGAGACACCTTCTGGAACTGGAGGCAATCCTGCAACTTCAGAAATCAAATTACACCAACTCAAAATATGATTGATGATCTCCTTGGGATCTTCTACAACAGGTGTCCACGATGCTCGAATCTCGATTTCAGTTTCATTGTTGCGAGGCGAAAGTTTTCCAAAGGATGCACTGGTTACACGAGTAACGGTTCCACTGGGTGAGTTGTAGGTGCAGCCATTTACTTCGAGAGATTCAAGAAACCAGCTCCAGCCAACCTCTGGCAATAGTGGATCCTCCTGCATGATTGGATCAATATCTGCGCTTACAAAGGTGACACATCGAAACTCGCCATCCCAGGTCGCTTGACCACCTGGCTCATGCAAAAGTACAAAGCGACCATTAGCGACCTCATCCTCTTGCTCGCCAACTAAACCATTTGAAACATCGGCTGAAAAAGCAAAGGCAAAGGTTGCAAGTTTTTGAGGAGCTGGAACTTCGGTAAGGGTGAGTTCGGCTCTTGGTGTAACTGTGCGAAGGTGATCAATTAAACGCTCAAAACCATTCGCATCCACCTGCCTAGGATAAAGATGAGTACCACCATTTCTTGGGAGGCGGGGCTGTAGCCTTGCTCCTATGGCATCACTGTTGGCACTTATCTCAAGTGCGATGTGGGGAACGGCAGATTACTTCGCCGGTCGAATGAGTAAGCACCGCCATCCATTTGCAGTTCTTGGTTTGTCGCAGATCTTCGGTCTGATAACTGGAGTATTGATTGTTCTTGTATCGGGTGATTGGCATGGACAGGCGCTTGGCTTTGACGGTTATCTCTTGTACGGAGCCCTCGCAGGTTTATGTGGCTACATCGGTTTAGCCTGTTTATATGAAGGTTTATCAACGGGACGCATGGGAGTTGTTTCACCAATTAGCTCTATGAGCGCTGTAATTCCAGTTGCATATGCATTGATTACCGGTGACACATTAACCGCCATCACCTCAATCGGAGTTGTAATTGCACTAGTGGGTGTCTTTTGTGCAAGCGGTCCTGAACTTTCCAATGGTCTGCCGCTCAAGCCATTGTTATTAGCCTTAGGCGCGGCAGCTGGTTTTGGTTTAGCTCTAACCTTTATTTCAATTGGTTCGCAGGAAAGTGCTTTGATGACAATGGTTTCGATGCGTGGAGCAACTTTCTTTGTGACGATTGCACTAGCAATGAGATTTAAGACAACGGGTGGATTTTCAAAGAACGATATGCCGCTCTTAATCTTTATCGGCGCCGCCGACTTTATTGCAAATCTCTTGTTGGGGGTAGCAACAACTAAGGGCTTAGTCTCCGTCGCCATGGTCTTTGGATCTTTGTATCCAATTGCAACCGCACTTCTGGCCTTTAAGTTTCTTAATGAAAGATTACATAAGGTTCAATACGTTGGAATTGCTTTAGCGGTAACGGGTGTATCAATAATTTCAGCTTTCTAATTGCGAGCTGAGTAAAAGACCGTTCCCGATTCCTCGCGCTTTTCAACTGTAGAAAAATGTGACAAGAGTTGCTGAATATCTATTCTGTCCTCACCACCTGTGGCGGGCGTGACGCTGAGCTCTAACTGATCAATTAGTGAATGAGCGATTAACTCATTAATCATTGATACTCCGCCCTCAATCAAAATCTTTTCGCCAAACAAGGTGCGGGCCTTTTCAATTGCGCTCACGGGGGAGCAGTTCCAGAAAAGTGCCAAGTGATTTCCCTGCACTGGATTTACTAAAGAGCGAGAGATGACAACGAGGGGAACCGGGGTCCGGTTATAAGGCTCGTGACGGGCGGTATTGCCACCCACGATGATGACATCAACCTCGCGGCGTCGTTGTAAGAAGGCTTTGCGATCTTCCGGTGAGCTCACTCCAGCTGATCGGCTCTCCTTGGAGGTTGAACCATCGCTGCCAACTACCAATGTTGCAACGACGCTCACATCTCTAAGTATTACTTACAGCCCTGATTTCTTGTCAGTGACGCTCTGTACATTTGAGAACATGATCATTGATTGCTCAACATGCACCATGGCCGCTATCGCATGTAATACATGTGTGGTCTCCTTTTTCCTCGATAACACCTCACAGATCAGCGATGAAACCGTTGATGCACTCTCTGTGTTGGCTGAGAGTGGATTAACACCTCCGCTTCAATTCAACGCTCGCGGAGCGTGAGACGGGGCAAATTCACAGCCGAATTAGCCTCATTGAGGTTGAGCGGTGGGTATAGGCGCGGTTAGCCTTGCCCTTATGTCATTGTGGATGCGCATCCTTACCGCTGTTGCGGTACTTGCCGGGGTATTAGCACCCGTTGCAGCCTCTGGTGCACAGACCTTGGCGCAGGTTCAAGCCAAGGTTCGCCAGTTAGAAGAGGATGCAACCGCTGCAGCGGAAGGTGCCCAAGAGGCAAAGGTGAAGTTAGCCGCCCTTACAAAGACCCTCAATGGAATTAAGGCAAAGGCTGAGCTTCAAGGTCAAACAGTCTCAACACTTCAAAAATCTTTAGGAAGTATCGCCGTTGAGCAGTACAAATCCGGCGGCTTTGGTCAAAGCTTTGAACTTCTCTTCTCTGCAGATCCATCTTTGTACTTATCATCTGCCGGTGCATTAGATGCGATTACCCGACGAAAATCTGCCCAACTGCGAAAGTTTGAAACAGCCCAGCAACGATTAAATGCAACCACCTTGACGGTCAATGACAAGATGGCGTTGGTAGCGGCGGCGCAAAAGAAGTTGACGGCGCAATCAGAGCTTGCTCAGAAAAAATTGGCAGAGGCTGAAAAACTTTTATCAAAGTTAACCAAGGCAGAGCGTGAACGTTTAGCCAGATTAGCGGAGGAAGAGGAGAACGCCGATCAAGCCTCCTCTCTCAAAGCTGCGCAAAGTGCAAGCGGGGTTTCAGGTCGTGCCGGAACAGCGCTTAAGTATGCGCTAAAGCAGATCGGTGATCGTTATGTATTTGGTGCTGCGGGAATGGTTACCTGGGATTGTTCAGGTCTAACGATGCGCGCCTTCCAAGCAGCTGGTGTTTCCCTACCGCACTCTTCGGCAGCACAATCTCGACTGGCTAAAAAGGTTTCTCTTAACGCTTTAAAGCCAGGCGATCTCTTGTTCTTTGGTCGACCGGTATCTCACGTTGGAATTTACTTAGGTGGCGGAAAAATGGTGCACGCTCCGCGATCTGGCTCTCGAGTCAAAGTTGCAACAAGTGGTTCATTGGGAAGAAAGCCGTTGGTAGGAGCTCGACGTTTCTAGCCCAGTTCTCTTTGTAACTAATGACTTTGGTCCACGTGCCGGTGGGATTGAAACCTTTGTTATTGGTTTAATCGAACGCAGGCCTTTTGGTTCAACAATTGTGTATACATCATCACAAGAGGGCTCAGCTGATTATGACGCTCAATGGTTACGAAAATACGGTGTTGTTGTCATACGTGATCGCGCAAAGATTTTGCTTCCAACACCACGGGTTGCCCTCAACCTTGCTCGAATTATTAAAGAGAGAGATATCAAGGTGGCAGCCTTTGGAGCAGCAGCACCTTTAGCTGTGTTGTCCGCCTCCATGAAACGTGCAGGGGTCATCAAAACCGTTGCTCTTACACATGGACATGAGGTCTGGTGGGCAAAGGTATTTCCATTCACGTTGGCGATACGCCGGATCGGTTCTTCCGTTGACACCCTTACTTACTTAGGTGAGTTCACTCAACATGCGATTTCACACTCTTTAAGCGCTTCGGCGGCTAAAGCGATGGTAAAGATCGCACCAGGTATCGATGTCGATCACTTTACCCCCGATGATTCAACCCAGTTGAGAAAAGAGCTTAACCTCGAGGGTAAAAAGGTGATCGTCTCTGTTGGACGTTTAGTTCACAGAAAGGGTCAAGATCATTTAATTGAGTCGATGCCGCAAATCCTTGAGAGCGTTCCAGATGCTCACCTGTTGATGGTCGGTAAAGGACCTTACTTGGAACACCTTGCCAAATTAGTTGCGCTCAATAAGTTAGAAAACCATGTCTCCTTCATTGGCAGAATTCAATACGCTGAACTTCCACGATTCATTTGCGCAGGAGATATCTTTGCGATGCCATCACGTTCGCGTCTTGCAGGTCTTGAAGTTGAAGGATTAGGAATCGTGTACCTGGAGGCAAGTAGTTGCGGATTACCTGTAATCGCAGGTTCATCTGGGGGAGCACCCGATGCTGTTATCGATGGAGTTACTGGATTTGTTGTAGATGGCACAGACAATCAGCAGATTGCTAAGGCTGCGATTGAACTTCTCAATAATCCAGAAAAAGCTAAGGCAATGGGAATAGCTGGACGCCAATTGATCATTGACAACTGGCGCTGGGAGATCTGGTCAGCTCGATTTAATGAACTGTTAAGGCAATAATCCTTTTTCTCTAGCTACCTTTATCGCCATAGTTCTATTGGTGGATTCAAGCTTTCTTAAAATCGAAGAGATATGAGTTTTTACAGTCGAAACACTTATATACAAGGTTGATGAAATCTCTAAGTTGCTGGCTCCGTTTGCCAGTAAGTGCAGTAGATCAATTTCTCGTGGTGTCAGCTCTACCAAACTCATCTCTGCAGTGGTGAGCGAGCTAGTAAAGGAACCAGGATTAGCTACTGCAAAATTAAGGGTCGAGACAATCTCATCTATGGGCCGACTCTTTGAAATATATGCATTTGCTCCAGCACTTCGTGCAAGGTGGGCAAACAAGGATGGCTCATTAAGGGAAAGGACAATGATCGCCACATTTGCGCTGATCTTCCTGATCCATTGGACTAACTCCAACCCCGATCCATCGGGCAGATTAATGTCAACGATCACCGCTTCAGGATTAAATGCAGCAACTTTGGAGCGAGACTCTTTAATGGTTGCCGCTGTTTCGATGGATGAGTACCCATGTGTCTTCAGTGAGGTAACAAGACCCTGTCGAACAACATCATGATCATCTACTACCAATAGTCGGGTCATCACCTATCCAATGGGATCGTTACTCCAATCTTGGTGCCCTGTGAATTGGAATCAATACTGATTTCCCCATTGAGTTTTTCAACTCGCTCTTGTATGCCGCGCAACCCAAAGGATCCTTCTTTGGGGCCCGCTCCGCCACTTCCATTATCCTGAATCACTATCTGCACCTTGCTCGCACCTGAGTGTTTTTCTATGTTGCGCATCAGCTCTTGAACAATTCGAAGGGTCTCATGCATCGTATCCAAGGAGTTATCCACTCCTTGAAGTGGTTGCGCACCCCTTAGTTGATGCATCTCTGCTCGTACCTTTTCAATCAACGCGGTGGTTGTAAAACGAATCTGGCGAAGTGAGTTTTTGAGATCGGGATCGTGACAGTCAGAGATAACTTGATAAATGGAAAAGCCCAAGACCACGAGGTCCTGGGCAATCCCATCATGCAACTCTTGTGCGAGGGTTACTCGCTCATTGTTCATTTTGTAAACAATGCTTCAATTTCTTTAGCGAACTCCTTCGCAACCACATGTCGCTTAACTGACAACTTCGCAGTTAAGTGTCCACCAGCGATTGTGAAATCTGTTGGTAGAAGAGTGAATTTACGAATTGATTCAGCCTTACTTACCGCCTTGTTTGCATCATCAACAGCGGTTTGAACTACAGCAATCAGATCGGGATCGTTAACTAGATCAGCCATCGATGCGCCATCCTTCTTGTTGTTTGCAACCCACGCCTTAAGAGCATCTGGGTCGAGGGTCACAAGCGCTGCGATAAATGGTTGATTGTCACCGACCACCATGCACTGGCTGACTAATGGGTGAGCGCGAAGGCGATCTTCTAGAACAGCTGGTGCCACATTTTTTCCGCCAGCAGTAACGATCAGTTCCTTCTTACGTCCGACGATGTACAAGAAACCATCATCATCTAACTTTCCTAGATCGCCAGATTTAAACCAGCGCTCGGAATCAAAGACCTCATCATTTGCTGCCTGATTCTGCCAATACCCTTCCATGACAATTGGACCGCGAAGTAGAACTTCACCATCTTCTGCAATCTTGACCGATGTTCCTGGAATTGGTCGACCCACTGAACCAACGCGGTGTGCACCAATCAAGTTAAGAGTTGCACCAGCGGTTGTTTCTGTTAATCCATACCCTTCAAGCACTGTAACTCCTGCACCACGATAGAAGTGGCCTAGACGAACACCAAGGGGTGCTCCACCTGAAATCGCAGCCTCAACATTGCCACCCATACCGGCGCGGATCTTGCTGTAGACCAACTTGTCGAAGAGACCATGCTTAAGTTTAAGAATGGGAGACATTCCCTTTTTATCAAGGGCTTCTGAATACGCGATAGCAACCTCTGCAGCCTTACGGAAGATCTTTCCCTTTCCCGCAGCTTCTGCTCGTGCTTCAGCTCCGTTGTAAATCTTTTCAAAGATGCGAGGAACTGCCAACACAAATGTTGGCTTAAATGAAGCAAGATCCATCGGCAAGCGACCAACTGGATCGCTGCAGTGCGCCATGTGTAATCCAGCAGAGATAGAACCGATTTGAACCATACGACCAAAGACGTGGGCAACAGGAAGGAACAACAAGGTTGATCCACCTGGCTTGAGGAACAGCTCACTTGCACCTTGTACAACATTTCCGCACTCAGATAAGAAGTTGCTGTGTGTAAGTTGAACACCCTTTGGCTTGCCGGTTGTTCCCGATGTGTAGATAAGAGTTGCAAGGGAAGCCGGGGTTAATGCATTACGTCGGCGATCAATCTCATCATCACCAATGTGCTTTCCTGCTTCACGCAAAACAGTTAGAACATCATCTGTCATCGTCCACATGTGACGGGTATGAGCAGGTTGCACAGTCTTGACAAGATCAGCCAAGGCTGGTGTTTCAACAATAATTGCAACTGAGTGCGAATCATTGAGGATCCAGTCGATCTGCTCTGCAGAAGATGTGTCGTAAATTGGAACTACAACTCCGCCTGCAAACCAGGTTGCAAAATCTAAAATCGTCCACTCGTAACGGGTACGGGCCATGATCGCTACGCGATCACCAATCTGAACTCCTGCTGCTATTAAACCCTTCGCAGTTGCGCGAACCTCTTCTTCAACTTCACGTGCTGTTACAGGTTGCCATCCCTCGCCCAATGGACGAGACATAGTGATGCGCTCTGGTTCAAACCAGGCGCGTTCAGCGATCAGATTTGTGAGATTCCCGGCGGTTGCGGCGGGAACTAGTGGAGGGATTGAGATTTCATTCATGGGCGAACGCTAGCGCGGGGGCGGACAAAAGGGGAAGAGGGTAGCCTTGCGCCATGACCAACTTCAGCAAATCCGTAATCACAATTGAGGCACCAATCGAGCAGGTTCAGAAGACTCTCTTTGAGTTGGATAAGTACCCCGAGTGGTCCACCCAAATCAAAAGCTCAGAAGCACTTGACCGTGATGATCAAGGTCGTGTTACCAAGGTAAAGATGAGCATCGATGCAGGAATGATGAAGGACCGTCTCACCCTTGATTACGACTGGAGCCAAGCTCCCAGCAAACTGTCATTTTCTATGGAGGATGCAGATCTGCTGACCAGCATGGATGGCATCTACACAATTACAAGTGTTGATGAGGACACAACTGAAGTTACATATGAACTTGAAGTTTCTCTATCAATGCCAATTCCAGCGATGATGCGTCAAAAGGCAGAGAAAGCAACGATCGATGCCGCACTTGCTCAACTGAAGTCACATTTAGAGGCGTAACTCCCGCATGGGTAACACGATCGGAATTGATGTTGGAGGCACCAAGGTTCTTGGCGGTGTTGTTGATGAGAATGGAAAAATTCTTGCAACTGCGCGTAAAGAAACTCCACGTCAAGGTGGTGCTGAGCTAACTCGAACAATAGCCGAAACAGCAAAAGAGTTAATGGAAAAGTTTGATGTTACCTCTGTTGGCGTATCAGCGGCAGGCTTTGTTTCTTCTGATCGAAAGACAATGCTTGCAACTCCCAACATCGCTGATTGGAATGGTGTTGATCTCGATTCAGAGTTAACCGCTCTGATTGGTTTACCGGTAGTTATAGAAAATGATGCCAATGCTGCAGCATGGGGCGAAGCAAAGTTTGGTGCGGGACGAAATCAAAACCACATGATGATGCTTACTGTTGGAACCGGTATCGGTGGTGGAATTGTTGTCAACGGATCTTTGTACCGCGGTGCATATGGAATTGCAGCTGAGTTTGGCCACCTTCGTGTTGTTCCTGACGGCCATTTGTGCGGCTGTGGAGCTCGTGGATGTTTTGAGCAATACGCATCTGGAAATGCACTACTGCGCCATGCTCGCGAAGCGATTAATGCAAGCCCTGAAATTGCACGAAACTTGTTATCGCGTGGTGATGGCACCGTTGCAGGGCTTACCGGTCAAGCGATCACAGATGCCGCACGTGAGGGTGACCCCGTTGCACTTGCTGCATTTAACACGACTGGCCAATGGCTAGGTGCCGGAATTGCATCATTATCAGTACTACTTGATCCCGCATGTGTTGTTATCGGCGGGGGAGTAATTGATGCCGGTGAGATTTTATTGAAGCCAACCCGTGAAGCACTTGAACGCACGATGCCTTTTGCTGGAAAGCACCCATACCCTGAACTTATTGCTGCACAGTTAGGCAATGAGGCAGGTTTAGTTGGTGTTGCAGATTTAGCTCGCGCCTAATCTTCAAAGGGATATTTCAAACCAATTTGGCTGCGGACGGTATCCATACTTTTCATAATATCTACAGTGTCTTTCCAGGTCAGAACCTTTGATTCAACCGCACCCGATTGAACTATTTGTTTGAAGCTTTCAGCTTGCTCACGCAAACCATGTCCAACGTAAGCACTTGGATATTCAGTAACAGATCCATCATTAAGAATCACTCGCATACTGGCTGGGTTATAGAAGGTGCGATCGATCTCTAACCAACCATGTAATCCTGCAACAAGTGCGCGACACGGAGTTTGCTCAATCATTGTTGTTGTCAAAACCGCTTGCGCACCATTGTCATAACTAAAGATCATCGATGTTTGCGCATCCACACCTCGGTCAGTCATTACAGCTTTTGAAGTAATTGATGTCGGGTTTCCTAAAATCATATGTGCAAAGGAAATCGGATAAATTCCTAGATCCAATAGTGCGCCACCTGCTAACTGTGGATCAACTAAACGTGCAATTCCTTGATCTGCAAGACGCTGACCATGATCTGCATGAATCGAAAGTATTGGTCCTAAAACACCGCTCGCAACAATCTCACGCACCTTTGCATAATGCGGCAAGAATCGAGCCCACATCGCCTCCATGAGCGCTACCTTATTTTTTGCGGCAGCATCAACCATTGCCTGAGCTTGCTGAGCATTTACCGCAAATGGTTTTTCACATAAAACCGGCTTACCAGCGTTGAGCGCCAAGATCACATTGTCATGGTGTGCAGGATGGGGAGTTGCAACATAAATTGCATCAATACCTGAATCTGCAACCAGCTCTTCATAACTTCCATGTGCGGTACCGCCAAAGGTGTTGGCAAATTGTTGTGCGTTAGCAAGTGATCGCGATCCAACCGCACCGATTGTGTGTCCGTCAGTAAAGGTTAAATCCTTTGCAAAGGCTTGCGCGATTCCACCCGGTCCTAAAATTCCCCAGGAAAAATTACTCATAGCGCAGCCCCATCATCATCACGACCATTGCGATGTAACCATCGCTTAATTGAGTTGCGAGCGGAGTCAATAAATCCTCGTGGTGTTTGTCGCTCTGGGTTGGGTTGTACAAAGCCCTCGCGATCGATTCGATCTAAATCATCCAGATATGTCGAAGGAGTTGATTGATCTAGGTTCAATCCTGAGACGATCGACTCAAACTCTGAGCGGATCAACTCCTCTTCATCGAAGCCATCTGACTCTTTTTTCTCTTTACTCACCCTCAGATAGTGTCATAGTCGTCAATAGCCACTAAATTAGCCTCGTGTTGAGCAACCTGCCCTACGGAACCTTGCGAGCATTCCTGACCCCAATTTTGATGCTCGCCTTCCGTCCTAAGGTTCGAGGCTTACGTCATGTCCCATCAAAAGGTCCAGTGATCATTGCCTCCAATCACCTATCTTTTAGTGATTCGATCTTTATGCCCTTGGTTGTTCCCCGCAAAGTTACCTTCCTTGCAAAGAGTGAGTACTTCACATCTCCTGGCCCAAAGGGTTTGCTCAAAAAGTTAACCTTCATCGCCTTAGGTCAGGTTCCAGTTGATCGCTCCGGTGGTCGTCGCAGCGAAGCTGCTCTCATTACTGGACTTAAAGTTCTTGCAGATGGTGATTGCATTGGAATTTATCCAGAAGGAACACGCTCTCCCGATGGCAGGTTGTACAAAGGTCGAACAGGTATTGCTCGCCTAGCTATTGAATCTGGAGCACCAGTTGTTCCGGTAGCGATGTTTAACACCGACAAGATTCAACCAACTGGAAAAGTCATTCCTAATGTGAAACGTGTAGGAATGCACTTTGGTCAACCGATGTACTTTGATGGAGATTCAACAGATCTTCAGCACCTTCGAGATGTGACAGATCAGATCATGAATGCGATTCATGCGATGTCAGGTCAGGAGTACATCGATATCTACGCACCAAAGAAAGCAAAGTTGGGCGAGATTCAAGAAGAGGATTAATCCAAAGCGTTACGTGCGGTTAAATAGGTGCATGTTTGGCACTCACTGCCAGCATCGGGAAGCTCTCCCTCTAGAACATCAATGAACTCACCGATAACCTTCAAAAAGTTTGCTTGATCTCTTTCAACTGGAACATACTTTTGCATTACTCCAAAGCCATACTCATCAGCGTTGCTACCGATCGCGGTAGTTGGTCGCCACACCAATAAACCCATTGACGCTACCGATTGAGCCTTACCTGCTGCGGGATTTTCCAATGCATAGGCATAGGCTTCAAGTTGAGGAGAGTAGAACTGGCCGCTATCTCGTTGACTATCAGAGACTTTGCAATCAATTAAACCGATTGTGCCATCCTCATTTGTTGAGACCAGATCGTACTTTCCGAGAATTCTCCAACGGCTTTCTACGCCATTAACAACAAGGGGCTTGCTCTTTACCCACTCGCCCCACTTAGTGACCTTGCCGGCACGAAGTGATGGATCAATTGTTGGCATATCTGCGCCTTGAAAATGCTCCTCTTGCAACGCTGCCATTGTTCCAACAAGTGGAAAGGCACCGGGCATAGTTACCTTGAACCAGTACTTAATCCACAAACATCTTTTGCAGGTCGATAAACCAAAGGTCAGATCTGATGGAGAGATATTTTCACGGGCGGGCTTAGCAGGTTTAATCATGTGCTTATTGTGTACTTAGGCACTGACAATTGCAGAAATCAAAACCGATATTCCCAAGATAATCATGATGGTTCCACCGGTTGCCCGTAATCGCTCTAACCGTCTGGCATCTGTTGCCAACCAATTACGTGCTGTTCCAGCCAACATTCCCCACGAGCCATCTGAAACAAAGGCAAGAATTGCAAAGATAGCGCCAAGCAAAATTAATTGAGCTGTCACGCTGCCTTTTTCACGATCAATAAATTGAGGCAGAACCGCGGCAAAGAAAACCACACCCTTGGGATTAAGTGCACCTACCCAAAAGCCATCGCGAATAGAGCGACGAATCGATGGTGCGATCTCACCTTGGTTAGTCATATCAGCGGCATGTGCGCTTCGTTTTCTAATTGCATCAATGCCGAGGTACACCAAGTACAAGCCGCCACCCCATTGCACAGCGATATAGGCAAGCTCTGATCGTTGCAGGATAGGGCCAAGACCTAAGGCGACAAAGACGGAAAGGGAGAAGGCTCCGGTGACATTTCCGGCAACTGTGAACACTGCGGTGGCTCGACCCCACGCGATGGCGCGGGCGATGACAAAGAGCACGCTCGGACCCGGGGCGAGGATGATCACCATGGCGGCGATGAGGTACTCAGGCAGACGTGAGGGAATGACCACATGGGGAGTTTAGGGGTGTGTTCGGCTTGCGCGGTGCAGGTATATCCCTCTAGATTACGGCTCGATATATCGAATAGATACATTCCGTGGAGTAATACAGCCACATCATGAGGAGGGGTTAGATGCGTTCACGATCAGAGTCCCTCGAATTCGCACTCCTTGGTCTGCTCTCTCAGGCTCCACTCCATGGGTATGAGCTTCGCAAGCGCATAGGAACCATCTTCGGTCCATTCCGCGCACTGTCATTTTCTGTCTTGTACCCACAACTTCGTCGCATGATGGAGGCGGGACTCATTGAAGAGTCTGTTCCAGATACAACATCTCGCAGATCTCGCATCGTGTATGCGATTACAGATAAAGGCGCTCGCCGCTTTGAGGATTTAACTGAATCAGTAACACCTGAAACATGGGAGGACGAGGGCTTTGAAATTCGTTTCGCCTTCTTCTCACCAACATCGGCAAAGAACCGAGTAAGAATTCTTGAGGGGCGCCATCGTCGCCTTAAGGAGAAAGCCGAAATCCTTCGTGGTGAACTCGAGAAGTCACCTGTTGGTATCGACAAATATCTGGAGGAGTGGCGACGTCATTCACTGGAGACAGCTGATCGAGAGATTGCTTGGCTGGAAGACATGATCAAAACCGAGAGGAAATAGAGTGAATATCACAACCGGTAAAGGCGACATCCGTGTTGCAATTGTTGGCGTTGGAAACTGCGCTAACTCATTAGTTCAGGGCGTTGAGTACTACAAGAACGCTGCTGTTGATCAAGAGATCCCAGGTCTTATGCACGCTGTTGTTGGGGGATACCACATCTCTAGCATCAAGTTTGTTGCAGCCTTTGATGTGGATGCGAAGAAGGTTGGACTCGATCTTGCAGATGCAATCTGGGCAAGCGAGAACAACACAATTAAATTTAGTGATGTCCCAAAGACTGGCGTTCCAGTTCTTCGCGGCGTTACAAATGATGGTCTCGGTAAGTATTACCGCGAGACAATCAAAGAGTCAGATGCACCAGCTGTAGATGTAGTTCAGGTCCTTAAGGATGAGCAGATCGATGTTTTGATTTGCTACCTTCCAGTGGGCTCTGAAGTAGCTGCAAAGTACTACGCACAGTGTGCAATTGATGCAGGATGCGCATTTGTAAATGCACTTCCAGTATTCATCGCTTCAGATCCTGTCTGGGAGAAGAAGTTTGCAGATGCTGGACTTCCAATCGTTGGAGATGACATTAAGAGCCAGGTAGGTGCGACTATCACTCACCGCATCATGGCTAAGTTGTTCCAGGATCGCGGAGTTCACCTAGACCGTACCTACCAGCTCAATGTTGGTGGAAACATGGACTTCAAGAACATGCTCGAGCGTGATCGTCTTGAATCCAAGAAGATTTCAAAGACAAACTCGGTTACATCTCAGCTACATCATGATCTTGGTGAGAAGAATGTTCACATCGGACCATCGGATTACATTCCATGGCTAGATGATCGCAAGTGGGCCTACGTTCGCCTCGAAGGCCGCGCATTTGGCGATGTTCCTCTCAACCTTGAGTACAAGTTGGAGGTATGGGATTCACCAAACTCAGCTGGTGTGATCATCGATGCACTTCGCTGTGCAAAGATCGGTCTTGATCGCAAGATTGGTGGAGCGTTGCTTTCACCATCTAGCTACTTTATGAAGACTCCTCCAACTCAGTACACAGATGAGGCAGCTCATACAAAGACTGAGGATTTCATTTCAGGAAAGTTAGATCGCTAAACTTCTAGAAAAACTGTAAAGGAAAGCGCCCCTGGGATAAACCCAGGGGCGCTTCTTTAACCCCTCACGGAGAGTTGAGGGTTAAATCATCGCATCCTCTGGAGTGCGACGAATGTGTGCGAACCCAGCCGCCGCAAGTACCAGAAACAAAACACCACCGAGCAATGAAGCCAGTGCGGCATATCCAGCTACAACACCAAATATTCCGAAGGCATAGGCCTGAAGTAACATCCCTCGAAGGGTGTTTCCCATAAATAGGGTTTGACGTAATTCTCCTAGCTTGGCGATCTTTTCAGTATCGGTACTTCCTCCTCGTACTAGACCCATATATGCCCCAGAAACCTCTGAGTACGTTGCTGGCTTTCCCATGACGGCGGTTGCAGAGGCGTTCATATGTTCGAGTATGTACAGATCTGAGTAGGCCTTTGCCATTTCTCCATTAGTTACCTGCATGCCAGCCCATTTCACCAACTTGCTCTTTGTATTAGCGGGAAGTCCTTCTTCGGCAGGGAAGGCTATATTTTGATTCTCTAACTGAGTCTGGACATTGTCATTTGCAAAGCTAGCTCCGTAATTGAGAAGCCCTGCGAAGATGAATAGCAGAATTGCAAAACCAAATCCAACAGCTGAAACCATTGTGTCAAATGTGCGTCTCTTCATTGTCTCTCTCCCTTGTAGGCATTGACATCCAATATCAATACAAGGTATTTGTACTCTGAGAGAGTC
>JAPOJK010000019.1 GCA_029978465.1 Actinomycetota bacterium
GTTCTCGCCTACGTATGGTGATCATCTAATGTCACGTATTGGTCGCATGCCTATCGCCGTACCAAGCGGCGTAGAAGTAACAATCGCTGGACAGAATGTTGCAGTGAAGGGTCCTAAGGGAACTCTTTCACTTAACGTTGCTGAGCCAATTCAAGTTTCCCAAGAAGCTGGTGTTATCACCGTTGCTCGTCCAAACGAGGAGCGCGTAACACGTTCACTTCACGGCCTATCTCGCACACTTGTTGCGAATATGGTCGAGGGCGTAACTAACGGTTACACATTAACTATTGAAATCGTCGGTGTTGGTTACCGTGTAGCTGAAAAGGGTAAGGACCTCGAGTTCCAACTTGGTTACAGCCACAACATCCAATTCCCAGCACCTGAAGGAATCACCTTCAAGGTTGAGTCACCAACAAAGTTCCACATCTCTGGAATTGATAAGCAGTTGGTTGGCGAAGTTGCTGCAAAGGTAAAGAAGCTTCGCAAGGCTGATCCTTACAAGGGCAAGGGCTTGCGTCTCTCAGGTGAAGTTGTTCGCCGTAAGCAAGGAAAGACAGGTAAGAAGTAATGGCTATTGGTGTAAAGGTCCGCAAAGGTTCGGCAACAAACGCCCGTGCCCGTCGTGCTTTCCGCGTTCGCAAGAAGGTTTCTGGAACAGCATCTCGTCCACGTTTAGTCGTTTCTCGCTCATCACGTCACTTGTTTGTACAGGTTATTGATGACACACAGGGCAAGACACTTGCCTATGCATCCACAATGGAAACTGATCTTCGTGCCGATAAGGGCGACAAGACTGCAAAGTCAAAGGCTGTTGGTGCATTGATTGCATCACGCGCTAAGGCTGCTGGAGTTTCATCTGTCGTCTTCGATCGTGCAGGAAATAAGTACCACGGTCGTATTGCAGCTGTAGCTGACAGTGCACGAGAGAACGGATTGGAGTTCTAATGTCTACTAATCCAACTACTGCGCCAGCAACAGCAGGTAACGAGCGAGGTAAGGGACGCCCAGAGCGTCGCGAACGTCGTGATGATCGCGAAAAAGAAAAGAATCCATTCATGGAGCGCGTTGTATTTATCAACCGCGTATCTAAGGTTGTAAAGGGTGGACGTCGTTTCTCATTCACCGCACTTGTAGTTGTCGGAGACGGTAACGGTCAGGTCGGTATTGGTTACGGAAAGTCCAAGGAAGTTCCAGCAGCGATTGCTAAGGCAGTGGAAGAAGCGAAGAAGTCATTCTTCACAGTTCCACGTGTTCAAGGAACAGTTCCTCACCCAGTACAAGGTGAAACTGCAGCGGGTGTAGTTCTTCTACGTCCAGCTAGCCCAGGTACCGGAGTTATCGCCGGTGGTCCAGTGCGTGCAGTTCTTGAGTGTGCAGGCATCACAGATGTATTGACTAAGTCACTCGGATCTAACAATGCAATCAACATGGTTCACGCAACCGTTGCTGCATTGAAGATGCTTGAGAGCCCAGCACAAATTGCTGCGCGACGTGGTCGTCCATTGGAAGATGTTGCACCTGCAGCAATTATCCGCGCTTCACAGATCACGGTAGGTGCCTAATGCCACGTTTGAAAGTAACTCAGATTCGCTCGAAGGTTGGAAACAAGCCTGAGCAGCGCGACACACTTCGTTCATTGGGCCTAAAGCGCATTAACGATGTTGTTGTTAAAGAAGATCGTCCAGAAATTCGTGGCATGGTTTACGCCGTTCGCCACCTGATTAAGGTTGAGGAGGTCGAATAAAGATGACACTAAAACTTCATCATCTTCGTCCAGCTCCAGGTGCTAAGAAAGCTAAGACTCGTAAGGGTCGCGGTGAAGCATCAAAGGGTAAGACCGCAGGTCGCGGTGGTAAGGGAACACGCGCTCGTAACACAGTTCGTGCAGGTTTCGAAGGTGGTCAGCTACCTCTCGTAATGCGCTTGCCAAAGCTTCGCGGATTTAAGAACCCAGCACGTATTGAGTACCAGGCTGTGAATGTTTCAACAATTAACGCGCTATTCCCTAAGGGTGGCGATGTAACTGTTGCAGATCTCATTGCAAAGGGTGCAGTACGCGATAGCTTGCCTGTAAAGGTGCTTGGAAACGGCGAAATCGATGTCAAGGTGAGTGTTACTGCACACGCTTTCTCATCATCTGCTGTAGACAAGATCACTGCAGCCGGCGGCAAGACAAACGTTCTCTAATTAGCGAACATTTTTAGATAGAAGAGACAGAGGAGAAGATCAATGCTTTCAGCGTTCGGGATGGCTTTTAAGACACCAGATCTACGAAAGAAGATCTTCTTCACTCTCTCAATCATGGCTCTGTTCCGCTTTGGTTCAGTTGTTCCAACACCTGGCGTTTCATACACAAATGTAAAAGAGTGTTTGAAGACGGCAGAAACTGGTGGATTGTTTGGTTTGATTAACCTATTCAGTGGTGGAGCGCTTATTCAGCTCTCTGTCTTTGCTTTGGGAATCATGCCTTACATCACCGCATCGATCATCGTGCAGTTGTTAACAGTTGTAATTCCTCGCTTCGAAGCCCTCAAGGCTGAAGGACAATCAGGAAATGCAAAGTTAACTCAATACACACGTTACCTAACAATTGGTTTGGCAATCTTGCAGTCAACAGGTTTGGTTGCAGTTGCTCGTACACCAGGACGTTTGATTTCAGGATGTTCTCTTGCAATCATCCCTGACACTTCATGGCAGCGCATCGTCACAATGATCGTTGTAATGACAGCTGGTACATCTGTTGTTATGTGGCTTGGTGAGCTCATCACTGATCGTGGTGTTGGTAACGGTATGTCAATCTTGATCTTTACATCTATCGCTGCAGGTTTCCCAAGCCAGCTATGGTCAATCAAGCTACAAAAGGGTCTCTTTGCTTTCATCTTCGTGATGTTGGTAGGTGTACTGGTTGTAGCTGCGGTTGTCTTTGTTGAGCAGGCCCAACGTCGTATTCCAGTTCAATATGCCAAGCGCATGGTTGGACGTCAGGCATACGGTGGAACCAGCACATACATTCCAATCAAGGTTAACCAGGCTGGTGTTATCCCAGTAATTTTCGCTTCATCATTGCTCTACATCCCTTCACTGATTGTGAACTTCACAAACAGCCAGGCTGCTTGGGCGGTATGGATTAGCCGTAACTTCGTCAATGGTGACAACATTATTTACGTTGTTACTTATGCAGCGCTCATTATTTTCTTCACTTACTTCTACGTTGCAATTACCTTCAACCCAGATGAGGTTGCAGATAACATGAAGAAGTACGGTGGATTTGTTCCAGGTATCCGTGCTGGAAAGCCAACATCTGAGTACTTGCAGTATGTTCTTTCACGCATCACTGCTCCAGGATCTCTCTACCTCGCGTTAGTTGCTGTCATTCCGATTGGAGCACTTGTGCTCTTTGGAGCTACACAGAACTTCCCATTTGGTGGAACTGCGATCTTGATCGTTGTTGGTGTTGGTCTAGACACTGCAAAGCAGATTGAATCTCAGCTACAACAGCGTTCATACGAGGGATTCCTGAAGTAATGCGTTTAGTCCTGGTAGGTCCACCAGGTGCAGGCAAGGGAACACAAGCACAATTCCTGGCAGCGCACTTTTCAATTCCGCATATTGCAACTGGCGATATTTTCCGCGCCAATTTAAAGGCTGGAACTGAGTTAGGAAATCAAGCTCGTGAGTTTATGGATCGCGGTGAATTAGTTCCAGATTCAATCACCAATAACATGGTTGCATCACGGCTTGAAGAGCCAGATGCACTCAATGGATTTTTACTCGATGGCTGGCCTCGAAATGTCGCACAGGCCGAGGTATTGCGCGCCATGATGATTGAAAAGAAAACACCTCTTAATGCGGTTTTAGAGTTTTCACTTGCAGATGAGGAGATCATCGCTCGACTTTCATCACGCCGTACCTGCCGCGATTGTGGCGCTCCATCAGTTGGCGTGGATAAGTGCCCAACATGTGGTGGCGAGGTTTATCAGCGCGAGGATGACAAGGCTGAAGTAATCGCTAGACGTCTTGAAGTCTATGCAGAGCAGACCGCACCAATTATCTCCTTCTATCGCAATGAGGGATTACTTATCTCTGTCAGCGCTTCAGGAAGTGTTGAAGATATTACCGCTAGCGCGATCTCTGCTCTAAGCCGCGTAGCACAGTAAGTTTTCACTTATGGCAATTCAAGTAAAAACCCTTGATCAACTCAAGACAATGCGTCGTGCAGGTTTAGTTGTTGCAGAGATTCACAAAGCGATTCGTGAAGCGATCAAGCCTGGAATGACAACAAATGCACTAGACACAATTGCTGAAGCGGTTATCAAGCGCAACGGTGCAACTTCAAACTTCAAGGGTTATCACGGTTTCCCGGCAACAATCTGTGTTTCAATCAATGATGAAATTGTTCACGGTATTCCTGGTGATCGCATAATCAATGATGGTGATGTTGTCTCAGTTGATTGCGGTGCCATTGTTGATGGTTGGCATGGAGATGCAGCTTTTTCAATCGGTATCGGCACCATCGATCCAGAGGATCAAAAGATGATGGATGTCTGTGAAGAGTCGATGTGGCGCGGAATTGCAGCTGGAAAGAATGGTGCAAGACTTTCCGATATTGGATATGCAATTGAGCAGTACACAATCTCGCAGGGTAAGTATGGAATTTTGCAGGAGTACGGTGGACATGGAATTGGTACAGAGATGCATCAAGAACCACATGTACTTAACTTTGGAAAAGCGGGCAATGGTCCCGAAATTATTCCTGGCTTTGCTTTAGCGATCGAACCAATGATTACTCGCGGCTCAGCGCGCACTAAGGTTCTAGGCGATGATTGGACCGTTGTTTCGGCGGATAAATCTCGTGGTGCACACTTTGAACATACCTACGCGATCCTGCCCGATGGCAAACCATTTGTGTTAACCGCCTTTGATGGTGGCAAAGATGCGCTCAGTCGCCTTGGAGTTGAGATCTCAACTCTCCTGTAAAAATCAGTAATTCGTTACCTTTTTGAGACTTAAAACCCTTACATCTCATCCCTGAACGCTGTATTTTCTCTCCATCCCTCACCCTCGAGGGGCATTAACTATGGAGAACTCATCGATGAGAAAAAACTCTTTTATTCGCTTGGCTGTTGCGGCAACTGCAGTTGCTGTCTTAGCAAGCACAACACTTCCAGCTAACGCTGCTATTAAGCCAGCAGCGAAAGCAACTGTTGGAGATGACTGCACAGCAGCATCAGTCGGCAAAGTTGCAAAGGGCCGTGGAGTTGATGGATCAGATCTAACATGTCTCGTAGTAACTACAGGTTCATACAAGGGTATGAACAAGTGGTGGTACAAGGATGTAAAGCCACTGAACAAGATTGACTGGACTGTTCCAGCAAACCCAGGTGGATACTCACTAACAAGTAATGCAATCAGCGACACTCTTAAGGCTGAAGGCTTACTTGGCGATTACACATCAACATTCAAGCCAGGTGCTGGTGGTTCAGTTGGACTCGGTGCATTCCAAGAGATCAAGGGCAAGCCAGAAGCTGCATTGATCACTGGTATTGCAATGACTGGTGGACTTTACTCAAACAAGTCACCACTCAATCTTCTAGCTTCAACTCCAATTGCAAAGGTTCTACGCGAATACGATGCAATCGTTGTTCCAGCATCATCGAAGTACCGCACACTGAAGCAACTCATGGATGACCTAAAGGCTAAGCCAAACAGTGTTGCAATTGCTGGTGGTAGCAAGGGTGGAATCGATCACCAGGTGATCGGACTTCTTGCACAATCTGCAGATATTGATCCAACAAAGTTGAACTACGTTGTGTTCTCAGGTGGACCAGAAGTAATTACCTCTGTTCTCAGCGGATCAACTCAGGTTGGAATTTCAGGATCATCTGAGTTCAACGCATTTGTATCTTCAGGAAAGCTTCGTGTTCTAGGTGTTTCATCTGCAAAGCCACTTGCTGGCTTCAAGGGTAAGACATTTGTTTCACAGGGTTACGACCTCGTGTACGGAAACTGGCGCGGAGTAATGGCTCCAGCTGATCTTTCAAAGGCTGATTACACCAACTTCATCAAGGTTATGGACATCATGCATGTCTCACCTTCATGGCAGGCACAGCTCAAGAAGAACAACTGGGACAACGAGTTCGCAGCAGGAACTGCTTTCAAGACATTCCTTGAGAAGCACATTCCAGAAATCAATAAGGTCATGAAGGGTCTTGGAATCTAATTTGATTCTCAACAAACTCTCTAAGCAGGCTAAGGGGGAGCTGGCGTTTGCCAGCTCCTTCTTCCTGCTTGGTCTTTTTGTTGCTTGGGATACATCAAAGATGGATATCCCACAAGATAACTCAATTGTTAGCCCCCAAACCTTCCCATACATGGTTGCAACCTTTGCTTCACTTGTAGGGCTTGGTTTGATGCTCGATGTTCTGCGTGGAAAACTTGGAATCCCTGATGGAAATGAAGCTGGTGATCCTTACACACCTTTAAATTTCAAAACTATGGGAGTTGTTGCAGCCGCGATAGGCATGCATGTGATTTTGCTTGAGACCGCTGGCTATGTTTTAGCCGCAACTGTTTGCTTCTGGGGAGTTGCTTACGCATTTGGTTCTCGCAAAATTCTGAAAGACCTACTTATAAGTCTCATTTTTGCTGTAATTGTTTACTTCTCATTTAGCAAGGGTCTTAATATCAATCTACCTTCGGGCATTTTTGAAGGGATCTTCAAGTAATGGGTAATAACTTTGCAATGTTGTTAGATGGTTTTCAAACTGTCTTTACACCAACAAACTTGATGTTTGGACTTTTGGGAACATTTTTGGGAACGCTAGTTGGAGTTCTTCCAGGAATTGGCCCAGCATTAGCAATTGGTTTGTTGCTACCAATCACTCTGACAGTAAATCCAACCTCTGCTCTCATTATGTTTGCCGCAATCTTCTACGGTGCAATGTATGGAGGATCGACAACTTCTATTCTCTTAAATACGCCGGGTGAAAGCGGCTCGGTAATTACCGCCCTTGAGGGCAACAAGATGGCCAAAGCCGGTCGAGCTGGAGCAGCGCTTGCTACCGCAGCGATTGGTTCATTTGTGGCGGGAACAATTGCAACTATTTTGCTTGCCTTTGGGGCACCGGTATTAGCTGAGTTTGCTCTCACAATTCAGCCCGCTGGTTACTTATCGTTAATTATTTTGGCCTTCGCAACGGTTGGTACCTTGCTTGGCGCTTCTCGAATTCGAGGGTTGATCGCACTTTCTATGGGTCTAGTAATCGGTTTGATTGGAGCAGATCTGCAATCGGGAGCGCTGCGCCTGACCTTTGGAAATCTCAACGCGATTGATGGAATTGAAACCGTCACAGTAATTGTTGCGATCTTTGCTTTAGGTGAAACTTTGTACCTAGCAAGTCGTCACACCATGGTTCAAGCATCTGTACTGCAGATGAATGGAAAAGCTTGGATGACCCGTCAGGATTTCAAACGCTCCTGGAAACCATGGCTTCGTGGAACTGCGATTGGTTTCCCATTAGGCGTTATTCCAGCTGGTGGATCTGAAGTTCCTACCTTCTTGTCATATGGTGTTGAAAAAGCGCTATCGAAAAACAAGGATGAGTTCGGCAAAGGTGCGATCGAAGGTGTTGCCTGTCCTGAAGCTGCAAACAATGCAAACGCTGCAGGAGTTTTAGTTCCTATGTTGGCATTGGGACTACCAACCTCTGCAACAGCAGCTGTTGTTTTGGTTGCCTTCCAATCCTTCAATATTCAACCAGGACCGATGCTTTTCCAGACCAATCCTGAAATTGTGTGGGGCTTGATCGCGTCACTATTTGTTGGAAACTTCTTGCTATTGGTGCTCAATTTGCCACTCATTCGTTTTTGGGTTTTGCTTCTTAAGATTCCAAATCACTACCTCTACGCTGGTATTACAACCTTTGCTTTACTCGGTGCTTACGCTCTGAACAATTCAACATTTGATTTGCAGGTAGCCCTAGCTGTTGGAGTTATTGGTTTCTTATTCCGCAGATTTGGAGTGCCAATCACTCCATTGATCATCGGTGCAATCCTTGGACCTCTGTCAGAGCTTTACTTCAAGCGGGCCTTGCAAATTAGCCAAGGTGACTGGGGGATTCTGGTAGCCGGTACCTTCCCTAAAGTCATTTATGGAATCTTGATAGTTGTAATTATTGGGCCACTCGTCTGGAACTTCAAAAAGACCTTTGCAATAAAGAAGTAAATGGCTGCAGAAAAGTTACTTCCGTGGGCCAAGCCGCTCTTGGTTTCATCGACGCTAACCCAAGCAACGATTTACGTTCTTCGCCCGATGATTACCTATCGGGCAATTGAACTAGATGGCAACAGCGCACAAATCGGATTAATCGCTGCTCTGTATGCATTGTTCCCAGTTTTGTTAGCACTGCAGTTTGGTTCATGGGTCGGCAAGTTAGGTGAAGCTAAGTTCATCATCTACGGAACTCTGGCGATGATGGTGACATCTGGTGCCTTAATTTTTGCAAACAATCTTGTAACCCTTGGTATCGCAACAGCAGCTGCAGGTCTTGCACATTTAGCCTGCATGGTTGGTGGACAGTCAATGGTTGCACTGCGTGCACCGCGAGCAAGTTATGACAGATACTTTGGTTTCTATACATTTAGCGCATCTGTTGGCCATATGTTGGGGCCAATCATTGCAACAATCGTTGCTGGATCTAATGGAACACTTCCAAAATCCACATCCAATGCCTTCTTACTTGGAGTTGCCTTAACAATAATTGCATTAGTTCCGGTCATTAGGTGGCGCAATGAAAGACCAACCGTTGAGGGCAAAGAG
This sequence comes from Actinomycetota bacterium, assembly GCA_029978465.1. Lineage (GTDB taxonomy): Bacteria > Actinomycetota > Actinomycetes > Nanopelagicales > Nanopelagicaceae > Planktophila. Next base: position 8,819 of record JAPOJK010000019.1, read on the forward strand.
AACAGCGAAGGTACATTCAAAGCAGCTGTTAACTTAGTAAAGCGTCCTGGAATTATGGCTGCTATCTACATCTCGCTAGCGATTTCCTCTGCAGCAGATGTTTTGGTTGTGTTCTTGCCGCTATTTGGTACAGAAAATAATTTCTCGCCATATGCAATCGGTGCAATTCTGGCTATTCGCGCAGGAACCACAATGCTTTCCCGCTTCTTCTTGGGGCGCTTAAGTCAGCGTTTTTCTACATTCCAACTGCTGTGGTGGAGCACAATAATTTCGACTGTGTGCTGTGCAGCGATGGCCTTCACCCACACTCCAATTTCATTAGGGGTAGTTGTATTTATTGCAGGATTTTCGCTTGGTGTTGGACAACCATTAACGATGTCACTTGTCTCTCAGAAAACCGAAAGCAGTGAGCGCGCACTTGCAGTATCTGCGCGATTGATGGGCAATCGATTTGGCCAATTCTTAGTGCCAGCAACAGCGGGAGCCTTGGCTGCTGCATCTGGGGCAGGGGCGGTCTTTATCGGCTTGGCGGTCTTGCTGGGCAGCTCAATTTTCAGCGTAAAACGCAACTGATCTGTGGCCTGAATTACAACAATGTAGTTCATTGGGCGGATTTCCCTTATTTGAGCCTGAGCCCTAAACTACGAGTTCGCTTGTTTCACGCTTAAACAGAAATGTAGGTACAGCTTGGCTAAAAAAGATGGCGCCATCGAGATGGAAGGCACCGTTGCTGAAGCTTTACCTAACGCGATGTTTCGTGTGGAGCTAACTAACGGACATAAAGTCCTCGCTCACATTAGCGGCAAGATGCGAAAGAACTACATTCGTATTCTTCCTGCCGATCGTGTGATCGTTGAAATGAGTCCGTACGACCTAACAAAGGGTCGAATTATTTATCGTTATAAGTAACAAGGGGAGCAATAGACATGAAGGTTAATCCAAGCGTTAAGAAGATTTGCGATAAGTGCAAAGTCATTCGCCGCAAGGGTCGCGTCATGGTCATTTGCGAAAACCTGCGTCACAAGCAACGTCAAGGGTAATTAACTAGCGAAAACAAAACGCATTGTGCGACTTCAATAAGAAATTATTGAAGACCTTTGGACTGGTAGGCCAGAGAACAGCACAGTGGAGGACCTCCAGATATAGATAGGTAGATACATGGCACGTCTCGTCGGTGTCGATCTTCCACGCGAAAAGCGTTTGGAAATCGCACTCACTTACATTTTTGGAATGGGTCTTACCCGTTCACAAAAAACATTAGCTGCAACTGGCATTAGTCCAGACATTCGCGTTAAGGATCTGCAAGAAGCAGATCTAGCAAAGCTTCGCGAATACATCGAAGCAAACTTCAAAATCGAAGGTGACCTTCGTCGTGAAATTTCCGGCGACATTCGTCGCAAGGTTGAAATCCAGAGCTACCAAGGTATTCGTCACCGCAAGGGACTACCTGTTCGTGGTCAGCGCACACATACAAATGCGCGTACACGTAAGGGACCTCGTAAGGCAATTGCAGGTAAGAAGAAGGTGACTAAGTAATGGCCGCTCCTAAATCAAAGACTGCTGCTCCAGCTAAGGGCAAAGTTAAGCTTCGTAAGAAAGAGAAGAAGAACATTGCAGTTGGCAAGGCGTTCATCAAGAGCACTTTCAACAACACAATTATTTCTATTACAGACCCAACGGGCGCTGTTATCTCTTGGTCTTCATCAGGCCAGGTTGGTTACAAGGGCTCACGTAAGTCGACTCCATTCGCAGCACAGCTTGCAGCAGAAGCAGCAGCTCGTCGCGCACAGGAGCACGGCCTAAAGAAGGTTGATGTATTTGTTAAGGGACCAGGTTCTGGTCGCGAAACAGCAATCCGTTCATTGCAAGCAGCAGGCCTAGAAGTTGGAGCCATCTCTGATGTAACTCCAGCTCCACACAATGGCTGCCGCCCACCGAAACCACGTCGAGTTTAAGGAAGGAAGAGAATAAATGGCTCGTTATACCGGAGCAGACTGCAAGCGTTGCCGTCGCGAAAAAGTAAAGCTCTTCCTTAAGGGCTCAAAGTGCGATGGACCAAAGTGTCCGATCGAATCACGTCCTTATCCACCAGGACAGCACGGTCGCGGCCGTTCAAAGGAATCTGAGTACCTATTGCAGATGCGCGAAAAGCAAAAGTGCGCACGTATTTATGGTGTTCTAGAAAAGCAGTTCCGTGGTTACTACGAAGAGGCTAACCGCAAGCAGGGCAAGACTGGTGAAAACCTTCTTGTCATTCTTGAGACACGTCTCGACAACGTTGTGTTCCGTGCAGGCTTTGCAAAGAGCCGCGACATGGCACGTCAGCTAGTTCGTCACGGTCACTTCTTGGTAAATGGTAAGAAGGTAAACATTCCTTCATTCCGTGTCTCTGCAATGGACATCATCGATGTTCTTCCAAAGTCATTGGATCTAACACCATTCATCGTTGCTAGCGCAGAGCTTGGCGAGAAGGCAGTTCCAGCATGGATGGAGGTTGTTGGTTCACAGATGCGAATCATCATTCACTCAGTTCCTGCTCGTGCAGTCATCGACACACAGGTTCAAGAGCAGCTAATCGTTGAACTTTATTCCAAGTAATTTTTGAAAGTCTTGTGCGAAAGCACAAGACATGCGGGCAGTACTTAGTAGGGCCCCTGATTGAAGGATCAGGGGAAAGAGCGGAAATCAAATAGTGGATTTCCCCGAATGAAGAGGAGCAGCAGTGCTAATTGCACAACGTCCAACTCTCAGCGAAGAAGTAGTTTCTGAGCATCGCTCACGGTTCATCATTGAGCCACTAGAGCCAGGCTTTGGTTACACACTTGGCAACAGCATGCGTCGTACATTGCTTTCATCTATTCCAGGTGCAGCAGTTACAAGCATTCGCGTTGCAGGTGCACTTCACGAGTTCACCACTCTTGAAGGAGTCAAGGAAGATCTCACCGATATCGTTTTGAACATCAAGAACTTGGTGCTTTCATCAGATAACGATGAGCCAGCAGTTGTTTACATCCGCAAGTCAGGTGCCGGTGCAGTTACTGGTGCAGATATTGCGGTTCCAGCTGGCGTAGAAGTTCACAACCCTGAGCTTCACATCGCAACACTTAACGGCAAGGGCAATCTTGAGATTGAACTTACAGTTGAGCGTGGCCGTGGATACGTTACAGCGGTACAAAACAAGCAGGCTGGCGCAGAAATCGGCCGCATTCCTGTTGACTCAATCTATTCACCAGTTTTGAAGGTTACATACAAGGTAGAAGCAACTCGCGTTGAACAGCGCACAGACTTCGATCGCCTTGTTGTAGATGTAGAAACAAAGCCATCAATGAAGCCACGCGATGCAGTTGCATCAGCTGGTCGTACATTGGTTGAGCTATTCGGTCTTGCACGTGAACTCAATCTTGATGCTGAAGGCATCGAGATGGGGCCATCTGTAATGGATGCAGCACTTGCTGCAGATCTTGCTCTTCCAATCGAAGATCTAGATCTAACAGTTCGTTCATACAACTGCTTGAAGCGCGAAGGCATTCACACAGTTGGCGAGCTAGTTAACCGTTCAGAGGCTGACTTGCTAGATATCCGTAACTTTGGTTCAAAATCAATTGATGAGGTCAAGGCAAAGCTTGTCTCAATGGGAATGTCTCTTAAGGACAGCCCAGTTGGTTTCGATCCAACCCAACATCAGAACTACAACGCATCAGTCGACGATGATTTCGTCGATGCAGAGCAGGCCTAGGAGATAAGAAATGCCAACACCAAGTAAAGGTCCTCGTTTGGGTTCAGGCCCATCACATGAGCGACTACTTCTACGCACACTCGCAGAGCAGTTGTTCGAGCACGGCAAGATCACAACAACAGAGGCAAAGGCTAAGCGCCTACGTCCGTTAGCAGAAAAGTTAATTACTTTCGCTAAGAAGGGTGATCTAGCTGCACGTCGTCAGGTCATGGCACAGATTCAGAACAAGAGCGTTGTACACACTCTGTTCACTGAGATCGGTCCAAACTTCGCAACACGCGAAGGTGGCTACACACGTATCACTAAGGTCGGTCCTCGCAAGGGTGACAACGCACCTATGGCAGTAATTGAATTAGTAACAGAGAAAGCTAACTAAGTCTTTAATCCTTAGAAATTATTCTCATGACGGAACCCACTCTCTACCCTGAGAGTGGGTTTCTTCGTTTACGGATTGATCTTGCATACGATGGAACAAACTTTTCTGGATGGGGAAAACAACCAGATCGCAGAACGGTGCAGGAAGAGGTTGAAAAAGCATTAACAACTGCAACTCAATCAAAGATTGAAACTATCGTTGCGGGGCGCACAGATGCGGGCGTACATGCCATAGGTCAGGTCATTCATGTTGATGTACCCGACACATTGAATTTAGATGATTTGAGCTACAAGTTAAATCGCATGTTAGATACCGATGTTCGGGTTATGAAGGTTGCGGTTGTTAATGGCCCATTCAATGCACGTTTTTCAGCGCTACGCCGTCACTACACCTACAAGATTTTGGATGGTAATCAGACGATCTCGCCACTGAATCGATTGGATGTGGCCTCGTGGTACCGAGTTCTAGATGTTGATCTCATGAATCAAGCAAGTGCATTAATGCTGGGCAGCCATGACTTTGCGGCGTACTGCAAATTCCGCGAAGGCTCTACAACAGTTCGCAATCTTCAACGCTTTGAATGGAGCAGAGATTCTGCCGGTTTTCTCATTGGCGATGTTGTTGCTGATTCATTCTGTTATTCAATGGTTCGCAACTTGGTCGGTGCAGTTGTCTGCGTGGCAGATGGACGATTTGGTCCAGAATGGATCGAGCAGACCCTAGCTAACAAGGTTCGGATCTCAGATAGTTTGGTCTTTCCAGCCTGCGGACTCACCCTTCGCCAGGTGGACTATCCAACTGATGATCAGTTACTTGAGCAAGCAAAGGTGATGATCGGAAAGCGCGACAATGGGTCACATTGATGTTTCAACAGTGGAGTACACATTGTCAGATGGTCGTTTACTTCTCAATGATGTGAGTTTTCGTGTTGGCGATGGAGCCAAAGTCGCCTTAATTGGTCCTAACGGATCTGGAAAAACAACACTAATCAGGATGATCTGTGGAGATTTAAAGCCCGATAAGGGGAGTGTGTCCATAACAGGTGGACTCGGTGTGATGCGTCAGTTCATTGGGTCAGTTCGTGATGAATCGACCGTTAGAGACATGCTTATTTCAGTTGCTCCTAAAGCGGTTCGAGATGCTGCAGCGAAGATTGATGAAACTGAAAAACTCATGAATGCAGAATCAACTGAAAAGTCTCAAATGAATTACGCACAAGCTTTAATTGATTGGGGCGATGCTGGAGGTTATGAATTCGAAGTTCTATGGGACAAATGCTGCACCGAGATGCTTGGAAAACCTTTTGATGAAGTGTCGCATCGCCTTGTTAATACTCTTTCCGGTGGCGAACAGAAGAAACTTGTTTTGCGTGCACTTCTAGAGGGTCCAGAAGAGGTTCTACTGCTTGATGAACCAGATAACTACTTGGATGTTCCATCAAAGAGATGGCTAGAAAAAGTTGTGTCAGAAACCAAGAAGACAGTTTTATTCGTAAGTCACGATCGTGAGTTGCTTGAGAATACGGCCACTCGAATAGTGACACTTGAGCAAGGTATTAATGGAAATACCGCCTGGGTTCATGGTGGAAAATTCTCGACCTGGCATGAGGCTAGATCTGCAAGAAACGAGAGGTTTGCAGAATTATTACTGCGATGGGAACAGGAGCACCAACGTTTAATTGATTTAGTTAAGACCTTGCAGGTGCAGGCAGCAAGTTCTCCAGATATGGCTAGCAAATACCATGCAATGCAAACAAGGCTTCGAAAGTTTGAAGAGGCTGGAGCTCCTGAAGCACCACCAGTGGAGCAGGATGTAAAGGTTGCATTGAAGGGTGGAAGAACTGGCCTGAGGGCACTCACATTTGAAAATGTTTCAATCGGCACATTGACACAGCCATTTAATTTTGAAGTTTTCTTTGGAGATCGAATTGCTGTTCTTGGGAAGAATGGAACGGGTAAGTCTCACTTCTTGCGTCTTATTTCAGGTGATGAAACGGTGTCCTATTCCGGAAACTTTAAAATTGGAGCTCGAGTTGAAATTGGATACTTTGCTCAAACCCATTCCCACCCAGAGTTTGAAGGAAAAACTCTTCTAGAAATATTGTGGGAGTTACATTCCCTTCAGTTAGGTCCAGCCAAAAGTGTTTTGCGACGTTATGAAATTGATCAACAGGCAAACCAAAAGTTCACATCATTGTCTGGCGGTCAGCAAGCTAGATTTCAAGTCCTCTTGTTAGAGCTAGCTGGGGATACATTGCTGTTGCTAGATGAGCCAACTGACAACTTAGATTTAGCCAGTGCAGAGTCCCTCGAGAATGCGTTGGATCGATATGAAGGCACTGTTATTTCAGTGACCCATGACAGATGGTTCACGCGAGGATTCAATCGTTTCTTGGTATTCGGCAAGGATGGCGGGGTCTATGAGAGTCCTGAGCCGGTCTTCGATCACTAATAAGCAGGGTTTTAGCCCGATTTTGACCCCTGAGCCTGACGCGGGTACCCTTACTCCTCTGCGCCTGACAAAGGCGCCGTCATTAATTACTAAAAGAAGGTAGGCAAGAGCGTGCGTACATACAGTCCAAAAGCCGGTGATGCGGTCCGTAACTGGCACATCATCGATGCACAAGATGTGGTCTTGGGCCGTCTTGCAACACATGCTGCTGTTCTACTTCGTGGAAAGCACAAGACAACATTTGCTCCACACATGGACATGGGCGACTTCGTCGTTGTTATCAACGCAGAGAAGGTCGCGTTGTCAGGTAACAAGGCATCACAGAAGTGGTCACACCATCACTCAGGTTTCCCAGGCGGTTTAACTTCTACTGTGTACGGCGAGCTCCTAGAGACTCACCCAACACGCGCAGTTGAAAAGGCAATCAAGGGAATGCTTCCAAAGAATTCACTCGGTCGCGCACAAGCGACAAAGCTAAAAGTTTACGCAGGTCCAGAGCACCCACATGCTGCTCAAGCACCAAAGCCATATGTATTCAATCAAGTTTCACAAATCGTGAAGTAAGGGAAAAGTAAATGTCAGAGAATTTCGATCTAATCGACAACGAAGAAGCTCCTACTTCATACTCAACTTCATCACCAGCTCCAGCAACAAACCGTCCAGCAATCAAGGCACCAGGTGCAGGTACTGGTCGTCGTAAGGAAGCTGTTGCACGTGTTCGCCTTGTTCCAGGAACAGGTCGTTGGGTTGTAAACGGTAAGACTCTTGAAAACTATTTCCCAAACAAGGTTCACCAACAACTAGTGTCAGAGCCATTCCGCACAGTTGGTGCTGAGAACCAGTACGATGTTTTTGCACGTATCAACGGTGGTGGAGTTTCAGGTCAAGCTGGCGCACTACGTCTAGGTGTTGCTCGTTCACTCAACCAGATTGATGAAGAAGCAAACCGTCCAGCACTTAAGAAGGCTGGATTCCTTTCACGTGATGCACGTGTTATTGAGCGCAAGAAGTACGGTCTTAAGAAGGCTCGTAAGCGTTCTCAATACTCAAAGCGTTAATTCACTTTTACAAAAGGAGTTCCAATGGCGCTTTTTGGCACCGATGGAATCCGTGGCTTAGCCAATCGTGATCTCACCGCAGAACTCGCATTAGATGTCTCTGTTGCTGCTGCGCATATATTGGTAGAAAGCTCATCAAATAAGGATCATCAGCCAACTGCAATTGTTGGCCAGGATTCACGTGCATCTGGCGAGTTTCTAGAAGCGGCTGTTGTTGCTGGTTTAACCAGCGCCGGAATCAATGTGTATCGCGTCGGAGTACTTCCAACACCTGCAATTGCTCACCTGGTTGCTGAAATGAAGTGCGACCTGGGAGTCATGATTTCTGCATCTCATAATCCAATGCCAGACAATGGAATCAAGTTGTTCGCACGTGGTGGCGGAAAGTTAGATGATGCGATTGAAGCCCGAATCGAAGCTCGTATGGGCGAGGATTGGGAGCGCCCAAC
>JAPOJK010000001.1 GCA_029978465.1 Actinomycetota bacterium
TATTGGGAGCAACTTTGGTTTGGATCGCAGCGTGGCGAGTTTGGTTATCTGTAACAACTAGGAATGGATAAAGAATGAGCGCAGTAACTGGGTGGACAACACTCGATGACCAAGTAGTCGCGCACGCACGTGCCTTAGCTGCTGATGCGGTTCAAAAGGTTGGCAATGGCCACCCAGGAACTGCAATGTCACTTGCGCCAGTTGCCTACACACTGTTTCAGCGCCATCTCATTCATGATCCATCAGATCCACAATGGTTAGGTAGAGATCGCTTTATTCTCTCCTGCGGTCACTCCTCATTAACCCTTTACATTCAACTGTATTTAAGTGGCTATGGCTTAGAGATGAAGGATCTAGAAAGCTTTAGAACATGGGGCTCACTCACACCTGGTCACCCAGAGTTTGGTCACACCGCCGGTGTTGAAATGACAACCGGTCCTCTAGGCCAAGGTGTTGCAACCGCTGTTGGTATGGCGATGGCGGCGCGATATGAGCGCGGATTACTGGATCCAGATGCACCCGCTCAGCAATCAGTATTTGATCACTCTATTTGGGTGATTTGTTCCGATGGAGATTTACAAGAGGGTGTGAGCGCAGAGGCAAGCTCATTAGCTGGAACACAAGAGCTTGGAAACTTAAATGTAATTTATGATGACAATCGCATCTCAATCGAAGGCGATACACATAATGCATTTACTGAAGATGTATCAGCGCGATACCGAGCCTATGGCTGGCATGTCATTGATGTTGCAGCAGCTGCAAATGGAAATGTAGATCTTGCCGCACTTGATGCAGCGATGGTTGCTGCGAAAAAGGAAACCGGCAAGCCAACTTTGATTCGCATGAAATCTGTTATTGCATGGCCTGCACCTAAAGCACAAGGAACCGCTGGATCACATGGTTCTGCATTGGGTGAGGATGAGATTAAGGCGACCAAGGTTGCACTTGGATTAAATCCAGATGAGCACTTTGCGATGCCAGCTGATGTGTTAGCACATGCTCGATTGGTAAAGGATCGTGGCGCACAACATCGCGCTCAATGGAACACAAAGTTTGAAAGTTGGAAGGCAAGTAATCCAGATAAAGCAACACTCTTAACTCGATTGCAAACTCGATCATTGCCTGCCGGCTGGGATGGACAACTTCCGGTATTTGCTCCCGGAAAGGATGTTGCAACACGTGCGGCATCTGGGGAAGTTATCAACGCGATCGCAGCTGTCCTGCCAGAGTTCTGGGGAGGATCGGCTGATCTTGCTGGATCTAACAACACCAGCATTAAGGGTGGCGGTTCATTTTTGCCCGCCAGTAGCGCCATTGATGGTGCTCACCCATATGGACGAATCATTCACTTTGGTATTCGCGAACATGCGATGGGCTCCATTCTCAATGGAATCACTTTGCATGGCTTGACCCGTTCCTTTGGCGGAACCTTTGCCGTCTTTAGTGATTACATGCGCCCAGCGGTACGTCTTGCAGCGTTAATGAATATTGCAACCACATTTGTCTGGACACATGATTCGATCGGTGTTGGCGAAGATGGACCAACTCATCAACCAATCGAACACTTCGCAGCGCTACGTGCGATCCCTGGCTTTGATGTCATCCGACCAGGTGATGCAAATGAGGTAACTGAGGCGTGGAAGAAGATCATTACCCGTGGAAAAGCATGCGGAATCTTGTTGTCACGACAAAACTTACCGGTCTTTGATCGCACGACATGCGCTCCTGCGTCGGGGACAGCAAAAGGTGCTTATATCTTGAAGGATGCAGAAAATCCCAAGGCGATCTTGATCGCGACCGGTTCAGAGGTTTCCTTGGCAATTGATGCCCAGAGCGCACTTGCAGCTGAAGGTATCAATGTTCGCGTTGTAAGTGCACCCTGCCTTGAATGGTTTGCCGAGCAAGATCAAAGTTACAAGGATTCAGTGCTCTCCCCTGATGTTGTAAAGATCAGCATCGAAGTTGGAATCGCACAAGGGTGGCGCGAGCTAATCGGTGATTCCGGTGTTGCAATCTCACTTGAACATTATGGAGCTTCAGCCGATGCCAAGCGTTTGTTTAATGAGTTTGGTTTCTCCGTAGAGAATGTTGTGGCACAAGTGAAGAAGGCGATCTAATGTCGGTTCAAAAAGTTTCTGCCGCAGGCACATCAATTTGGCTTGATGATTTATCTCGCGCCAAGATCACATCAACCGAGGCTCATGCACTTCCTGCACGCATCAAAAACAGCGGCGTTGTTGGAGTAACTACCAACCCAAGTATTTTCAGCGCTGCTATTAGCGGGGCTGCTGAATATGCAGCTGATATCGCGGCGATGAAGAGCGCGCCAGTTGATGAGGTAGTTAAAAAGCTAACTACCGATGATGTTCGCCAAGCTTGCGAGCTCTTTACCTCTCTTTATCAGGCAACGCATGGTGTTGATGGACGAGTAAGCATTGAGGTAGATCCCCGTTTAGCCCATGACACTGAAGGAACAATCGCAGCCGGAAAAGAGCTGTGGTCAATTATTGATCGTCCTAATGTGATGATCAAAGTTCCTGCAACATTAGAAGGATTGCCTGCAATAACCGCGTTAATCGCTGCAGGAATTAGCGTCAATGTCACCTTGATCTTCTCCGTAAAAAGATACGGCCAGGTAATTGAGGCGTACATGAAGGGTATTGAGCAGTGCGAGAATCCAACACAGGTGCATTCAGTTGCATCCTTCTTTATTAGCAGAATTGATTCATCCATTGATGCACTTTTGAAGGCAAATGGTTCTACGGAAGCAACCGCACTGTTAGGTAAGGCAGCGATTGCCAACGCTCACCTGGCGTATCAATTATTTGAAGAGAAGTTTTCATCTAGTAAGTGGCAAGGCCTAGCAACAAAAGGCGCACACAAACAACGACCACTGTGGGCATCGACTGGTGTGAAGGATCCTGCTTATGAAGACACCCGCTATGTAGTTGAGTTAATTGCACCTGACACCGTCAACACAATGCCGCAATCCACCTTGGATGCGTTGATTGACCATGGCGTTGTTCGTGGCAACACGATTACTGGTAACTATGCAGAAGCCGTTGAAGTATTGAAGGCCTTATCTGCATTAGGAATTTCATTAGATGATGTAACAACTGAGTTAGAGATAGATGGTGTTAAGAAGTTTGCCCAAGCATGGGATGAACTACTCGAAAATGTAAAGGCTGCGCAACAAGGATGATTTCAATTAAAGGTAATGCTGTATCAAAGATCGATCGCTCCTCTGAAAAGTACACAGCGCTACAGGCTTTCCATGAGCGTTTGAAGAGTAAGGACTCCACGATCTGGGGTCCACAGGCACAAGCAGAGGCTTCGATCCGCATGAACTGGATCGATCTACCTGAAAGCTCACGTGATCTGCTTCCTCAATTTGATGCACTTGCCGCAAAGCACCGAGATAAGAACAATGTGATTTTGTGTGGAATGGGTGGCTCATCACTTGGTCCTGAAGTAATCGCCCAAACATTTTCTAAGAGTTTATTTGTTTTAGATTCAACCGATCCTGATTACGTTGCACACGCACTTGATGTTGATTTAGCAAAGAGCGTCGTCGTGGTTAGCTCAAAATCAGGATCAACAATTGAAACCGCATCTCAACGCGCTCTCTTTGAAGGTGCCTTTAAAGATGCGGGATTAAATCCAATTGATCACATGGTCTTTGTAACCGATCCTGGCTCGCCGTTAGATAAGCAGGTTCGTGAAGGTGGCTTTACCGTCGTTAACGCCGATCCACATGTAGGTGGACGATTTAGCGTATTGAGTCCATTTGGATTAGTACCAGCTGCATTAATCGGAGTAGATGTATCGGTCTTGCTCGACAATGCAAGTGATACCAAGAAAGCCTTCTTTGCTGATTCGCAACAGATGTGCGATATCGCCTATCTACTGTCTTATGTTGCAGATCAATATGTTGCATACACAGATGAAGGTTCTGGAATGCCTGGTCTGAGCGATTGGATCGAGCAGTTAGTTGCTGAATCAACCGGCAAGAACCAAGTGGGACGTCTGCCAGTTGTAGCTGAAACCTCACACAATGGCCGTGAAGGAAATGCATTCACCATCGCATTTGCAGGTAACGCCGATCTAGTTGTCGAGGGTGATTTAGCATCACAATTTATTGTGTGGGAGTGGGTAACGGCGCTGATTGGTGCAGCCCTTGCGATCGATCCCTTTAACCAGCCAAATGTAACTGAGGCGAAGGAACAAACCTCAGCGCTCCTTAATGAGTGGAAGGGTATTACCCCACCATTTACTCCAGATCTTAAAGATGGTGCGGTTGAGATTTTTGGTGCAGGAAAGAATGCAACGGATGCGCTTTCTCATTTGATTTCGCAAATTCCTGAAGATGGTTACATCGCAATCATGGCCTACCTTGATCGCAAGGATGATGCCGCCGTTGCAGAACTTCGTGCAATTCTTGCTGATAAATCTGGCCGACCAGTTACCTTTGGTTGGGGTCCTCGTTTCTTACACTCAACAGGACAGTTTCATAAAGGTGGACAGCAAAACGGAGTCTTCCTGCAGATTACTGGTGATGTAAAGAAAGACATAGCAATTCCTGGACAGAGCTACGGTTTTGCAACTTTGGTTGCAGCCCAGGCTTTAGGTGATGGAAAAGCGCTGGCTTCAAGAAAATACCCACTGCTTCGATTCAATCTTTCAAATCGTGCAATGGGTATATCTGAATTACTAGATGCTGCTAAATCTCTTTAAGATTTACTCTTCATCATCTCCGCGAAGTTTGCGCAAAGCCTCTTCTAGAAGTTTTTCGCCCTCAGCATCTGTACGACGCTCCTTTACATAGGCAAGGTGGGTCTTGTAAGGCACATTTACCTCAGGGCTAGGTGGATTGTTGCGATCGCGACCTGCTGGGTAACCACACTTTGGGCAATCCCATTCAGCTGGAATAACAACTGTCTCTTCTACTGCAAATGATGGACGAACTTCATGACCATTTGCACAAAAGTATGAGACATATGCGCGAGCGATTGAATCGCCACGCTCTGCCTCGCCCATTGGGCCTGCGCCAACACGACTTCCGCGAATTGCACTTGCCATGCGTATCCCCTTGTTTTACTTGCTAATGGATTGAAAAATTTTTACTTGAGAACGAGCGAAAGTGCGACAACTAGTGCAAACCACAGTCCACCGGCAACGATTGTGATGCGATCAAGGTTGCGCTCAACAACAGATGATCCGCCGTAGTTAGATGAGATACCGCCACCAAATAGATCGGATAGGCCGCTTCCCTTGCCCTTATGGAGAAGAACCAAAAGGATCATCAAGACGCTGGTAATAACAAGTGCTATTGAGAGAGCTAGTTTCACTTTTCTTAAACTCCTAGTTCGTAGAGGGCAAGGATACCCGCCTGAAGGGGGTAATGCTTACTCCGTCACCGCATGGAATTTAACGATCTTGGCCAATTCCTCAGGATCTAGGCTCGCTCCGCCGATCAGGGCGCCATCAACATCGGGCTTCTTCATGATTTCAACGATGTTGGAAGACTTCACTGAACCTCCGTACAAGATGCGCATATTTGCTGCGATCTCTGGTGAGCCGATGCTTTCAATCTCTTCACGGATCGAAGCACATACCTCTTGAGCATCTTCTGGTGTTGCAGTCTTACCGGTTCCGATTGCCCACACTGGTTCGTAGGCGATAACAATCTTTTTGAGCTCTGGCTTTGTAAATCCTTCAAGTCCTGCACGAATCTGGCGGATCACATGGCTTACATGTGTTCCAGCTTCGCGAATTGCGAGCTCTTCGCCGACACAAAAGATTGGCGTGATCTCATTAGCAAGTGCCGCCTTAATCTTTCGATTAATCAGCGCATCTGATTCGTTGTGAATTGCACGGCGCTCTGAGTGACCAATAACAACATAGGTGCAACCAAGCTTGGCAAGCATTGATCCCGAGATATCTCCTGTAAAGGCCCCACCGGTTTCAGGTGAAAGATCCTGTGCGCCATATTGAAGACGTAAGCGATCTCCATCAACCAAGGTTTGAATTGAACGAATATCTGTAAATGGTGGAATGACCGCAACATCGACAGCGTCATAATCCTTGTCATCAAGACCGTAAACCAACTTCTGAGCAACTGCAATCGCCTCAAGGTGATTGAGGTTCATCTTCCAGTTTCCTGCCATTAATGGTTTACGCATCGTTGCTCCTCTGTTGTGTTTCTTAAATTAATTCAAGCGCTTTAAGGCCAGGAAGTTCCTTGCCCTCTAGGTACTCCAATGAAGCGCCACCGCCGGTAGAAATGTACCCGAACTGTGAGTCTGCAAAACCTAAAGCGCGTACCGCTGCAGCAGAGTCTCCTCCACCAACAACAGATATTCCAGATACTTCGGTAAGTGCCTGCGCAACTACCTTGGTACCGGCTGCAAAGTTAGGAAATTCAAAGACGCCCATTGGGCCATTCCAAAATACTGTCTTGCACTTCTTGATCTCTGCTGCAAAGGCCGCTGCAGAAACTGGTCCGATATCAAGACCCATTTGATCAGCTGGAATAGCATCTGCTGCTACCAATGTTGGCGTTGCATCTGCAGAAAATGTAGGCGCTACGACAATGTCAGTTGGGAGAAGCAGTTTCACGCCATTCTTTTCAGCTGTTGCAATTAATCCCTTAACAACATCAAGCATCTCAGCTTCAACAAGTGATGTTCCGATCTCTTTGCCTTGTGCCTTAAGGAAGGTAAAGACCATTCCCCCGCCAATAGCTAGAACATCAACCTTGCCCAGCAAGTTTTCAATAACACCAAGTTTGTCTGAAACCTTTGCGCCACCAAGAATGACACCGTATGGGCGCTCTGGGTTTTGTGTGAGCTTCTTCAAGACTTCAACCTCTGCTGCAACTAATTTTCCTGCTGCATGTGGAAGTAACTTCGGTAGATCAAAAACCGATGCATGCTTACGGTGAACTGCGCCGAAGCCATCGCCAACATAGAAATCAGCAAGCTGTGCTAATTCGGCAGCAAAGGCTGCGCGCTCAGACTCTTCCTTGCTTGTCTCTGCGCCGCTAAATCGAATATTTTCAAGAAGCAAAATCTCGCCGGCCTGAAGTGATTGCGCTGCAGTTGTTACCGCTGCACCTGTAACTTCGCCAGTGAACTTAACCTCGCGACCCAACAGCTCAGCTAAACGCTGTGCTACAGGTGCTAGGGAAAGTTCTGGCTTAGCTTCACCCTTTGGGCGACCAAGGTGGGCTGCAATAACAAGTGATGCACCCTTTTCAAGTAAGGCTTGAATAGTAGGAAGCGAGGCTTTGATACGTCCGTCATCCTTAATGATTCCCTCTTTCAAAGGAACATTAAGATCGCAACGAAGAAAGACCCGCTTTCCTGCTACATCAATTGTTGAAAGATCTGGCATTACAGAGTTTTGCCAACGTAATCGATCAAGTCAACGAGACGGTTTGAGTAACCCCATTCGTTGTCATACCAACCAACGATCTTGACCTGGTTACCAATTACCTTGGTAAGACCTGCGTCGAAGATACATGATGATGGATCGGTCACGATATCTGAAGAAACGATTGGATCTTCAGTGTATGAAAGGAATCCCTTAAGTGGACCATTAGCAGCAGCCTTCATCGCTGCATTGATCTCTGCCGCTGTTGCTTCCTTTGCAAGCTCAACAGTTAGATCTGTTGCAGAACCTGTTGGAACTGGAACGCGCATTGCGTAACCATCTAGCTTGCCCTTGAGCTCTGGAAGTACAAGAGAGATCGCCTTAGCTGCACCTGTTGATGTAGGAATCATGTTTGTTGCCGCTGCACGTGCACGACGTAGATCCTTGTGTGGGAAGTCAAGAATTACCTGGTCATTTGTGTATGCGTGAATTGTTGTCATTAGACCCTTAACAATTCCCCAGTTGTCCTGAAGTACCTTTGCCATTGGAGCAAGGCAGTTAGTTGTACATGATGCATTTGAAATGATGTTGTGCTTTGAACCGTCGTACTGTGTGTGGTTAACACCCATAACGATGGTGATGTCCTCATCTGTTGCAGGAGCTGAGATGATGACCTTCTTGGCACCTGCTGTGATGTGCTTCTGAGCATCTGCAGCCTTTGTGAAGATACCTGTTGATTCAACAACTACATCGGCCTTAACCGCTGCCCATGGCAGGTTAGCTGGATCGCGCTCTGAGAAAACCTTAATTGTCTTTCCACCAACGGTGATTGAGTCATCTGTGTATGTAACTTCAAGACCTAGGCGACCCAAGATTGAGTCATACTTCAAAAGATGAGCAAGAGTCTCATTAGGTGTGAGGTCGTTAATTCCGACGATGTTGATATTTGGGTTAGTAAGTGAGGCACGGAAGAAGTTACGTCCGATGCGACCAAAACCATTGATTCCGACATTAATCACGAAAGTGTCCTTGCTACTAAAGGGGCGCATGAAAAAGCCCAGCTGTTGGTGGTTCGTAAAACTGCCACAACGCTGGGGGCTTAGGTAGAACCTTACCAGTGAAGGATGAGTGAACTCTTGAGTAGCAGGGCCTTAATTGAGCAAATCAGGCGAGAGACCGCTCTCAGTATCGGGAATTCCAAGCTCTGCGGCACGCTTATCGGCCATCGCCAGCAACCGTCGGATTCGACCCGCGATCGCATCCTTTGTCATCGGTGGGACAGCTAATGAGCCAAGCTCTTCCAGCGAGGCCTGTCCATGATTAATGCGTAACTCCCCCGCCTCTTTGAGGTGATCGGGAATCGTAGGTCCAAGGATCTCCATTGCGCGCTGAACACGAGCGGCTGCAGCAACTGCAGCACGTGCAGATCGACGAAGGTTTGCATCATCAAAATTTGCAAGACGGTTAGCCGTTGCTCGCACCTCGCGACGCATTCGACGCTCCTCCCAAGCCATCACACTTTCATGTGCTCCTAGTCGAGTAAGCAAAACGCCGATCGCATCTCCATCTCGGATTACTACGCGATCTACTCCGCGAACTTCACGAGCCTTTGCAACAATTCCTAAACGACGTGCAGCGCCAACAAGTGCCAAAGCAGCCTCTGGTCCTGGGCAGGTAATTTCTAGTGATGATGAGCGACCTGGTTCAGTTAAAGAGCCATGAGCGATAAAAGCGCCACGCCATGCAGCCTCGGAGTCGCAGATTGCAGCAGATACAACTTGTGGTGGAAGGCCGCGAACTGGACGTCCATTGGAATCTACTAATCCTGTTTGGCGTGCAAGTGCATCACCCTCATTAATAACACGAACTACATACCGTGAACCTTTGCGCAAACCACTTGAAGAGAGAACTGCAAGATCAGAGTCATGTCCATAAATATCTGCAATATCTTTTCGAAGTCTGCGTGCACTCTGCGAGGTATCTAGCTCTACCTCAATCACAATCTTTCCTGCTGCGATATGGAGACCGCCGGCGAAGCGAAGAAGTGATGAGACCTCAGCTTTGCGACAACATGGTTTGGTGATTGATAAACGAGATAACTCGTCCTTAACTGATGCTGTCATTGCCATGGGGTAATCCAACCATTTACCGAGCCAGAATGTGGCCCAAATGGAGAGCTAATTTTTGGGCATCATGATGGATGCTTCCAGGTGCTTTACGTATATCTGCGACAACAATCTCTCCACCCAAGGTTGATGCTGCTAGCTCCAACGCCTCTTGATCTCGCACTACAGATTGGTCAACGAGGCAGTAATCCACGGTGACTCCTGGGGCGTAACGATGGAAAAACTCAAGGTGTTCTTCAGGGGTGGATCCTGCGAACTCTTCTCCTTGCGATTGTGTCGATGCATCAAGATTGAGAATCAAAATCTTTCGTGCCGCTGAACTCTGCAACGCCTGTAGTTGAGCTGGAACTAGCAAGTGTGGAATCACACTTGAGAACCAAGAGCCCGGACCCATCGTGATCCATTCAGCATCTGAGATCGCATCCAAGGCTTCTGATCGAGCTGGAGGATCTTCCGGAATTATTCGCAGAGATTGAATGTGTCCCTTCGCTGTTGCAACCTCTTTTTGTCCGCGAACAACGATTCTTCCAGTTGATGTATTAAATGTTCCTTCGATATCCAGCGCAACAGATGCCATTGGAAGAACCCGACCAATAACTTTGAGCAGTTGGCCAACGCGATCAAGAGCTACAACGGGGTCATCCCCCGCATTCCACATCGATGCGAGCAAAAGATTTCCCATCGCATGTCCATTGAGATCTCCCTCACTCACAAAGCGATGTTGCATGATCTCTGCCCAAGTCCGTCCCCACTCATCATCTGCACACAATGCAGCTAACGCCATTCGTAAATCACCCGGTGGAAAAATTGGGAACTCTTCACGTAAACGCCCACTAGAACCACCATTGTCAGCAACTGTCACAATCGCAGTTAATTGATTGGTGATTTGGCGCAGCGCAGTTAATGTGGCGGCCAGACCATGTCCACCACCTAGTGCAACAACCTTAGACAAAACTACTCACGACCTACATCGCGATGAGTTGGATGGGCGGAAACCTCAGAGTTCAGAGCGTTGAGTTGTCGTGCTATCTCTTCGGTGATTGCCACGCTTCGATGTTTTCCGCCGGTGCAACCTACTGCGATCGTCACATACTTCTTGCCTTCACGCATGTATCCCGACATCATCGAATTTACTAACCCTACATAATTTTGGACAAACTCTTTTACACCTTCACTACCCAATACCTTGTCACTGACTTGTGGAGTTAAACCTGTCAGCGGTCGAAGCTCTGGGATCCAATGTGGATTGGGAATAAATCTGCAATCTAGAACCAAATCAGAGTCAACTGGAATTCCGTACTTGTACCCAAAGGACAGGACATTGACTCGAATTCCTTGTAGCTTTCCGGAACCAAATATTTCGCCGATGCGCTTTTCTAATTGATGAACATTGAGATTAGAGGTATCAATTGCAACATCTGATTGTGAGCGAATCTCTTCCAACTTTTCTCGCTCTCGAGCAATACCATCAACAATTCGATCCTTACCCTGCAATGGGTGGGGTCTACGCGTTGACTCAAAACGTTGAACTAGCGACTGATCTGTTGCATCAAGAAAAACTAATCGGTATTCAGAGTTGCTCTTCTTTAACTCATCCATCGCATGGGTTAGTTCATCAAAGAACTCTCCCCCGCGAACATCTACGACAACAGCTAACTCTTTACCTTGAGGCCCAGTTCCCTTGCTCACTAATGCGGGAAGCAACGCAGGTGGAAGATTGTCTACAACGTACCAACCCAAATCCTCGAGGGCGTGAGCAACGGTTGAGCGACCTGCACCAGACATTCCGGTGAGGATGAGGGTCTCTTCCTTCTTCATGCTCTTATCCTCTTACATCTGTCAAGAATGTTGAAACACGCTCAAGACTCTTTTCAAGGTAGGCGGGCAACATCTCCTTGTGCTCCTGATTCTTGGTTTCAAAGAGGTAGTTCAACAGTAGCAAACGGCGCTGTAGAAGCAGCGCCTTCATGGCCAGCTCTGAATAAGTAGGCAATGGTTTTACGCTCTTGTACCCATTCAACAGCGCAGCATCTTGCTCAGGTGTATCCAAGTAATACAACGCAACCGCTAAATCCTGTGCTTCAACACCAAAACCACAATCATCAAAATCAAAGATCGATAGTTGACCCTCGTGCCACATCAAATTCCAACCATGGAAATCGGCGTGAATAATGTGAACCGGTGAGCTTTGGTACAGCTCATCCGTGTACTTCATGATCAAATCCCGTGCTTGTTCAATTAAGCCGCGATCTTTATCTGACAACACAGATTTTTCCGAGAAGAGAAAGTCTTCGGTCCCCCAGAAGAAATCATTAAAGGTTGGCAGCACTTCGCCGGCGGATAAAGCAAAATCAGTTGATTCTTGATGCAACCGAGCGATCGCTCTGCCAACTTCATGCAACTGTTCCATGGTTGGCTCATCACCAATCTCTTCGCCATCAAGCCAGGAGTACATAACACCATTGAGAGTTTGCCCGGAGTCGGCATGTAATCCCGAAACAATGTATTGATCTTTCAGAGTAGCAATCGGTGTCGGTGTATTAATACCCGAGGTACGGTTCAGGTGGCGAACCCATTGAACCTCCGCCTGCATGTTCTCGATTGTGCGGGTTGAGTTGATATTGATTCGCAGTGCGTACTTGATTCCCGAATCACTTTCGACAGCAAAGGTTGCGTTAAACTCGAAGTTGATACACGAGACCTTTGCATCATTAATGCCATAACTTTTCAGAAGTTCAGAGGCGAATGCGGTTAATGATTTCTGTTGCTCTTCTGCTGAAAGCTCAAAAAACTCGCTACCCATTACTTGCTCTCCATTATTTCGCCGGTTTCAGTATTGATCGCTTGCGTTGCAATTGAAGATAAATGTGACTCAATAATAGAAGCGATCTTTGAGCCAATACCCGGAGTTGCCGCGATCTCCTCAACGCTAGCTTTACGAATAGCTGCAACTGAACCAAATCGCTCCAATAGCGATGCCCTGCGCGCAGCCCCAAGTTGTGGAATCTCATCCAAAATTGACTCCAGCATGACCTTTGATCGACGTGATCGATGGAAGGTAATCGCAAAACGGTGTGCCTCATCTCGAATTCGTTGGAGCAGATACAAACCTTCGCTACTTCGAGGAAGAATCAATGGATCTTTGGAGCCAGGTATCCATACCTCTTCCAAACGTTTAGCTAGACCGCACAAAGCAATATCTGTAATTCCCAGCTCATCCAGTGCGCGTTGAGCGGCATTTACCTGAGGTTGCCCTCCATCTACAACAATGAGTTGTGGTGGGTAGGCGAACTTACTTGGCTTGCCGCCAAGCTCTGCGACCTCTGCTTCATTCTCTTTACGATCATCGAGCAAACGTTTTAAGCGTCGTGTGATTACCTGGTGCATCGCGCGGGTGTCATCAAAGCCCTCGCTGGTATCGATGATAAACCGACGGTACTCGCTCTTCTTAATCATTCCATCCTCAAAGACAACCATCGATGCAACAACCGATGTTCCCGAGATATTGGAGATATCAAAGCATTCGATGCGAAGCGGAGTCCGACCAAGGTTGAGGTGCTCCTCAATCTCAGTTAGCGCCTTACCGCTCACCGCTGCATCTGTTGCTCGTTTGCTCAGGTATTGAATCAGTGAGTACTGAGCATTTCGTTTGACAGTATCTAACAGCTCGACTTTTTCACCACGTTGAGGAACTTTGATTTCAACCTTTGTAGAACCAATACCGCCCAACCATTGCTCTAACTGATCCTTGTCTGCGGGATCTGCGTTGATATAAATATTGCGTGGGACAGCAATCGCACCTGTTCCGTAGATTGAGTACAACAGCGCCGTTAACTCATCCTGACCTTCGAGCACCATCTCTTGATCCACAATCCAAGAACGTGAACCCTTCACCGAACCGCGCTGCATTGAAAAGATAGAGCCGGCTGCATGAAAACCATCGTGGTAAATGGAGATGAAATCTCCATCAAGATCATCGGAGAAGTTTCCTTCAGTAGATTTCTGAGCTTTCTCAAAGGATTCAATCTGATCTCTCAAACGTGCGGCACGCTCAAACTCCTCATTAGCAGCGGCTGTATTCATCTCTTCATGCAGTTTAGGCAGGATGTTCTCCATCCCTGACTCCATAAACTCATTTAACCGTTCAGCTAACTTCTTATGATTCTCTTTCGAGATCCAATCAACACAAGGAGCGGCACACTTACCGATATCTCCTAGCAAGCATTGACGCTTACTACGTTGGGCGCGTGTGAAGTTTGCCGAGGAACATGATCTGACAGGGAAAACCTTGAGCAATACCTCAAAGGTGTTTCGAAGTGCCCAAGCATTTGTGTAGGGACCAAAGTACTTCAGACCCGGACGCTTATCTTTTCGTGTAATGAAGATCATCGGATACTCATCATTAAGCGACAGTGCTAAATACGGATAGGACTTGTCATCCTTGAACTGCACGTTGTACTTGGGTTGATACTGCTTAATCCAACTAAACTCCAGGGCAAGTGCTTCCAGCTCGGTGCTGACAATCGTCCAATCAACACGAACCGCTTCATGGACCATGCGATGAGTCTTAGTTGCAAGGTTTGCTTGAAAGTAATTACTCAAACGATTTTTAAGATTCTTCGCCTTGCCAACGTAAATCACCTTGTCTTGCTTGTTGTAAAAACGGTAAACCCCAGGATGTTCCGGAATATTGGTCGGCCGATAACTTTGAGGATCTGCCATGAGACTACTTTTTCGCTGGGGCTTTTCTATTTGATTTCAAGATCTCACCCAAGAACTGACCGGTGTAACTCTCCTTCACCGCAGCAACCGTCTCGGGCGTTCCTTCCGCAACAACTAATCCCCCACGGAAACCACCTTCAGGTCCCATGTCGATAACCCAGTCAGAACATTTGATCACATCAAGATTGTGCTCAATCACAACGACTGTGTTTCCTGTATCCACCAAACGGTTAAGAACAGTTAACAACTTATTGACATCTTCAAAGTGCAGACCGGTTGTTGGCTCATCTAAAACATAAATGGTGCGACCAGTTGAACGACGCTGTAGCTCAGTTGCAAGTTTTACACGTTGAGCTTCGCCACCTGACAAGGTGGGAGCTGATTGTCCAAGGCGTACATAGCCCAACCCCACATCATTTAAGGTCTTTAAGTAGCGGGCGATCGCAGGGACTGATTCAAAGAAGCCATGCGCCTCTTCGATTGGCATATTCAATACTTCAGCAATGGTCTTGCCCTTGTAGTGAACCTCTAGCGTTTCTCGGTTGTAACGAGCGCCATGACAAACCTCGCAAGGAACGTAAACATCTGGCAGGAAGTTCATTTCGATGGTGATCGTTCCATCGCCAGAACAGTTCTCGCACCGTCCACCCTTCACATTGAAGGAGAAACGACCCTGCTGGTAACCACGAATCTTCGCCTCGCTGGTTTCGGCAAAGAGTGCACGAATCTTGTCAAAGACACCTGTATATGTAGCAGGATTTGATCGAGGTGTTCTACCGATCGGTGATTGATCAACATGCACAACTTTATCCAGATGCTCTATGCCTGTAACTGTTCTGTGACGACCTGGTACCAAACGGGAACCATTTAACCTGTTGGCTAATGTTGTGTAGAGAATGTCATTTACAAGGGTTGATTTTCCAGAGCCCGAGACACCAGTTACAGATACAAAGACACCTAGTGGAACCTCAACTTCAATGTCCTTTAGGTTATTTTCCTTTGCACCCTTAACTACAAGTTTTCTCTTTGGATCAATAGCTCGGCGCTTCTTTGGAATCTCAATTGATTTACGTCCCGATAAATAAGCACCAGTGATCGACTCTTTGGATGCAATCAATTCCTCGTAACTGCCTGAGACAACAACCTTTCCACCATGTTCGCCAGCACCTGGACCGATATCCACGATCCAGTCAGCGGTACGAATGGTCTCTTCATCATGCTCAACAACGATCAAGGTATTACCAAGGTTACGTAAACGCGTGAGAGTTTCAATTAAGCGCTTGTTATCACGTTGATGCAAACCAATTGATGGCTCATCCAAAACATACAGCACACCTACTAACCCGCTACCAATCTGGGTTGCAAGACGAATGCGCTGTGCTTCTCCACCAGACAAAGATCCAGCTGGGCGAGCAAGAGAAAGGTAATCAAGTCCGACATCGAGCAGGAAGCCAAGACGTGCGTTTACCTCTTTCATGACACGCTCAGCGATCTGTGCCTCACGCTTGTTCAGCTTGATCTGCTTTAAGAAGGTCGCACAATCTGCAATAGAGAGCTCACAAATCTCAGAGATGTTCTTGTTCCCGATTGTTACCGCAAGAACTTCAGGCTTGAGGCGGGCACCATTACAACTTTCGCATGCGATCTCACGCATGTACGCCTCGTACTTATCACGGCTGTAATCACTATCTGTCTCTTCATGTCTGCGATGAATAAAGGGAATAACACCTTCAAAACCAGTTGTGTAATTACGAGCCCCATATCGACCTTTGTACTTCATCTTGATCTCATACTCATAGCCATTCAGGATCGCTTCACGAGCTTTGACCGAGATCTTTTTCCATGGCGTATCTAAAGAGAAAGGAAGATCCTTAGCTAATGCTTCTAACAAACGCAGGAAGTAATCTGAAGATTGCCCACCAGACCATGGCGCGATCGCACCTTCATTAATCGAGATTGAATCATCAGGAATGATGAGATCAAGATCAACCTCTTTCTTAGTTCCAATTCCAGAACACTCCGCACATGCGCCAAATGGTGAGTTGAATGAGAAGGAACGAGGCTCTAACTCCTCAAATGAGAGCTCACAATCATGACAGGCTAAGTGTTCGCTATAGGTGCGCTCCTTGTCTTCACCTTTTGCATCGACAAAATCTAAAACAACAATTCCTGAAGAAAGACGGAGCGCAGTCTCAATAGAATCTGTTAACCGAGTCTTGCTCTCAGCTTTCGCGGTTAAACGATCAATAACAACTTCGATGGTGTGCTTTTCTTGTTTCTTCAACTTCGGTGCATCAGAAAGTTGAACAACCTCTCCATCGATGCGAGCACGTGAGTATCCCTGGGTAATGAGATCGCTGAAGAGTTCAACAAACTCTCCTTTGCGTGCCCTAACCACCGGTGCCAAAACTTGAAACTTAGTTGTTGCTGGTAGTTCAAGGATTTGATCAACGATCTGTTGTGGTGATTGGCGGGTAACAACCTTGTTGCACTTAGGACAGTGCGGGGTTCCGGCACGTGCAAAGAGCAGACGTAGATAGTCGTACACCTCGGTGATAGTTCCTACCGTCGAACGTGGATTTCGATTGGTAGATTTCTGATCGATCGAAACTGCAGGTGATAAACCCTCGATGAAATCCACATCAGGCTTATCCATCTGGCCCAAAAATTGGCGTGCATAAGCAGATAAGGATTCAACATATCGACGTTGACCCTCAGCAAAGATGGTGTCGAAAGCTAGCGAGGATTTTCCTGAGCCGGAAAGGCCGGTGAATACAACTAGGGAGTCTCGGGGCAGTTCGATGGAGACATTTTTGAGGTTGTGCTCGCGAGCTCCGCGCACAACTAACTTATCGATGCTCAAACCCCGGCCTCTTCCATCATTCGTAGCTCTTTCTTCAAAATCTTGATCTCATCGCGTAATCGCGCTGCGACCTCAAATTGAAGTTCAGATGCTGCATTTCGCATCTGTTCGGTGAGCGAGCCTATCAATGCGATTAGATCCTTGCGCGGCAAAGAGAGCGAGGATTTATCGTAAATTCCAGCCGAAGCGCCAACCTTCTTCGCTCCACCCTTCTCATGCGACAACAGTTCTTCGGTGTCTTCGCTTTCACGTGCAATCAAGTCGGTAATGTCTGCGATCTTCTTGCGCAGCGGTTGCGGGTCTACACCACGTTCTAGGTTATAGGCCACCTGCTTGGCTCTACGTCGATTGGTTTCATCGATCGCCTTAGCCATGGAATCTGTAATTCTGTCGGCGTACATGTGCACCTCTCCCGAGACGTTACGGGCGGCACGACCGATAGTTTGAATTAATGATGTCGATGAGCGGAGGAAGCCCTCTTTATCAGCATCCAAAATCGCTACCAAAGAAACTTCGGGTAAATCTAAACCTTCACGTAACAAGTTGATTCCGATCAAAACATCATAATCACCAGTTCGGAGTTCGCGAAGTAATTCCACTCTGCGCAAAGTATCTACCTCTGAGTGCAGGTAGCGAACGTTGACGCCTTTTTCCTGAAGATAATCTGTTAGGTCTTCTGACATCTTCTTGGTCAAAGTTGTTACTAGAACACGTTCATTTCTTTCAGCACGAATCGTGATCTCATGCAGCAGGTCATCGATCTGTCCCTTAATTGGTTTGATCACAATCTGTGGATCCACCAAACCAGTTGGGCGAATTACTTGTTCAACAACATCGCCATCTACTTTGGCCATCTCATACTTACCTGGAGTAGCTGATAGATAAATAGTTTGACCTGTGCGCTCTACAAACTCTGGGAACTTCAGTGGACGATTATCTAAAGCGCTAGGCAGGCGGAATCCATGCTCTACAAGGGTTCGCTTACGTGAAGCATCTCCTTCAAACATCGCCCCTAACTGCGGAACTGTCACATGGCTCTCATCGATAACAAGGAGAAAATCTTCAGGGAAGTAATCCAAGAGACAGTGTGGCGCAGAACCAGCTGGTCGATCATCTAAATGTCGAGAGTAGTTTTCAATTCCACTGCAGAAACCGATCTGCTCCATCATCTCAATATCAAAGGTTGTTCTCATGCGCAGGCGCTGGGCCTCTAGTAACTTCCCTTGCTTCTCAAAGAGATTGAGCTGAACTTGTAGTTCATCTTGGATATCACCAATGGCTCGCTTCATCGTTTCAGGACCGGCCGCATAATGTGTCGCCGGAAAGACAAAGATCTCCTCTTCATCTCTAATAATTTCACCAGTCAATGGATGCAGAGTTGAGATCTTCTCGATCTCATCGCCAAACATTTCAATACGAATTGCAAGCTCTTCATACATTGGAATGATTTCAATAGTGTCTCCGCGCACCCTAAAGGTCCCGCGTTCAAAGGCCATGTCATTACGTTTGTACTGAACATCTACAAAGCGACGCAATAGCGCGTTGCGCTCAACCTCATCGCCCACTCGTAAGCGAACCATCCGATCTACATACTCCTGCGGGGTACCCAATCCATAGATACAGGAAACAGTTGCAACAACGATCACATCTCGGCGGGTGAGCAATGAGTTAGTCGCTGAGTGGCGAAGTCGTTCAACCTCTTCATTAACGCTGGAGTCCTTCTCGATAAAGGTATCTGTTTGAGGAACATACGCTTCAGGTTGGTAGTAGTCGTAATACGAGACAAAGTATTCAACCGCGTTGTTAGGTAGTAATTCACGGAACTCATTGGCGAGCTGTGCCGCCAATGTCTTGTTGGGTGCTAAAACAAGGGTTGGTCTTTGTAACTGTTCAATCAACCAAGCTGTGGTTGCAGATTTACCGGTACCTGTCGCACCCAAGAGAACGACATCCCGCTCCCCTGCATTGATTCGTTTTGTGATTTCAGCGATGGCAGCGGGCTGGTCACCTGCAGGTACGTAATCGCTAATAACTTGAAAGGGCTCAACTCTGCGTTGTAGATCAGATATTGGGCGCATTTGGTAAGCCTACTTATTAATTATCGTGAAGGCTATCCCAAATGTTTTCCACTTGGCGCAGGAGTTCATCCTCGCTGCCATCATTTTCAATCAGGAAGTCGGCGACCTCGATGCGCTGCTCTCGCGTTGCTTGAGTGGCGATGCGACCTTCGATTTCTGAGATATGCATTCCACGCTGACGAAGCCGAGCGATTCTGTTCTCTAAGGATGATTCGACCGTTACTACAACATCGAAACGATCTTGACCACCTGTTTCGACAAGTAAAGGTATTTCATAAACAAGGGTCTCATCGGACTTAAGCGATGCAACCGCTTCTTCAAATTCACGTCGGACAAAGGGATGAATAATACTTTCAAGTTTTTTCTTAGCCTCTGGATCATTGAAGATTATTTCGCCTAATGCTCGGCGATCAATATCGCCATTGTTAAGTACTGAATCTCCAAAAAAGCTGACCACCTCATCAAAGCCTTCAGAGCCTCTTTCAATCGCAGCTCGAGCAAGTTGGTCTGCATCAATTACCAATGCACCAAGCTCGGCAAAGTACTGAGCCGCTAAAGACTTACCGCAACCAATTCCACCGGTTAATCCGATAACTCGCATAGAGAAAGAATAGAGGTTAAATGAAAGAAGGCCCCGCAGTTACGCGAGGCCTTCTTTACACAAATATTTCTACTCTGCAGAAACTGCTTCCTCTTCAGGAGTTGCAGCAGCGTCAGCGGCCTTGGCCTCTGCCTTCTGCTTCTTGTGTGCCATGAAACGCTCTTGAGCTAGGGCGTACTGCTTCTCCCACTCTTCGCGTTGAGTTTCATATCCTGGCTTCCACTCTTGTGAGTCTGCATCGAAACCTTCAGGGTAAATGAAGTTTCCTTCTGCATCGTAACGAGCAGCCATTCCGTACTGAGTTGGATCAAATGCTTCGATCTCAATCTCTGTACCTTCATTAGCCTGCTTCAATGAAAGAGAGATACGACGACGCTCTAGGTCGATATCGATGATCTTTACAAATAGCTCATCATCAACCTGAACAACCTGCTCTGGGATCTCAACGTGGCGTTCTGCCAACTCTGAGATGTGAACAAGTCCTTCAATTCCTTCGTGAACACGAATGAAGGCTCCGAATGGAACAAGCTTTGTTACAACACCTGGAACAACCTGATTGATTGTGTGGGTGCGAGCAAATGCCTGCCATGGATCTTCTTGTGTTGCCTTAAGTGATAGTGAAACACGCTCGCGCTCGAAATCAACTTCGAGAACTTCAACAGTTACCTCGTCGCCAACTTCAACAACTTCACCTGGGTGATCGATGTGCTTCCATGAAAGCTCTGAAACGTGAACCAAACCATCTACGCCACCAAGGTCAACGAATGCACCGAAGTTAACGATTGATGAAACAACACCTGTGCGAACCTGGCCCTTTTGAAGCTGATTAAGGAATGTTGTTCGTGACTCTGATTGTGTCTGCTCGAGGAATGCACGACGTGAAAGAACAACGTTGTTGCGATTCTTATCGAGCTCGATAATGCGTGCTTCTACCTGCTTGCCAATGTATGGAGTCAGATCGCGTACGCGGCGCATCTCAACAAGAGATGCTGGAAGGAATCCACGTAGACCGATGTCCACGATAAGACCACCCTTAACAACTTCAATAACAGTTCCGACGACAACCTCGTCGCGCTCCTTCTTGCCTTCGATGTCTCCCCATGCACGCTCGTACTGTGCGCGCTTCTTAGAAAGAATCAGGCGACCCTCCTTGTCCTCTTTTTGGAGAACGAGAGCTTCAATAATCTCACCGACCTTAACGATTGAGTTTGGATCTGCATCGTGGCGAATTGAAAGCTCGCGAGAAGGAATAACACCCTCTGTCTTGTAACCGATGTCGACAAGAACTTCGTCGCGTCCAACTTGAACAACTGCACCTGAAACTAGGTCGCCGTCATTAAAGTTTCTGATTGTGCCTTCGATTGCTGCTAGAAAATCTTCAGCTGATCCGATGTCATTTACTGCAATTTGTGGTGTAGACAATTGTGCTCCGTAGGGATAGAAAGTAGTAGTTCCCGCTTTCGCGGCTGAAGGGCAAGGGTACGGTTTGCACGCTCGTAAGGGCAAATCCGCTCATTTTTTTGAGCGTAATCGATAGAATGAAATACCTTATGAAGAGATACAGAGAGCTGCTCGCCTTTCCTCAAGTCATTCGCCTGGGATTGAGCGCATTTCCGGCTCGTTTGGCGTATTCGATGATTGGCCTTGGCATTTTCTTCAAGGCTGAGCAGGAAACGGGCTCCATCGCGATCGCAGGTTTTGCAATTGGTTTGAACTCACTTGCTGGATCTTTGACCGCTGGAATTCGTGGCTCTGTCATGGATCGTTTTGGTCAGAAGTGGCCGATTCGCATCTTGGTGCCGATGTATGCGGGGCTAATTTTTTTGCTCAACACCATGGAAACACGTCAATCTATTTTGATTACCGCATTTGTTCTGGGAATCACCGCTCCCCCTATTAACTTGTCAGTTCGTCCTTTATGGAAGGACATTGTTCCGGATTCATATCTGCGAACCGCATACGCATTTGACTCTTCAATGATGAGTACTACCTCTGTCATCGGACCAGTTGTTATTACCGCGCTCATGCTTTCTTCACGTCCAGGATTTGGTTTAGGAACAATTGCAACCTTGATGTTAATCGGTGGCATCGCTCTGTCCTTAACACCTGCTTCGCGCGATTGGATTCCGGAGAAGAAACAAAAGGGTCAGCAACGATTGTGGCGAGATCGTGCAATTCAACTTCTGATGTTTGAGGGTTGCTTTATTGGTTTTGGCTGGGGTGTCTTTGATGTTGCAGTTCCCGCATTTGCTACACAAGAAGGCGTACAACATCGTGTTGCTTGGATCTTTGCCGCTTTTGGCGCTGCCACAGTTATTGGTGGCTTGCTTGGTGGCTTAGTCTCAAAGAAATTAGCGCCTTTGTCAGCGCTGCGACGGGCATACCTATTGTGGCTCATCGCTTGCGTGCCAGTTGCATTTACATATCCCGATTGGAGCATGGCGTTAATCGGTGCATGCATCGGTTTCTTAGGTGGCGCAGTTCAGGTCTTTTACTTTGAAGTTCTCGAAGCTGTTCGACCTAAGGGTTCACAAACCGCATCTCTTGGTTGGATCTGGAGCGTTGAAGGCTCCTTCATGGCTCTTGGTGCCGCAGTTGGTGGCGTAGTTTCTGAAAGCTTCTCGCCACGTTTCGGTCTTGCGATGCTACCCACCATGATCTTTATTGGATTAATCATCTTGTCGATCGGTCGTGCGCGTTTAAGCGCGGCAAATGATGTGCCGACAGAGGAAGAAGATCTTCAGGCCATGAAGGATATTTCTAACGAATCAAAGTAGTTAATGCGCCGCTTCATGCCAGGTAAGGCCAAGACCAGCATTAACATCTAATGGCGCCTTTAATGGATAAGCAGAGCCCATTTCACGCCTTACAACTTCGTTAATTTTCTCCTCTTCACCGGCAACTACTTCGAGAATTAACTCATCGTGAATCTGCAGAAGTAAGCGAGATTTCAACTTCTCCTTTTCAATTCCGCTTTGAACATTAAGCATCGCAACCTTGATGATGTCTGCTGCAGATCCCTGGATTGGTGCGTTCAGCGCCATACGCTCTGCGACCTCTCGACGTTGACGATTGTCATGCATTAAATCTGGCAGGTAGCGTCTGCGGCCCATAATTGTTTCGGTGTAACCCACTTTGCGCGCATCCTCAACAACGGTTTTTAGATAGTCGCGAATTCCGCCAAAACGTTCAAAGTAAGTATCCATCAACTGTTGCGCCGCAGGTGGTGAAATATCTAATTGCGCCGCTAATCCATAGGATGACAAGCCGTAGGCAAGACCATATGACATCGCCTTCATTTGGCGACGCATCTCGGGGTCAACCTCAGAAGGTTTAACTCCAAACACTAAACCAGCAACGGTTGCGTGCAGATCCTCGCCAGATGCAAAGGCTGCTAACAACTTCTCATCATTGGACAAGTGAGCCATAATGCGCATTTCGATTTGGCTGTAATCAGCGGTAAGTAAAGCCACATAACCTTTTCCAACGGTAAAGCAGTTGCGAATCTTGCGACCCTCTTCGGTGCGTACTGGAATATTTTGCAGATTCGGACCGGTAGATGAAAGCCGACCCGTTGCAGCAACTGTTTGCTGGAAATGGGTATGAATGCGACCATCCTTAGCGATCTCTGCAATCAATCCTTCAACAGTTGTACCTAGCTTTTTAGTTTCACGAATTCGAAGTAAGGAGGTAAGCACTGGGTGCCCACTCTTTTGATGCAACCAATCCAGACTTTCAGCATCTGTTGTGTACCCGGTTTTAATCTTCTTTGTCTTAGGAAGCTTGAGCTCATCAAAGAGAACTACCTGCAACTGTTTTGGTGAAGCCACATTAAACTCATGCCCAACGGCATCATGGGCAGCCTTTGTTTCTCGTGTCACTTCACCCTCAAAAAATGCAGCTAAATTCTCCAGCTCCTTTTTATTCACCGCGATACCGATGGACTCCATACGAGCAAGAAGTGCTGCCACGGGTAGCTCCATGGTTGTAAATAACTCCCACAGATTTCTCTCTTTTAACTCGCGAGTTAGTGGCTGTTTCAACCCCAACATCGCTCGCGCTGATGAGAGAAGCTCTTGCTCTGGAGAACTGTGATTAATTGCTGAACCATCTCCCCAGCGCTCCTGAATATCTTTGAGCTCCTGTGTGCGAACTCCGGGATTTAGCAAGTAAGCAGCAAGTGAGGTATCGAAGGTGATTCCAGTTAATCCATTGATTCGTGCAAGGGTTTTGCCATCATGGGCGATCTTTGGCACCGCCGCATTTGTGGCCCAATCCCCCATGTGTGCAGAGTGAACAAGAAAGACATCCTCGGGAGTTAGGGCGATCGCATAGCGATGAAGTTTTTCATCAACTATTTGATATGCGATTGCGATATCACCTGAGTGCTTTTCAATCTTTGCTGAGGCTTCTTCAGGCGTTAGAACCCCCTCAGCAATTTCTGTTGCAAATAATTCGAGCGCTGGCTCAGAACTTTTCGAGGATGATTTGAGCAGAATTGGTTTCATGCGATCTTTAAGGGTTTTGAACTCTAATTTTTCAAAGAGCGGATTGGTGTTGTTCTCATCAACACCGCTCCAGGCAAGAGCTTCGATACTGAGTTCAAGAGGAACATTGGCAACTAACTGAGTCAACTCACGGTTTCGAATCACATCATTAATTGAATCCCTTAATGATTGACCGACTTTTCCACCAAGCTTGTCGATGTTTGCGATTAATTCATGGAGGGATCCATACTCAACAACCCATTTAGCCGCTGTCTTTTCTCCAACACCAGGAACAGATGGCAGGTTGTCGCTGGGATCTCCACGTAACGCTGCAAAATCTGGATACTGCTCAGGAGACATTCCATACTTTTCCTGAACCGCAGCTGGAGTCATTCGTGCAAGATCACTGACACCACGCTTTGGATAGAGCACCGTTGTCTTGTCATTAACTAACTGGAATGAATCACGATCGCCGGTACAGATAAGAACCTCTGCACCTTCTCGCTCTGCCTGCTTTGCGATCGTTGCAATGATGTCATCAGCCTCAAAACCTTCAACCTCAAAGGTTGAGATTCCAAACGCGGTAACTAGCTCATGTAAAAAGGACATCTGAGAACGAAACTCATCGGGGGTTTTTGCGCGATTAGCTTTGTACTCCGGGAAGATCTCAGATCTAAAGGTCTTTCGTGAAACATCAAATGCAACAGCAACGTGGGTAGGTTTTTCGCTGCTGAGCAAGGACAACAACATGGTCGCAAAGCCATAAATGGCGTTGGTGTGTTGGCCCTGTGCGGTTGTGAAGTTGTCAGCGGGTAGCGCGAAAAAGGCTCGATACGCCATTGAGTGCCCATCGATAAGTAATAGGCGTTTGGTCATGGAAGCATCGTAGAGTGCCAGTTAGACTCTCCGCATGACTGAACCGGATTATCTCTCAATTATTAAAGAGCGTGGAAGCGGAGCCCTCGATAAAAAGATGGGTATCCAAATCACAGAGGCTTCACTGACAAGACTTGTTGGAACGATGCCGGTAGAGGGAAATACTCAACCGATGGGAATCCTCCATGGCGGAGCAAATGTTGTTCTAGCTGAAAGCCTTGGCTCTATTGGAACTCAACTCAACGCCGGGGCAGGTCGAAAGATTGTTGGTATTGATATCAACGCAACCCATCACAAGGCAACGGCAACAGGTGTTGTTACTGGTGTAGCTACCGCGGTTTCGATCGGCAAAACTTTGTGTTGCTGGGATATTGTCATTACAAATGAAAACGGACAGCGCACCTGCACTGCCCGTATCACCTGCATGATTTTAAGTGAACGCGGTTAGTGGGCACCTGTTCCCAGGTATGCCGCACGAACAGCTGGATCATTAAGTAGATCTGAAGCCTTAGCTTCCTTCACAACATTTCCAACCTCAAGAACATATGCACGGTGTGCGCGTTGTAACGCTTGCTGTGCATTTTGCTCGACGAGAAGAATTGTTACACCGGTCTTGTTGATCTCGGTGATGATGTTAAAGATATTCTGAATCATTAACGGTGCAAGACCCATAGAAGGCTCATCAAGAAGCAAAACCTTTGGACGTGACATCAATGCACGGCCGATAGCAAGCATCTGCTGCTCTCCACCTGACAAAGTTCCACCAGCTTGAAAAGCGCGCTCCTTAAGGCGGGGAAAAAGGTGATAAACCTTCTCTAGATCCTCAGCCATCTCCTTCTTGCGATCTTTACGGTTGTACTTACCCATTTCGAGGTTTTCCAATACCGTCATACCAACAAAGATTCCGCGACCTTCAGGGGCTTGTGACAAACCAAGATCTGCGCGCTTGAAAGCTGGCATCTTGGAAATATCTTCACCATTGAAAAGAATCTGACCGCTAGTTACCGGACGAAGACCAGAGATAGTTTTGAGCATCGTTGTCTTACCGGCACCATTGGCACCAATAAGTGTGACGATCTCCCCCTCATTAACAACGACAGAGACGCCCTTGATCGCTTCAATCTTTCCGTAGTGGACACGTAGGTCCTTAATTTCAAGACGCATCTGCTGGGGCTCCTAAATACGCTTCGATAACGCGTGGATCATTTTGAACTTCAGTAGTTGTTCCATCAGCAATCTTGGTACCGAAATCTAGAACCGCAACGCGATCTGAGACTCCCATAATGAGGGACATATCATGTTCGATGAGCAAAACTGTGTAACCGGCATCGCGAATCTTTTTGATTGTTTCAGCAAGGGCAACCTTTTCGGCAGGGTTAAATCCTGCAGCTGGTTCGTCAAGAAGCAACAACTTTGGATTGGTTGCAAGTGCGCGTGCGATCTCGAGACGGCGCTGATCTCCGTAAGGGAGGTTCTTACCTAATTGACCTGCACGCTTCTTGATTCCCATAAAATCAAGAAGTTCAAGAGCGCGTGCAAGGTTTGCTTTTTCTTCACGACGTGAACGAGGAGTTCCAAAGATAGCTCCAACAACACCACTCTTTGAGTGAACATCGGCACCTGTTACTACATTCTCAAGTGCGGTCGATTCACCGAATAGTCGAATATTTTGAAATGTACGAGCGATTCCCAACTTTGTGATCTTGAATCGCTTGATTCCAACGATTGATTCACCTTGGAAAACTACATCACCAGAAGTTGGCTTGTACACACCTGTGATCACATTGAAAACAGTTGTCTTACCAGCACCATTAGGTCCGATGAGCGCAAGAATTTCGCCCTTCTTAACAACTAGGTTGACCTCATTGAGCGCAGTAACGCCACCAAACTTCATGGTGATGTTCTTTAGCTCTAGAACATTTTCGCTCATTATTTGATCTCCCCTTCGCCTGATTCTTCAACTGTGTGCCAGTCTGGGTCAAAGTGCTCACGCTTCTTCTTAGGCAAGATTCCATCTGGGCGCAGGTTCATCATTACGACAAGTGCGATACCAAATACCAAGATACGAGGCTGGCTTAAGAAACGGATACGTTCTGGAGTGAAAGCAAGTAGAACCGCTCCCAGAATTACTCCCCACACATTTCCGATTCCACCAAAAACAACACAAGCAAGAATCAAGATGGAGATATTGAGATTGAACTGATCTGGAACGATAGAAAGAATCTGTGAGGCGTAAACAACGCCACCGACTCCAGCAACTGCAGCTCCCAAAACAAATGCCCACACCTTGTACTTGCGGGTGTTGATTCCCATCAACTGAGCGACATCATCATCTTGACGAATCGCATCCCAAGCTCGGCCCGGACGACGCGCAGCCATACGGCGAACCATCCAAATAATTAGCAAGGTGAAGGTAAGCAATAACCAGTAGTAAGGCTTTGGATCAAGAATTGTAAACTTCGCGTTGAAAAAATCTGGAGGCGTTGGAATACCAGCGATACCGCGAGAACCACCAATTGAATCGGTGTTGACCGCGAAAATACGTACGATCTCACCAAAGCCCAAGGTCACAATCGCTAAGTAGTCACCGCGAAGACGAAGTGTTGGTGTTCCAAGAAGTACTCCAGAAAGCATCGCAAGTCCTACACCAATAGGCAAAATCTCCCAGAAGTTCAGCGCGGTCTTTGTTCCAAGAATTGCCATTGTGTAGGCACCGATTGCAAAGAAGGCAACGTAACCAAGGTCTAGCAGACCTGATTTACCAACAACGATATTCAAACCAATCGCCATCAGCACATACATGCCTACTGGATAAAAGAGAACTGATTGGAAATCTGAACCAGGGGTATTGATCAATGGGTTGTTAAGAAATGGCAGCGCGTAGCAAATCGCGATAAAGAAGATTGAGAGTGCAACGCGGCGCCACTTTGGTGAACGCTCCCAGTACTCAGCGCCTTTATCGCGCAAATTAAGTGAAGACTTTAGATTTGCCATTAGACCCTCGCCTGCTGGATTGATTCTCCAAATAAGCCGGTCGGCTTAATAAGAAGAACCAGTACCAAGATAATGAATGAGATAACCGCTTTCCATGCGGTACCAAAGACAGCTGACGTCCAGGTTTCCATCAAACCAAGGGCAAAGCCACCAAAGAGTGCACCCTTGAGATTTCCGATACCACCGAGAACCGCCGCGGTAAATGCGCTAATTCCGAGGAAGAAGCCCACCTTAAATGAGGTGTTCTCGTAGACCAGGATGTAGAAGAAAGCAGCTGCGCCTGCCATAATACCGCCTGCAAAAAATGTAACTGTAATAACACGGTTGATGTTCACACCCATCAAAGTTGAGGTGTTTTCATCCATTGATACTGCTCGGATACCCTTACCTAAACGGGTTTTAGTAATAAAGCGCTCGAGAGCGAACATCATTAAACCTGCAGCGATAATTACAATGACCTTGTCATTGCGAATGTCTGCACCTGCGTAACTGAACAAAAATGTCTTTTCCATAATGCGGGGAAACTCGCGTGGAAGTGAGTCTGTAATAATTCTAAATAGCTCAACTAGAGAGATTGATACTCCGATCGCTGAAATCAAAGTTGCAAGCTTAGTTGCACCTCTCTGACGTAGTCGACGGTAAGCGACAATCTCTACAAGAACAGCGGTAATGGCAGAAGCCAACATCGCAACTAGCAAACACACCAAGAGGGTTAAGATCATTGAACCACCGGTACGAGGATCATCCTCTACCTTTACGCCCATAATTCCTGAAGCGGCTACAAGAGCGGCAAATGTTCCGATCATGAACACTTCGGAGTGAGCAAAGTTAATAAGACGTAATACGCCATACACCAATGTGTATCCAAGTGAGATGAGCGCGTAAATCGCTCCGAGTGCAATGCCATCAAAGGTTAAACCCCAGAATGCATCCCGTAATAATGCAAAATCCATTTCTCACCTTTACTTTATAAGGGTCAGAGTGGGCGGGAAACCCCACCCACTCTGACCGTACTTATTTAAAGCGATACCAATTGCTTGGTAATTACGCCTTGATAGCTCCTAGAAGAACGATCTTTCCGTTCTTGATTACGAAGCCGTTTACATCTGCACCAGAAACTTCACCCTGAGCATCAAACTTTAGAACCTTTGAAAGGCCCTTTGATGACTTAGTTGATACGTACTTGTTGATTGAAGCACGATCTGTGTTTCCAGCCTTGATTGCCTCAAGGAAGAAGTTAGCTGCGTCGTATGACTCTGTTGTGTAAACACCAGGTGTCCAACCAGCCTTCACCATCTCTGCAGCAAGCTTTGGAGAAGCTGTCTCCATTGGGATCGCTGGAGCTGAAAGTAGAACACCTTCTGCTGCCTTACGAGCCAACTTGATGAACTGGTTGTCAAGAGTACCGTCGCCTGAAGCGAAGACAATCTTTGAACCTGAGTCACGAAGCTGCTTTACGAATACCGCTGCTTGTGAGAAGTAACCTGAGTAGATCACTGCAGTAGCGCCTGACTTCTTGATCTTTGCAATTGTTGCAGTGAAGTCTGTTGTACCTGTTGGTGTTACATCCTTACCAACAACGCGACCAGCAAGAGTGATATCTACAGTCTTCTGTAGACCTACTGCGTAGTCAGATGCATCGTTAACCAAGAACACCTTAGCGTTCTTTACACGTGATGTTACAAGGCGAGCAAGTGCTGGACCCTGGTAATCATCTGTCAACACCGCACGGTGGAAGATTGACTTTCCGAAATCTGGAAGTGTTGGGTTTGTTGCTGATGGTGTGATGATTGGTAGACCAGCTGATAGGTACACAGGTAGTGAAACCTTTGATGCGCCTGAGTAAGCAGGACCGACTAGTGCAACTACGCACTCTTCTGCTGCAACCTTAGGAGCGATTGGACCTGCAACTGCTGGATCTCCCTGGTCATCTACTTCGTAAACAACTGGGTCAACATTTGCTGACTTGTTTGCTGCTAGGAAACGCTTTAGTGCAAACTTCACACCGTTAAGCTCGTTGATACCTAGTGCAGCTTCAGGACCTGTTAGTGGACCCTGGTATGCAATCTTTAGCTTGCTTGAGCAAGCAGCTGATGCTGACGGAGCGAATGCAACGAATGATGATGTTGCGATAGCTACGGCAGCTACAACCGCGAGAACGCGATTCTTCTTCATATGTAGTGCCTTTCCTGTTCTTGTGTCCCGGGACAGGGAGGCTGAAAGGGTAATGGCTGGGGTGAGCGTAAGACAAGGCGGGGCCACGCTTGAATTGTTTCAGTTTCGTTATAAATGAGATATCGGTATCAATAAATGAGATGTATCAGGGAACTACTTGTCGGGAACAGCGTTGGGGTTAATAACCGCCTCTGCGACCTCTTTCATTGTCAATCGGCGATCCATGGCCGCCCGCTGAATCCAGGAAAAAGCTTCAGGCTCTGACAGGTTTAAGGCCTTCATCAGTAAGCCTTTAGCACGGTCAATCAACTTTCGTGTTTCTAGGCGATCATGCAGGTCTGCGACTTCTGCGGCCAGTGATTTCATTTGAGTATGGCGGCTGATGGCAATCTCAATCGCCGGCATTAAATCGCCAATAGTAAATGGCTTAACAACATAGGCCATAACACCTGCATCACGTGCGCGATCTACCAACTCTTTTTGAGAGTAGGCGGTCAACATCAATACAGGTGCGATTTCAATAATTTTTTCAGCAGCTGAAATTCCATCAAGGACCGGCATCTTCACATCAAGAATTGCAAGATCTGGCTTGTGCAGAGTTGCTAGTTCCATTGCTTCTTGACCATTGGTTGCTTGTGCAACAACTTCATAACCGGCACCTTGCAACATCTCTACAAGATCCATGCGGATTAGAGTTTCATCTTCTGCGACGAGAATTCGAACTGTCATTGTCGAACCTTCCCTCCCAGAATTTCATCCCCCAAAAAACTTGAGATGAGTGCCCCGAGTCGGATTCGAACCGACACTATGCAGTGTTTGAGACTGCCCTCTCTACCGTTGGAGTACCGAGGCTTGCTGTGGGGCAATCTTAGCGGTACGCGGGAACAACTCCACCAACAGCATCTCCTACGCGGTGAACACGCATAGCGTTGGTTGAGCCTGGAATTCCTGGAGGTGAACCGGCAACGATCACTACATTTTCACCTTCATGTGCGCGACCTGATTGAATTAATAAGGTATCTGCCTGCTTCACCATCTCATCGGTGTGCTTAACCATTGGAGTTACTTCAGGTTCTACTCCCCATGAAAGCGCTAAACGGTTATATGTACCGACTTCAGGTGTAAAGGCAACGATAGGAATTGGTGAACGCAAACGTGCCATCCGGCGAGCTGAATCACCTGATTGAGTAAAGGTAACTAAGTACTTAGCACCAACAATTGCGCCTACTTCAGCTGCTGCACGAGTAATTGCGCCACCCTTTGTCTTTGGAGTTGTTCGTAATGCACGGATCATCTCAAAGCCACCTTCTTCGGTACGAGCAATGATGCGAGCCATTGTCTTAACAGCTTCAATTGCAAAGGCGCCTACCGATGTTTCACCTGACAACATCAACGCATCGGCACCATCAAGTACCGCATTGGCACAATCTGTTGCTTCTGCACGTGTTGGAGATGAGTTAGTAATCATTGAATCCAACATCTGAGTTGCAACGATTACAGGCTTTGCAGCTTCACGTGCTAACTCAATACAACGCTTTTGAACTAGTGGAACCTCCTCAATAGGAAGCTCTACACCAAGATCACCACGAGCAACCATGATGCCATCAAAGGCAGCAACGATTTCTTCAAGATTTTCTACCGCTTGTGGCTTTTCAATCTTTGCAATTACCGGGATGCGGAAACCAACCTCATCCATGATCGCATGCACATCCTTAATATCTGCAGCGTTACGAACAAATGAGAGTGCGATGAAATCAGCACCAGCTCGAAGTCCCCAACGAAGATCCTCTTTATCTTTTTCAGACAACGCTGGAACTGACACTGCAACACCAGGAAGGTTAATTCCCTTGTTGTTGCTGACCGCACCTGGCTGAATAACCTTAGTTACAACATCATTGCCCTTTACTTCAACAACTTCGACAGTTACCTTGCCATCATCGATCAGAATGCGATCTCCTGGCTTGCAATCTCCCGGTAAACCTTTATAGGTAGTACCAACGCGCTCTTTAGTACCTTCAACCTCATCCACTGTTATTGTGAAAATGTCGCCACGTTCTAACTCATGTGGACCATTTGCAAAACGTGCTAAACGAATCTTTGGACCTTGTAGATCGACAAGAATTGCAACTGGTTGTCCCGCCGCCTTTGCCGCCTCACGAACACGGTCGAGGCGGTTTTGATGTTCATCGTAACCACCATGGGAAAGGTTTAAACGGGCCATATTCATGCCCGCTTCGATCAACTCCTTCACCTTTTCGGGAGATTCAACCGCTGGACCCATCGTGCACACAATCTTCGCTCTACGCATGTGCCTACCTTAAACCATGAGTGGGCGGTCAGTTGGCGCAATCGGTGAAGGAAGTTGTGTGCGCCCAGTGAGATATCTATCAACAGCTGCTGCTGCACTACGTCCTTCAGCGATTGCCCACACGATCAATGATTGACCGCGTCCGGCATCGCCAGCAACAAAGATTCCTTCCTCTGTTGTTTGGAAGTTTTCATCACGCTTGATATTTCCACGATCATCGAGCTGTACCTCTAGCTGAGAAATCAATGATGATTTTTCTGGACCAGTAAAACCCATCGCCATGAAAACAAAGTCACAAGGAATCTCTTTTTCAGATCCAGGAACTCTTTCAAACTTTCCATTAACAAACTCTGTTTCCACAATCTTGATAGCGCGTAGATTTCCATTGCCATCCCCTAAGAACTCTTCAGTGCTGACAGAGAAGAGACGGTTGTCCTTTTCCTCATGTGCACTTGAAACACGATAAATCATTGGATACGTCGGCCATGGCTGAGTTGATGGTCGCTCATCACTTGGGCGAGGCATGATCTCAAGTTGAGTAACACTTGCAGCGCCTTGACGGATCGAGGTTCCTAAACAATCCGCACCGGTATCTCCACCACCAAGAATGACCACATGCTTACCAGCAACATTAATTGGTGGAGTTTCAACCTCACCTAACGCCTGCTTGTTACCCCAAGGCAAAAACTCCATCGCCTGATAGATGCCCTTGTTTTCGCGACCCTTGATCGGAAGGTCACGCCATTGCGTTGAACCAACAGCTAAAACAACCGCGTCATACTTTTTACGAAGATCAGATCCAGTTAATTCGGTACCAACATCAACACCTGGGCGAAAACGTGTTCCCTCTTTCTCCATCTGCTCTAACCGGCGATCAAGGATGTGCTTTTCCATTTTGAACTCTGGAATTCCGTAACGAAGTAATCCACCGATCTTGTCGGCACGCTCGTACACAGCAACTGTGTGACCTGCGCGCGTTAATTGTTGTGCTGCAGCAAGTCCTGCTGGACCTGAACCGATCACAGCAACTGTCTTGCCGGTAAGGCGATCTGGTGCCATTGGCTTTACCGTTCCAGCGCCAAAGGCCTCTTCAATTGTGCGAAGTTCAATCTGCTTGATTGTTACCGCATCACGGTTAATGCCGACAACACATGCGGTTTCACATGGAGCCGGACATAGACGACCGGTGAACTCTGGAAAGTTATTAGTTGCATGCAGGCGATCGATGGCTTCATCTTTATCGCCGCGGTACATCAAATCATTCCATTCAGGAATTAAATTTCCGAGTGGGCAACCATTGTGGCAAAACGGAATACCGCAATCCATGCAACGTCCAGCTTGCTTTTGCAGATGCTCAAAGCTCTGTGGCTCATACACCTCACGCCAATCCTTGATGCGAACATCAACTGGTCGACGCTTTGGAGTTTCGCGTGGCGTTGTCATAAAACCCTTTGGATCAGCCATTTGCTGCAACCTCCATCACTAATGCATCAACCGGTAAACCTTCACGTTCAGCACGCTCCATCGCGGCAAGTACACGTGCATAATCACGCGGCATGATTAATGAGATTCGAGCAACGCCCTTATCCCAATCCTTCAGAAGCGCTTGTGCAATCTCTGACCCTGTTTCGGCGAAGTACTTTGAGATGTGATCCTTCAGTACATCCTTTTGATCATCAGGAACTGCAAGCACATCAACCATATCTGCGTTGACATTTGCAGCATCTAAATCAAGAACGTAAGCACGTCCACCAGACATACCTGCTGCGATATTGCGACCTGTTCGACCAAGAACAACAACTGTTCCACCGGTCATGTACTCGCAACCGTGGTCTCCAATACCCTCAACAATTGCTAGCGCACCAGAGTTACGAACACAGAAACGTTCTCCGACAACACCACGAATAAAGATTTCGCCAGCTGTTGCACCGTAACCGATGACATTTCCGGCGATCACATTCTCTTGAGATGTGAAGGTTGCCTTTTCATCTGGACGAACAACTACTCGTCCGCCTGAAATACCCTTGCCAACATAATCATTGGAGTCTCCGTATAGACGGATTGCAACACCACGAGGAATAAATGCACCCAGTGATTGACCAGCCGAACCATGCAAGGTGACATCAATTGTTCCGGCAGGTAAACCTTCTGCGCCGTACTTTCGTGTGACCTCTGCACCTAACATTGTTCCAACGGTGCGGTTAACGTTTCGTACAGGTAGATCGATCTTTACCGCTTCACCCTTTGTGAGTGCAGGTTGAGCAAGTTCAATCAAGGTGTTATCCAGCGCCGCAGCTAAACCATGATCCTGCTTGATGGTGTTGTGCAATGCGCTATCAACATCTGGGCGAACCAACAAAGGCTCAAGGTTTAATCCAGCTGCCTTCCAGTGATCAACCGCCTTACGAGTATCTAGGTACTCGACATGACCGATCGCTTCTTGCAAAGTACGGAAACCAAGTTGGGCCAAGATTTCGCGAACCTCTTCTGCGATGTACTCGAAGAAGGTTTCTACGAACTCTGGCTTACCGCTGAACTTCTTACGAAGTTCTGGGTTTTGTGTAGCAACTCCAACAGGACAGGTATCCAAGTGGCACACACGCATCATGATGCAACCTGAAACTACAAGTGGTGCAGTTGCAAAGCCATACTCTTCTGCTCCAAGTAGCGCTGCAATAACAACATCTCGTCCAGTCTTTAATTGACCATCTGCCTGAACGACGATGCGATCACGTAAACCATTGAGCAACAATGTTTGCTGTGTCTCAGCTAAACCAAGTTCCCATGGAGCACCTGCATGCTTGAGTGATGTCAGCGGTGATGCACCTGTTCCACCATCGTGGCCAGAGATCAAAACAACATCAGCATGTGCCTTTGAAACACCTGCAGCAACAGTTCCAACGCCGACCTCTGCCACAAGTTTGACGTGAACACGTGCATTCTTATTTGCATTCTTTAAATCATGAATCAATTGAGCAAGATCTTCAATTGAGTAAATAT
This sequence comes from Actinomycetota bacterium, assembly GCA_029978465.1. Lineage (GTDB taxonomy): Bacteria > Actinomycetota > Actinomycetes > Nanopelagicales > Nanopelagicaceae > Planktophila. Next base: position 35,605 of record JAPOJK010000001.1, read on the forward strand.
CGTGGTGTGGAGGTGGCGAAATCAAACCAACACCAGGTGTTGAGTAACGTGCCTTTGCAATCCATGGATATACCTTGTTACCAGGTAGCTGTCCACCTTCACCAGGCTTTGCTCCCTGTGCAATCTTGATCTGAATGTCATCGCTGTTAACCAAGTAATTACTTGTTACACCAAATCGACCAGATGCAACCTGCTTAATTGCAGAACGCTTTGAATCACCATTTGCCATTGTGACAAAACGCTCAGGCTCTTCTCCGCCCTCACCAGTATTGGATTTTCCACCAATACGGTTCATTGCAATCGCTAAGGTCTCGTGTACCTCTGCTGACACAGATCCGTATGACATCGCACCAGTTGAGAATCGCTTAATAATCTCGCTGATTGGTTCGACTTCATCAACTGAGATCGGTGGGTTTACGCCATCTTTAAATTGGAACAAACCACGCAAGGTCATAAGGCGCTTGCTCTGTTCGTTAACGCGATCTGTGTAGCGCTTGAAAACGTCGTAACGCTTATTGCGTGTTGAGTGCTGCAAGGTAAATACAGTCTCGGGATCAAATAGGTGAGGCTCGCCTTCGCGACGCCATTGGTACTCACCACCGATTGGAAGACGCTTTGTTCCTGGAACTTCTCCCCCAGGTGGATAAGCGATGTGGTGACGGGCGATAGTTTCTTGTGCGATTACATCAAGAGAAACTCCACCAAGACGAGATGTTGTTCCAACAAAGTATTCGTCGACAACCTCTTGAGAAAGACCGATCGCTTCAAAAACTTGTGCGCCTGTATATGAAGCGATGGTGCTGATACCCATCTTGGACATCACCTTTAGCACGCCCTTACCGAGGCTCTTAATTAAATTCTTAACAGCCTTTTCAGGTGTGATTCCTGTGATGACACCTTGGAGTACTAGATCCTCTGCTGACTCCATTGCAAGGTATGGATTAACACATGCTGCGCCATAACCAATCAAAAGCGCAACGTGGTGAACCTCGCGAACATCTCCGGCTTCGACTACTAAACCAACCTTTGTTCGTGTCTTTTCGCGGATCAAATGGTGGTGAACAGCAGAGGTCAGAAGGAGTGATGGAATCGGTGCGTTCTCTGCATCACCATCGCGGTCTGATAAAACAATGATGCGAGCACCATCATTAATCGCCTGCGAGACTTCTGCTTTGATTTCATTGAGACGTTCGCGTAATGAGTCTCCCCCATCGGCGATGCTAAATAATCCGCGGACTACATAGGCACTTAATCCTGGATGATCTCCATCTGCGTTAACGTGAATGATCTTTGCAAGCTCATCATTATCAATAACCGGGAAAGCTAATGAAATCTGCCGGCAGCTGCTTGGGCCGGGATCGAGCAGGTTGTGCTCAGGTCCCATTGAAGTTCCAAGACTTGTAACTAACTCTTCACGGATCGCATCAAGTGGTGGATTAGTAACCTGTGCAAATAGTTGTGAGAAGTAATCAAAGATCAAACGTGGCTTTTCAGAAAGGGCGGCGATAGGAGTATCTGTTCCCATCGAACCAAGTGGTTCCATACCGTTCTTTGCCATCGGTGTTACCAAAATGCGTAGATCTTCTTCGGTGTAACCAAATGCGCGTTGACGACGAACAACAGATGAGTGCGGATACACAATGTGTTCGCGTGCAGGAAGTTCGCTTAACTTGATGATGCCTGCATGTAACCAATCTCCATATGGAGCAGCATTTGCTAAACCATCTTTAATTTCGCCATCTTCAATAATGCGTCCTTGTTCAATATCAACTAAGAACATCTTGCCAGGTTGTAAGCGACCCTTACGTTCTACATTTTCAGCTGGGATATCTAAAACGCCAACCTCAGATGCAAGTACAACCATTCCATCCTTTGTAACCCAGTAACGAGATGGACGTAAACCATTGCGATCAAGTACTGCGCCTACTTGATGACCATCTGTGAAAGTTACACAAGCAGGACCATCCCAAGGCTCCATCATCGATGCATGGAAGGCGTAAAAATCACGACGGTTCTGCGGCATCGTTGCATGGTTCTCCCACGCTTCAGGAATCATCATCAGCACTGCGTGCGGAAGTGAACGTCCACCCAAGTACAAAAGCTCCAGTACTTCATCAAACGAAGCAGAGTCAGAGCCTGACATTTCAACGATTGGGAATAAGCGCTTGAGATCTCCAGGAATTACATCGCTTTGCAATAAGGATTCGCGAGCGCGCATCCAATTGCGATTTCCCTTAACGGTATTGATTTCGCCGTTATGTGCAATAAATCGGTAAGGGTGAGCAAGTGGCCATGAAGGAAAGGTATTTGTAGAAAAACGTGAGTGAACCAGCGCAAGCGGTGAAACAACTCGCTCATCTGAAAGCTCTGGGAAAAACTCTTCGAGCTGACCTGTTGTAAGCATTCCCTTGTACACAATTGTCTGAGATGACAAAGAAGGGAAGTACAGATCCAATCCATGCTCAGCACGCTTGCGCAAACAAAAAGCTAGTCGATCCAATGCAATTCCGGTCTCGCCCTTTTTGCCTGCAATAAATAGTTGGTGGAAATCTGGCATAACCGACAAGGCGGTCTTTCCAAGAGATGATGGGTTAATCGGAACTTCGCGCCACCCTAGAACAACTAGACCTTCTTCATCAGCTAACTTTTCGATTTCGCCCTTTACATCTGCACCCTTAGCGATAAATGCAATACCAGTTGCATACGCATCTGCCGCTGGAAGTTTGAAATCAACTACCGCTTGAAAGTATGCATCTGGAATACGAATAAGAATTCCCGCACCATCACCGCTATCTGGTTCAGCACCTGATGCACCGCGGTGCTCCATATTGCGTAAAGCGGTGAGCGCTTGAGAAACAATGTGATGTGTCGCAACCTTGTTGAGTGTGGCAACCATTGCAACGCCGCAGGCATCATGTTCGGCGGCAGGATCGTAGAGTCCCTGTGCTTGTGGATAATTGGATGCAAGTGCCATGGGCGCGCTCCTACGGATTTGTCCTTACATGTAAAGGGACATCCTTGGCCCGTGATGCTCACTGCTTAGGGCGAAATCGTAGCAATAAGAGGGCTACTTAGAGCCCTGAGATGTTGGCTATCTTTCCAATTCCTGCGGTGATCGCCATACCCAGGGTGCCACCAAAGAGTACGCGCAAGGTTGGAGAGAGCAGCTTTGAGCCTGCGGTTCGTGCTGAAACAACGCCGGTAAGCACTAATCCCCCGAGGGTAAAGCCAACGATGCTCCACGCTTTGGTTCCAAGGGTTGGGGCAAAAGCGCCGGCAAATGGAATCAAACCACCCAAGGTGAAGGAGATTGCAGATGCAACCGCTGCCTGCACTGGTCGTGCCTTTGTGTTGGGGTGTTGACCAAGTTCATCACGAAGATGCGCTTCCAGCGGATCTTTGCGATGCATTTCAAGTGCAACCTGCAAAGCAAGTGCTGGAGTTAAGCCGCGTTCAATGTAAATCTGCTGAAGCTCTTGAAGCTCTGCCTCTGGATCTGCTGCAAGGTGAGCGATTTCAATTAAGCGATCTGACTCTTCAATATCATTTTGAGAACGAACTGAGATGTACTCACCAACCGCCATCGACATTGCACCTGCGGTTATTCCAGCAACGCCTGCGGTAATCAGAAAATCCTGTTTTCCTGCCGCTGCTACACCGATCATTAAAGCTGCCGTAGAAACGAGGCCATCATTTGCACCAAGGACCGCAGCACGAAGCCAACCTGCACGATGGGTGCGGTGTTCTAGATTTCTTTGGTAGACCTCTTCCAAACTCATGGAGGCCAGCCTACCTGAGTGTTATGCCGATTTTTTAGAGGCGCGAGCGAAATACAGCACAGCACCTGCGCCTACGAGCATGCTGACCCAGACATTGACCCGTAAACCAGCGATCGTGTTGGCGGTATCGATACGAATTAACTCAATGAAAAAACGTCCAAGACAGTAGGTAGCGACATAGAGCGCAAAGCTTTGTCCGGCTTTCAATCGATTTCCAAATTTAATAATGAGGACCGCAATCAGTGAACACCAGATTGCTTCATATAAAAATGTTGGATGAAATGATTCAAATTGTGAGAAGCCATTGGGGCGATATCGCATCGGAATCTCTACCGCCCACCATGAATCCAGGGGTTTTCCAAAGAGTTCTCCGTTAAACCAATTACCAAATCTTCCGATGGCTTGGGCAAATAAGATTCCAGGAGCTAGTGCATCTGCGAAAACTGCAAATGATGGAAGTTCAAGAGTGCGAGCAAGTGATCTATAACGAAGGTATGCGCCTAACAATCCGATCGATATGGCACCCCAAATACCTAAGCCGCCCTCCCAAATTTTAAATGCATCAATGGGTTCGCCGCCTTTGCCAAAGTAAGCGTTAGGCGATGAGATCACATGATAAATACGTCCACCGATAATTCCAGATGGCACTGCAACTATTGCAACCTCTGAAACAACAGATTGACCTTGTGCGGTTTTGTACTGGAAGCGTTTCCCACCTAACCAAATCGCTATTGCAATGCCGGTAATAATGCACAGTGCGTAATAGTGAATTGTTAAAGGACCAAGCTCCAGCACCGATTGTGCTGGAGTTGGAAAAGCGCGATTCAAAGTTTAAGCAGCCTCAACAGCGGCTTTGAACTCTTCAAGAGAAAACTCGTTTTGAGTGCGCTCCCACTTCTTGCCATTGATGAACACTGTAGGAGTTCCCTGAACACCAAACTTGCTCATTGAATCGTAGTTGGCCTTAACGATCTCGACCTTGGAACCCTTAGTTACGCAATCTGCAAAGGATTGAGATGTAATGCCAATCTTCTTTCCGATGTTGACCAGAGTCTCATTGCTCCAGAAACCTGAGTTCTCGAGTGGTGACTGAACCGCGTACAAAGCGTGGTGGAAATCGAGGTACTGGCCTTCATCTGCTGCACAGAATGAAGCGTTTGCAGCTCGAACTGATTCATCTCCAAGGAAGGAAAGTACGTGATAGCGAACAGTTGCCTTCTTTTCACGAATAAGAGATTCGATGTAATCGCCATTTGCATCTTCAAACAACTTACATATTGGGCACTGAGGATCTTCCCAAACATCAATCACTGTTACCGCACCATTATCAAATGTGATTGGTGAGCCATTTGCTGTATCGATAGTTGATGTAATCGCTGGCTTTAGAGTGGTTCCATCCAAACCTGCAAGGGATGCGCTCTCTTTGCTGTTTTGACTAAAGAGTGAGAAAACAACTCCGGTAACTACAACAAGAAGGACCATTCCAATAACGATCCAGCGCGTTGTGTTATCTGTGCTCTTTGCCGCTTGCTTTGCCATTATTACTCCTCGATTGGTTGAGCTGCTTTTTCAAAACTGAGTTTTCCGTATGGGAAAAGGTATAGATAAAGCGCGGTGAGCGCCAAGCCCAAATCCCGCATGATTTCTGTGAAATAGGCGCGATGAACCTGCGACTTCAGAGATGGATCGATTTCGCCGCCTCCACCGAAGCATCCACAGTCGATTAATAGGCCACGAGCCCACACTGAGGCAATTGCTGCGATAAAGATAACCATGATGATTCCGCTAAAGATTGCGGAGTATCGGACCATGATTCCAAGAATGAGTAACAAACCGATTGCAACTTCAACCCAAGGCAATGCATATCCAACGAGGTGCGCTAAATCAGTTGGCAAAATTTTGTAAGCAGCGGTTGCATTGGCAGATTCAGTTGGTTTGGTGACCTTTAATCCACCAGCAACAAGCAAAACTCCGCCCAGCAATAAACGGCCAAGGAGTGTGATCCATGGTTGATTCTTTACAAGGAAACTCTTCATCGACCCTCACGAACTCCTAGCGCAAGCTCCTTAGCTAAATGCGAGATCGCATCCAACCCTTCTTGTTCAGTTTTTGCCGCAAGAAGTAGTTTGATAAATGCAGAACCAACGATGACACCATCGGCGTAGGCAGCAAGGGATTTAGCCTGCTCGCGTGTTGAAACACCTAAACCAACTGAGATCGGAAGATCGGTCACTGTGCGCACGCGTGAGACCAGGTTGCTGGCATCGGTTGAGACGCTGGTGCGAGTTCCAGTTACCCCCATCAAACTTGCCGCATACACAAAGCCACCAGTCTTGGCGGTTACGGCAGCGAGGCGGGCATCATTAGTACTTGGTGCAACTACATAAATTGGATTGATGCCTACCTTGCTAGTTGCCGCTAACCAACGATCTGACTCTTCAATTGTTAGATCTGGGGTAATGACACCTGATCCCCCGTTATCGGCGATGGATTGAGCAAACTCATTTACGCCATACCGTTCAATTGGATTCCAGTAGGTCATCACAACGGCAGCTACACCAGTATCGGTTGCAACCTTAAGTGCTGCGAAAACATCTGCGGCGTTTGTTCCACCTTTCAATGAAATGTCCGCCGCCTCTTGAATTACAGGACCATCCATCACTGGGTCGCTATAAGGAAAACCGATTTCAATCGCATCAACACCCGCTGCTGCAAGTGCTTGAATCGCCTTGGCACATCCTTGCTGTGAAGGAAAACCCGCTGGAATGTAAGCAATAAGTGCTGCGCGATTTTCTGCACGGACCTTTGCCATGACTGAATCGAGTTGAGTCATTACAGTGGAATTCCAAAGTATTCGGCGGCGGTTTGAACATCCTTATCTCCGCGACCAGAAAGATTGATTAACAAGTTCGCTGTGGGTCCAAGCTCTTTTCCCACAAGAATTGCACCAGCTAAAGCGTGCGCAGTTTCAATCGCAGGAATAATCCCTTCAGTTCTGCTCAGCAATGAGAAGGCCGCCATCGCTGCATCATCATTGATTGCTCGGTACTCGGCACGACCAATGTCATGCAGGTAAGCATGTTCTGGTCCTACACCTGGGTAATCTAAACCGGCAGAGATTGAATGAGATTCAATTGTCTGACCATTTGCATCTTGCAAAACATAGGAACGTGTTCCATGAAGTACGCCGGGTGTTCCACCTGTGATCGTTGCCGCGTGGCGTCCTGTTTCAACTCCATCACCGCCAGCTTCTAGACCAATTAAACGCACATCGCTATCTGGAATAAATGCATTAAAGATTCCGATCGCATTGGATCCGCCACCAACACAGGCCAAGATCGCATCTGGAAGTCTTCCCGTTAAGGCAAGCATCTGTTCCCGCGCTTCTTCGCCGATTATTTTGTGGAAATCGCGAACCATCGTTGGGAATGGGTGTGGTCCGGCAACGGTGCCCAATAAGTAATGTGTATCTGCAACATTGGTAACCCAATCCCGCATAGCTTCATTGATTGCATCCTTCAGGGTGCGTGAACCTGATGTCACAGGAACAACCTCTGCACCCAGTAACTTCATTCGTGCAACGTTGAGCGCCTGACGACGGGTGTCTTCCTCTCCCATGTACACAACACAATCAAGACCCATCAACGCAGCTGCTGTTGCCGATGCAACACCATGTTGACCCGCTCCGGTTTCAGCGATGATTCGCTTCTTTCCCATGCGCTTCGTGAGTAACGCTTGACCTAAAACATTGTTGATCTTGTGGGAACCGGTGTGGTTGAGATCTTCGCGCTTAAGAAAGATTCGTGCACCGCCAGCATGTTCAGAAAATCTCTTCGCTTCAGTGATGATGCTGGGGCGACCGGTATATGTTCGGTGCAGCTCTGCAAGCTCTGCTAAAAACTCAGGATCCTTTTGCGCGGTGTTATGTGCGATCTCAAGTTCATTGAGAGCTCCAATTAACGCCTCGGGTACGAAACGTCCGCCGTACTCTCCGAAGTGTCCTGGGCTGCTCATAGTTAAAGCCTACCGAGCAATTGGTCGATCGCAACTGATGGAGATCCTGAGCGAACAAGGGCTTCTCCAACCAATATTGCGGTCGCTCCACACTCTTGAGCAAATGCAACCTCTTGGCGTGTAGAGATTCCAGACTCGGCAACGCGAGCAATTGTTGATGGAATCTGTGGAATGAGTTCAGCAAATGCTTGTGCATCAACATCTAAAGTTTTCAGATTACGAGAGTTTACGCCGATGATCTCTGGAGAGATTTCGAGGGCACGTTCTAACTCATCATGGGTATGAACCTCAATCAAAGATCTCAACCCAAGTTCCTTAGCTAAATGAAAGTAATCTTCAAGTTGATTCTTACTGAGCGCTGCAACAATCAACAGAACCACATCTGCACCATGTGCACGTGCTTCGTAAAATTGATACTCATCAACCATGAAATCTTTGCGAAGGATAGGAAGATCTATCGCTTTTCTGACCGCATCTAAATCGGCAAGTGATCCACCAAAACGGCGCTGCTCAGTGAGAACGCTAACAACATGGGCGCCAGCTTCTTCATAGGCTGCGGCTAATCCTGCAGGATCTGTAATTGTTGCCAAGGCACCCTTGCTTGGTGAGGATCTCTTCACCTCTGCAATCAAAGAAATTTCTTCAGTCAATAGATTTGGTAAGCAGTCACGCACTGCAGGAGCAACTTCAAGCGCCTCTTGCAACTGCGCCATGGGAAGGCGTCTGGCGGCTAGATCCTCACGCACACCTTCAATGATTGATGCTAGAACACTCATAACTTCTCATCCACCGTTGGATCAATTCCATGGTCAAGTGCGCTCCATGTATTGAGTTGGCGCGGTTTGCGTTCGTAGCGTGAAGAGAGTTTAAATCTCTTAGAGATAACAACAACCAGTGCGAAAACAACTACTAGCGAGATGATGATTGGAAGAAACTCTTTCATTGCTTGTGCGCCAATCGATTAGCTGCATGTACCGCTGTCAAAACCGCAGCTGCCTTGTTGCGACACTCTTGATTCTCTGATTCAGGATCTGAATCGGCGACTACGCCAGCACCTGCTTGAACGTAAGCGGTTCCGTTATGCAGCAACGCTGTTCTAATTGCGATACATGTATCTAGATTTCCGGTGAAATCAATGTACCCAACTATTCCGCCGTAAACACCACGTCTAGTTGTTTCTAGCTCTTCGATGATTTCCATGGCACGAGGTTTGGGAGCACCTGACAAGGTGCCGGCTGGGAATACTGAAAACAGTGCATCAACTGGTGATGATTTCTTTGAAAGCTTTCCGATTACCGTTGAAACAATATGCATTACATGTGAGTAACGCTCGATATGCATGAAATCAACTACTTCAACCGATCCAGGTGCACAGACACGACCTAAATCATTTCTTCCAAGATCTACCAGCATTAGATGCTCAGCACGTTCCTTAGGGTCGGCTAGCAGCTCTTCTGCTAAACGATGATCCTCTTCAGGATTTGCTGAGCGCTTACGAGTACCTGCAATCGGATGGATCATCACATCCTCTTGATTAACTTTGACTAGCGCTTCTGGGCTGGACCCAACGATTTCAACTCCATCGGTAAAGCGGAATAAGTACATGTACGGAGAAGGATTGTTGAGTCGAAGCATTCGATATACATCAATTGCATCTGCGGTACATGGCATTGCAAAGCGTTGGGACAAAACAACTTGAAAGGCCTCGCCTGCCAAGATTTCTTCCTTAATTTGTGCGATGTTCTTCTTGAACTCCTCTGCCGAGATATTTCCTGTGTAATCAGGCAGCGAAAAATCAGGAATTGCTGCGGCATCACCTGGTAGTGAGATCGCTAGATCTGCCTGCATGCGATCTAAACGTTCAAGGCATGATGCATACGCCTCATCAATTCGGTCATCGCTTCCATCCCAATTAATCGCATTAGCAATTAATGTGATGGTTCCATCGCTGTGATCCATCACCGCTAAATCACTGGTGAGCATGAAGGAAAGTTCCGGAAGTGGAATGTCTTTCTGCGCCAGCGATGGCAGTTTCTCTAATCGACGAACAACGTCATACCCCATGAAGCCAACTAATCCACCTGTAAGTGGAGGCAAGCCTGCAATCTTGGGAGATTTCAAATGTGCAGCGGAAAGTCGCAACGCTTCCAATGGATCTATTCCAGTAGGCGCTCCCGCTGGAGCGCTCCCCTGCCAATACGCCAAACCATCCTTTTCGCTTAATGTGGCTTCGCTACGAACACCGATAAACGAGTAACGAGACCAGGCTCCACCATGTTCTGCAGATTCTAGAAGAAATGTATTTGCCGCACTCTTTGCTAATTTTTTATAGACACCCAGTGGAGTTTCAGAGTCAGCTAAGAGTTTGCGCGATACAGGTATGACATTAGAAACCTTTGCGTAGGCGCGAAACTCTTCTAGATTCATAATTTACGATCGCAGCTCTAGAGGGGTATGAAAACAGGTGCGATCTCCGGTATGGCATGCCACACCTGTTTGGATAACCTGCATGATTAATGCATCTCCATCACAATCTAAAGAGATTGATTGCACATCTTGATAGTGGCCTGAGGTTGCACCTTTGACCCATAGTTCATTGCGGCTGCGCGACCAGTAAGTTGCTTTTCCAGTTGTCAGAGTCAGTTCCAGTGATTGCGCATTCATGTACGCCAGCATCAAAACTTCTTTGCTTGTTGAATCCTGCACAATTGCGGGGATCAAGGCATCCGGATCTTTCAGGAGTGCAGCTACCTGCGGATCCAGTGTTGTCATGTGCTTATTCTGCCTTACCGAACGGCAACGGCGCGCACTGGATAATTGTGCTTACCCAGATAGCTCTTCACATCTCCAATGCGGTGAACTCCGAAGTGAAAAACGCTCGCAGCCAGCAGCGCATCTGCTCCTGCATCGAGGGCGGCTGAGAAATCTTCTAGCGAACCTGCGCCACCACTGGCAATCAAGGGAACCTTAGAAACAGCACGAACCGCGGTAATCATTCCGATGTCATACCCTGCACGAGTTCCATCTGCATCCATTGAATTAAGCAGGATCTCGCCAACACCAAGTGCGCATGCTTGCTCTACCCACGCAAGTGCATCAACACCTGCGCTTTGTCGTCCACCATGAGTTGTCACTTCAAAACCTGAATCGGTGCGAGCACGTCGTGCATCTACCGAAAGAACTAAAACCTGTGAACCAAATCGATCTGCGATTTCAGCGATCAATTGTGGACGTGCAAGCGCTGAAGTATTTATTGAAACCTTGTCAGCACCAGCGCGCAATAGACGGTCGACATCTTCAACACTTCGAATACCGCCACCAACAGTCAGGGGAATAAATACCTGCTCTGCGGTGCGTCGAACAACATCAAGAGTTGTCTCGCGTCCTGCAACACTTGCTGAGATATCTAGAAAAGTTAACTCGTCAGCACCTTCGGTGTTGTACAAAGCCGCCATCTCAACGGGATCGCCTGCATCAACAAGATCGGTGAAGTTAACGCCTTTAACAACTCGACCATCGGTGACATCGAGGCAGGGAATGATGCGAACAGATAGCGTCATTTTCCGCTGACCTTAAGCGCTTCTTGCAAGGTGAACTTTCCTGCATATAAAGCTTTGCCAACAATTGCGCCTTCAACACCAGTAGCGCGAAGAGCGGCCAAAGCTGCGATGTCAGCCAATGATGAGATTCCACCACTTGCAATTACAGGCTTGCTAGTCGCAGCGCATACAGATGTGAGTAATTCGATATTTGGTCCAGCAAGGGTTCCATCTTTAGCAACATCAGTTACAACATATCGAGCGCATCCATCGCGATCTAATCGCTCAAGGGTCTCGAATAAATCTCCACCTTCTTTAGTCCATCCACGCGCCGCCAATGTGTGTCCGCGAACATCTAAACCAACTGCGATGCGATCGCCATGCTCTGCAATTACTCGAGCGGTCCATTCAGGATCTTCAAGTGCTGCTGTTCCTAAGTTCACGCGTCGACATCCAGTGGCAAGGGCACGACGCAACGATTCATCATCGCGAATTCCACCGGAAAGCTCGACCTTGATATCCAACTTTCCAACAACTTCAGCTAACAAGGCAGAGTTTTCTCCGCGACCAAAGGCGGCATCGAGATCTACCAAGTGAAGCCATTCAGCACCTGCTGCTTGAAACTCGAGTGCAACATCAAGTGGCGCACCGTAAATGCTTTCCTTATCGAGCTCACCTTGAACAAGACGAACTGCACGGCCATCCTTAACATCAACCGCTGGAAGAAGCTCTAGGTAACTCATAGCGATCCCACCCAATTCTTAATCAAAGCAAGTCCAGCAGCTCCTGATTTTTCAGGGTGAAACTGAGTTGCGCTCATATATCCATCTTCGACAGCTGCTAAAAATCTTTCACCATGCGTACTCCAAGCCTGCATCTTTCCAACAGCGCTTTTTGCAGCGTACGAGTGCACAAAGTAGAAAGACTCTGCTTCGATTCCCTTAAACAAAGTTGAATCTGAATCAACCTCTACTGTGTTCCAACCCATGTGAGGCAAAATTGGTGCAGCTAATTGAGAAACCGTTCCATCCCAAACTCCCACACCTGGATGTGGAGCGGTGTCAGAGTGTTCAGTTCCGTGGCTAAACATAATTTGCATGCCGATACAGATTCCTAAAGTTGGGCGTTCCTTTGCTAAACGCTCTCGCACAATAGCTGCACCATCAACACCATTTAATCCATTCATGCATGCTGCAAATGCGCCAACACCTGGAACTACTAAGCCTTCTGCTTCAACTGCGACTGTGCGATCAGAGGTAACAACTACCTCTTTACCTGCTGTTGCAAATGCGCGTTCCGCAGAGCGTAGATTTCCAGATCCGTAATCAAGAATTGCTATCAAAGAGAACCTTTTGTTGATGGGATTCCGGCAACTCTGCCATCAAGTGAAACCGCATCACGCAATGCGCGAGCGACCGCCTTGAACTGTGCCTCAAAAACATGGTGTGCGTTGCGACCTTCAAGTACGCGGATATGCAACGCGATACGAGCTTCTGCAACGATTGATTCCCAGATGTGCTTTCCTAGAGTTGTATCAAATGTTCCAATGAGCTCAACGATCTCTGGTTGACGGTGCACTAGGTATGGGCGACCTGAAAGATCAACCGCAGCCTGAACGAGAACCTCATCGAGTGGAACCATTGAGTCACCAAAGCGACGGATGCCAGCCTTATCCCCCAACGCTTCGCGAAGTGCTTGTCCAAATGCAAGAGATGTATCTTCAACTGTGTGGTGTGAATCAACATCAACATCACCTGTTGTCTTAACTGTTAGATCAAAACCTGAGTGCTTACCTAATTGAGACATCATGTGATCAAAGAAAGGTACGCCAGTGTCGACATCGATGATGCCCTGGCCATCTAGATTGATCTCAACGAGTACATGCGACTCTTTTGTCTTTCTTTCGACGCGTGCTGTTCTCATGGGTATCTCCTTTAAATGAGCTCTTTGAGGGCTGAAATAAACAATTGATTCTCGGCTTCATTGCCAATGGTGACTCTTAAGTACCCTGATAATCCCACATCTCTAATCAGAACACCCTTTTCCAGCAAGGCCGACCACAGTTGTGGCGCATCCTGCTTGAAACCTGTGAAGAGAATGAAGTTAGCGCTGCTCGGAATGGTGTGTAACCCCATCTGATGTAATGCATCGACGAGCTCTGCTCGAGCAGCAATCAAGGTTGAAACTCCACCTAATAATTCAGCGCGGTGATCGATAGCTACCTGGGCTGCTGCTTGGGTAAGGGCGCTGAGGTGATACGGCAAACGAACAATCATCATCGCATCTTTGACCGCTACATCACTAACAAGATAACCAACACGTGCTCCAGCAAAAGCAAAGGCCTTGCTCATAGTGCGAATGACGATTACATGCGGATTTTTTGAAATAAGAGTTACAGCAGAAAGCTCCTGTGAAAACTCTGCATACGCCTCATCAACTACAAGTAATCCCCCAACAGATTGTGCCGCATCGGCCAACTGTTGAATCGCTTCAATTGAGACAGCACCACCAGTTGGATTATTGGGAGTTGTAATAAAGGTAAGGGTTGGTTTGTTCTTAATAATCTCTGTAACGGCATCTTGAGTGTTGAGTGAGAAATCAGGGTTTCGCTTTCCATCGATCCACTGAGCACCTGTTGTTTTTGCAATCAGTGGGTGCATTGAATAGGACGGGGTAAAGCCCAGAACTGGACCTTGAGCAAAGGCTAAGAAGATCGATTGAATAATCTCATTGGAACCATTAGCAGCCCAAATATTGTCGAGGGTGAAACCGGTACCACTTCTCTCATTAATGTAGGTAGCAAGTTTGGTGCGCAATACTGTTGCATCACGATCTGGATAACGATTTAAATCAGCTGCCACTTTCGCAACAGCATCGGTGATCGCCTTTTGTAGCGCTGGAGATGGTGAATAAGGATTCTCATTTGTATTTAAGGAGGCTTGAGCGGGAACCTGTGGTGCACCATATGCAGACAGTGGACGCAGAGTTTCGCGCAGAGGCAACCAACTTGGCCAACTCATTACAAATTTTCCAAGCGTGCTGTCATTGCCTCACCATGTGCCGGCAGATCCTCTGAATTTGCCAAGGTCACAACGGTGTCAACAATCTCGGTAAATGCCTTTTGGCCATACTCAATAAAGTGCAATCCACGAAGAAAGGTTTGAACTGAAAGCCCGCTTGAGTGACATGCGCAGCCACCCGTTGGTAGAACGTGATTTGAGCCTGCAGAGTAATCACCTAATGAAACCGGTGAGAATCGCCCGATAAAGACAGCTCCAGCGTTGCGAATCTTTTCAGCATCACTACGAGAGTTTTTTGTTTGAATCTCTAAGTGCTCTGCTGCATAAGCGTTAACTACATCTAAACCTTGCTTCATGTCATCTACTAATGCGATGGCAGATTGAACACCAGATAGCGCGCTCTTGATTCGATCCGCGTGCTTCGTTGCTGCAACCCGTACCTTAAGTTCAGCCTCAACCGCTTGGGCTAATTCAACTGAATCAGTTACCAGTACAGCTGCAGCAATAACATCGTGCTCTGCTTGGCTAATCAAATCAGCAGCAACATCTGCGGCGATCGCTGATGAATCAGCTAATACTGCGATTTCAGTTGGTCCCGCCTCGGAATCAATTCCTATAATTCCACGGAGCGCACGTTTTGCCGCAGCTACATAAATATTTCCAGGACCGGTTACAAGATCGGCCTTTTCGCACACACCTTCCATGCCATAAGCAAAGAGTGCAATCGCTTGTGCTCCCCCAACCGCATAGACCTCGGTGATTCCCAGCAAGGCACAGGTTGCAAGAATCGTTGGGTGTGGCAAACCACCAAAATCTTTTTGAGGTGGTGATGCAACCGCAATTGATTGCACCTTTGCAATCTGTGCAGGAATGACATTCATCATCACACTACTTGGGTAAACGGCGCGACCACCTGGAACATAGAGACCAACTCGATCTACGGGAATCCATTTTTCAGTAACTGTTCCACCATCTACAACAGTTGTCGTTGTAGAAGTGCGCAACTGATCATTGTGAACCTTGGTGATTCGTGAAATAGATAGTTCTAATGCGGCTCTAATTGCAGGATCTAATTGTGAAAGCGCTTCATCTAAGGCGGTTTGAGGAACTCGAATACTGGTTGGTGTAACACCATCAAACTCTTGCGCTAAAGCGATCAGATCTGCCTCGGTTCCATTCTTTACTCTCTCCAGAATGGGTTCGATCAGCAGCATTGCCTCTGCCACATTGAGCGTGGCGCGAGGAAGTTCAGCGTTATATTGAGCTTTAGACAGGGATCGTCCGCGCAGGTCTACGGTACGAATCATTGGGCAATTGTAACGGCAAGAGGGCAACCCTCGCTTATTGATTTAAACCAAGCAGTTAGGCCCCAAAATTGATTTCAGATCAGCGCTCAAACTTGGTGATGATGTAATCAACGCATCTACCTTCATCACAGTGCTGCTTCCATTATCGAGAAGTTGCAGATGAACCTCTCGCTTTCCGGGATGTGAGCGCAAAATCTCTTTAATGCGATCTACTACAGGTGGTGTGCATTGCTGAATTGGCAGTGAAATTACAAGTGGTCCCGTTGGCCCTGCGCTGATATCTGGCATAGACATTTCAAGTGCGGTAAATCTCAGCGCATCTTCGCGACGATCTACACGACCACGAATCGTGACAATTCGATCCTCAGTTAATGACATCGAGTACTGGTTGTAGGTATTTGCAAAGAACAGAACCTCGAGCGAACCTTCAAGATCTTCAACGGTTACAACCGCCCAAGATGCACCTTGTCGAGAGACTTTACGTGTGACACTTGTGATTAATCCACCAATGGTGACAATTGATTCATGTTGTGCGCCATCATCGGTTAATTCGCTAATAGACATATCTGTATTGGCACGCAAGACATGCTCAACACCAAGTAGTGGGTGGTCTGAAACATAAAGACCCAACATCTCGCGTTCATAAGAAAGCAACATTGCTTTATCCCATTCGCCAGTTGGAACTTCGATATCTAATCCAGATACCGCGGTAACCGCTTCTCCGCCAAAGAGATCAAATTGACCAATCGCCTCTGCACGCTTTGATTCGATCACTGAATCAATCGCTTCGAGGTGAACTGCGATCAGACCCTTGCGTGTAGAACCGAGAGAGCCAAAGGCTCCAGCTTTGATCAGCGATTCAATTGTCTTTTTGTTGCACACCTGTGCATCAACCTTTGCCAGGAAATCACCAAAGGAGGTGTAACGTCCTTTGGAATCACGAGCGCTCTTAATCGATGCGACAACACCTTCTCCAACATTTCTAATTGCAGCTAAGCCGAAACGAATATCAACTCCGCGCGGTGTGTACTCGGCATCCGATTCATTGACATCAGGAGGCAGTACCTTGATTCCCATTCGGCGGCACTCAGATAGGTACAGCGCAGATTTATCCTTGTCATCGCGAACAGAGGTTAAAAGCGCAGCCATATATTCAGTGGGGTAATTCGCCTTTAAGTACGCGGTCCAATATGAAACAACACCATATCCAGCAGAGTGTGCACGGTTAAAGGCGTAATCAGAGAAGGGAATCAGAACTTCCCATAAACGTTTAATAGCAGCGGTTGAGAAACCATTTTCCTTCATGCCAGCTTCAAAGGGAACATACTCTTTATCCAGAATGTCCTTGTTCTTCTTACCCATCGCCTTACGCAAAAGATCTGCGCGACCAAGGGTAAAACCTGCAACCTTTTGTGCAATCGCCATAACCTGCTCTTGATACACAATTAATCCATAAGTATCACCCAAGATTTCATTCAAGGGTTCTGACAACTCAGGATGAATTGGTTCAACTGGTTTGCGACCATTTTTACGATCTGCATAGTTGTTGTGCGCGTTCTCACCCATTGGTCCTGGACGATACAAGGCGATCACAGCTGAAATATCCTCAAATGAATCTGGTGACATGCTGCGTAGCAATGCGCGCATTGGCCCACCATCGAGCTGGAATACACCCAAGGTATCTCCACGACTTAAGAGTTCATATGTCTTGGGATCATCCAAGGTTAAATCTTCAAGGACTACATCTTTACCTTGGTTAGCTTTGATGTTGAGCAGAGCATCATCAAGTACAGAGAGATTTCGCAATCCCAAAAAGTCCATCTTGAGCAAACCAGTTGCCTCGCACGCGCCCATATCAAACTGAGTGATAATCGCACCATCTGCTTCACGACGATGAATTGGAATAACATCCAACAAAGGCTCACGTGAAAGAATCACACCAGCTGCGTGAACACCCCATTGACGCTTCAAACCTTCAAGGCCACGAGCTGTATCTACAACACGTTTTGAATCTGGATCTGAGTTGTATAGAGAACGAAACTCCCCCGCTTCTCCGTAACGATCATCTTTCGAATCAAAGACTCCACTAAGCGAAATATCCTTACCCATAACTGATGGTGGAAGTGCTTTTGTTAACTTTTCTCCGACAACATATGGATAACCAAGAACTCGGGTTGAATCCTTAATCGCTTGCTTCGATTTAATAGTTCCGTAGGTAATGATCTGTGCGACGCGATCTTCACCATACTTATTAGTGGCGTAACGGATCATTTCGCTGCGGCGACGCTCATCAAAGTCCAAGTCGATATCAGGCATAGAGATACGCTCAGGATTAAGGAATCGCTCAAACAAAAGACCATGTTCTAGTGGATCTAAACCGGTAATTCCAAGTGAGTATGCAACTAAGGATCCAGCTGCAGATCCTCGACCTGGGCCAACTCGAATACCAACCTTCTTTGCATGAGCTACAAGATCTGCAACAACGAGAAAGTATCCAGGAAAACCCATCTTCTCCATGACGCCGAGTTCGTACTTCAGGCGCTCTTCATGGGCAGGTGTAATGCGTGCGCCTAAACGTTCCTTGAGGCCACGTTCTGCCTCTTTCTTCAACCAAGAGTCTTCAGTTTCACCCGCTGGTACCTCAAACTGTGGAAGTAAGTTTTCACCTTCGCGCAATGTGATGTTGCACCGTTCGGCGATCAGCAAGGTGTTATCGCAACTTTCAGGAATATCCTTAAACAATTCCCGCATCTGGGCTGCGGTCTTTACATAAAAAGAGTCGTTATCAAATTTAAATCTCTTGGGATCTGCCAAGGTCGAACCGGATTGAACGCACAGCAACGCTTCATGTGCGCCAGCATCTTCTTGGCGTGTGTAATGCAGATCGTTGGTGGCAAGTAGCGGTAAACCTAGTTCTTTACCTAACTTCATGAGATCCGCTTTAACACGAGCTTCAATCTCGATTCCGTGATCCATAACCTCAAGGAAGAAGTTCTCTTTTCCAAAAATATCACGATAGGCACTAGCTGCCTTAATTGCTTCCTTGTATGCACCCATGCGAAGTCTGGTTTGAATTTCACCGCCTGGACACCCAGTAGTTGCGATCAATCCTTTTGAATATGTTGCAAGAAGTTCGCGATCCATACGTGGCTTGTAGTAATAACCTTCAAGGGATGCAAGTGAGGACAATCTAAAAAGATTTCCTAGACCTTCATTGTTTTCCGCCAGAATTGTCATGTGGGTATAAGCACCACCACCTGAAACATCATCCTCGCCACCATCTGCCCACTGCACCCGCTTCTTATCAAAACGAGATTCAGGTGCAACGTAGGCTTCAATTCCGATGATTGGCTTTACATCAGCCTTCTTTGCCGCCTTATAAAACTCAAAAGCACCAAAGACATTGCCATGGTCGGTCATTGCAATGGCGGGCATGCCTTGTGCTTTGACCTCGGACATCAAATCGCCAACACGAGCGGCGCCATCGAGCATCGAGTACTCGGTATGGACGTGAAGGTGGACGAAATTGTCTTTAGACATGATTGGCGAGATTAGTGGTTACGGAAGAACGGCGTCGGAAAGCAACGCCAGGGAGCGTGTGAGATCGGCTGGATATGGGGCGTGGAAGTTGAGCGCCTCCCCCGTAACAGGGTGGGCGAAGCGAAGCTCGGCGGCATGCAGCCAAGGTCTGGACATCTGCAGACTCTTAGCCAAGACCGGATCTGCGCCATATGTAGTGTCACCAACTAATGGATGGTGCAACGCTGAAAAGTGAACACGAATCTGATGTGTGCGACCGGTTTCAAGTTCAATCTTGACCATTGATACACCACGATAAAACTCAATTACCTCGTAATGGGTAATTGATTCCTTGCCCGTGGCCATCACTGCAAAACGATGATCCTCTTTTGGGTGACGATCAATGGGTGCATCAATTGTTCCAGTTGTTGGATCCATATGACCTTGAACCATTGCATGATAAATCTTGTCAACGGTTCGATTTCTAAATGCATCCTTAAGATTATGAAAAGCTTTATCGCTCTTAGCAACAATCATTAATCCACTGGTACCTACATCTAAGCGATGAACGATTCCTTGACGCTCTGCTGGACCAGAAGTTGAAATGGTGTAACCAGCTGCCATCAACGCACCAACAACGGTTGGACCTGTCCATCCTGGACTTGGGTGAGCTGCACATCCAATTGGTTTATCAATAACGACGATATCTTGATCATCAAAAACTATTGTTAAACCCTCAAGAGGTGTCAGTGGAATTGGATCTGTATTAATAGGTGCTGGCATCAGTACATCAATGATTTGTCCTGCGGTAACGCGATCTGATTTCGGCATCGCTTTTCCACCGGTTGTGATGTCACCATCTTCAAGAAGTTTGACGACAGCGGTGCGTGATAATCCCAGTACACGTGTGAGTGCGCTATCAATGCGCTCTCCCGCGACTCCTTCTGGCACCGATAAGGTGCGCAATTCGCGGTTACTCATGGTTGTGAGCCTACCTTTGTTATGGGTGGGATATTTCTGGCGGTTAAGACCATCGCAATCACCGCGGCGGAAACTATTGCGGTGTCTGCGATGTTAAATACCGGCCAATTGGGCAGCTGCATCCAATCAATAACATGGCCACGTAATACGCCTGGTTCCCGGAATATTCGATCCACCATATTTCCGAGAATTCCACCGAGAACCAATCCCAAGACAACAGCCCATCCACGGGATGTGATTTGAGGTGAGTAATACAAGATTGCGCTCATCACAATCAAACCAAAGATAGATAAGAAGATGGTTGCACCGGCAGCAAAGGAAAAGGCAGCACCAGAGTTACGCACAAAGGTTAAT
>JAPOJK010000020.1 GCA_029978465.1 Actinomycetota bacterium
GACTCAGGCTAAGTTGGAAAAAGTTGACCCATTTGAGATCGCTCGAAAGTACGAAGCGAAGTTCCATCAAGATTTAGCAGATCTCAATATTGTGCCGGCCGCGGGTTATCCCCGAGCAAGCGAAAGCATTGATTTGATGTTGTCTCTGATTGAAAGATTGATTGAGGCTGATTTTGCATATGTCGGTTCCGACTCTTCTGTGTATTTCAGCGCTCAGAAGTTTGCAAGCTACGGTGCAATCAGTGGAAACAAACTTGATTCGTTAAAGCCAGGTCATCGTTATGAATACTCCGAAGATGGGGCGAAGAGATTTCACGCCGATTGGGCGTTATGGAAAGCTGCCGGCGATCGCACTGAAATGGTGTGGGAATCTCCGTGGGGTAAGGGATTCCCGGGTTGGCATATTGAGTGTTCAGCGATGTCCTTAGAGTTACTGGATGGACATGTAGATATCCATGTAGGCGGTATCGATCTTCGCTTTCCTCATCATGAAAATGAACGTGCACAGTCCAATGCATTGATTAATTCCGAAGCAGTAGATCTCTGGGTACATGGCGAACACCTACTTTTTGAAGGTAAGAAGATGTCAAAGAGTTCTGGAAATGTGGTTCTTTTAAAGGATGTCATCGAGCGTGGAATTGATCCCCTGGCTATTCGTCTTTGCTTCCTCGAAAACAAATATCGCTCTCAAATGGATCTGACCTGGAGCTCAATTGAAGCGGCACACGAGACCTTAAAACGTTGGCGGATGAAGATGTCTCAATGGGGCTCTGAGAAATCAATGCAGGTTGATCCCGAGATTGAATCAGCTTTTAACACCGATCTTGATACTCCACGTGTCATCATGCGATTACGTGAAATTGAAAAATCAGATTCAGACAATAAGGCTTCGATTTTTCGCTATGCAGATCAAGTTCTAGGACTTGATTTAAATCGCCCACTTGAAGCCAAAGTTCTGACACCACAAATGAAGAAACTATTGGATGAGCGAGCCCTTGCCCGCTCTGAAAAACGATGGGCAGATAGCGATCGATTGCGAGTTGAGTTAGAAAAGCTCGGCTTGGAAATTAAAGATACGCCTGAAGGCCAAAGCTGGAGTTAAAGCGGAGAAATAATTGCAATAACGATTGCGATAAATCCAAAGTTGATTAGTGAAACTCCAATCGTGTCACCTTGAACAAGGTATTCATCATTGAGCCCAGGGAAACCCGCTCGCAGAACTACTAAAGCCCAAGCAATCGCTGCAATGAATTTATAGGCGCGCTTTCCCCACAATCTTCCAGTAGCCCAGATGCCCATTCCTGTCGCTACAAGTGACACAACGAGTCCTATAGGTGGATAAAAGCTATGAATGAAGATTGAGCTTGCGCCAAGTGCTGCACCAAATAAAAGTGAGTAGATACCTTTCATTACAGCGTGATTCCAGAGGTTAAATCTGTTTCTCGGCCATGTGAATCAAAGGGTTCACTCTTAACCCCTTTAACTAGCGTGTAGTACTCATCGCCCCAAATCTGTAACCCTAAATTATTGGAAAGTGCGAAGAATGGACCATCTAATGAAATCTGAGTCTCGTGGGCTTTCATGGCAGCCATCTTTGCATTCACATAATCAACGCCATTAATCAAAGTTGTAACAAACTCATCATCCTTTGCAAATGGAAGATCATCAACGCTTTCGGCACCAAAGAAATCTGAACCAATCTCTTTCATCTTTGCAATACCTTCAGCTAGAACTGATTTAGGCATGGTGTTCCAATAAATCTTTTGGATCTGCCATGTAGATAACTCTGAGGCTCTCATGGCAACACGATGCGCCTGAATGTGATCGGGGTGACCGTAGCCGCCGATTTCATCATAAGTAATCAAAATGTGTGGCTTAACTTCATCAATGATTTCAACCAAAATCTTTGCTGCTGCATCAACATCTGCTTGCCAGAAAACATCTGGACGATTGTTTGGCTCAGTCCCCATCATTCCGCTATCGCGGAACTTTACTGATGGAGCACCCAGAAAACGATAATCAGAAATTCCCAAAGCCTTCATTGCATCAGCTAATTCAGTTTCTCGATGTGTCCCCAATTGATCCTTTTGACTACTTGCCAAATGCGAAAGGGATGGAACCAAAACTTCGCCCTCTTCTCCACGTGTGCAGGTCACAAGCGTGACATGTGCCCCACGATCTGCGTACAAAGCCATTGTTGCCCCGTTATTGATGGTTTCATCATCAGGATGTGCATGTACGAGCAGGATGCGGAAGCCTTCATAGGAGCGGTTCATGTTTGGTAATTCTGCCGTACGATTAGACCAATGAGTAACGTAGACACATCCAACAAGGCTCGGTTGCCTCGCGATGAGCGCCGAGCATTGCTGCTATCGGCTGCACTAGAAGTATTCACCGCAGCTGGCTATCACTCTGCAGCGATGGATGAGATTGCAGATCGTGCAAATGTCTCAAAGCCTGTTTTGTATCAGCACTTTCCTTCAAAGCTTGAGCTGTACTTGGCTGTTTTGGATTTACATATTGACTCATTGGTTTTTGAAATTCAAAAGGCGATCGCATCGACTCCGGACAATAAAGATCGAGTACATGCAACGGTAGATGCTTACTTTGCATTTATTGAAAAGGAGGGCGAAGCTTTCCGTCTGCTCTTTGAGAGCGATATGAGCGTTGAACCACAGGTTCGCGAACGTTTAAATCGAATGACATACGACTGTGCAGCTGCCGCAAGTGCGGTTATTGCAATTGATACTGGCCTACCAAAAGAGGCATCAATGCTTTTGGGTGTTGGAATGATTGGTTATGCGCAAGTAACTGCTCGTCACTGGCTCGAACGAGATAGCAAGTTGACTCGACAAGATGCTGTGGCATTAGTTCACAACCTCATGTGGCGAGGCATTTCAGGTTTTCCGCGCAATTAATATCGTTAGGATTAAATAAACATGTCACCAACTTTTGCAGAGTTGCCCCTGCGCAGCCAAACTATAGAAGCGCTACATGCTCATGGCTTTTTAGCACCATTTGCCATTCAAGAGATGGTTCTACCAATTGCACTTGCCGATGGCGATGTTATTGGTCAAGCCAAGACTGGTACCGGAAAAACTCTTGCCTTTGGAATTCCTGTTATCGAAAGAGTCATTGCACCCAATGATGCTGAGTGGGCGGATTTTGCTACTAAAGGAATGCCACAAGTATTAATCGTTGTACCTACACGTGAACTATGTACGCAGGTAACTCGCGATATTGAAGAGCTTGCCTCTAACCGAGGAATTCGCACCCTTGCTGTTTATGGTGGACGCGCATTTGAACCTCAAATTGAAGCTTTACATGCTGGTGTTGAGATTGTTGTTGGAACTCCTGGTCGTTTGCTCGATCTTTCACGACAGGGTCAGCTCAAGCTCAAAGAGGTATCCCGCTTGGTTTTAGATGAGGCTGATGAGATGTTAGATCTTGGCTTCTTGCCAGATGTAGAAAAGATTTTGTCTAGCACTCCTAACCGTGCTCAAACTATGTTGTTTTCAGCAACAATGCCGGGTGACATCATCGCTCTTGCCCGTCGCTTTATGAATCAGCCAATTCATATTCGCACGCAAGATAGTGAAGATGAAGGTGCGGTTGTTACCCGAATTAAGCAGCATGTTTTGCGTGCTCACGCACTGGACAAAATAGAGATGCTGGCTCGAATCTTGCAAGCTGATGGCCGTGGACCAACAATGGTTTTCTGTCGCACTAAGCGAACAGCACAAAAGACCGCTGAAGATTTAATAGAGCGCGGCTTTAAAGCTGCACCAATTCACGGAGACCTCGGACAAAGTGCACGTGAAAAAGCTTTGAGTGATTTCAAGGCCGGAAAATCTGATGTTCTAGTTGCAACTGATGTCGCTGCACGCGGAATTGATATCGATGGAATTACCCATGTTATTAATTACCAGTGTCCAGAAGATGAAAAGACTTATGTTCACCGTATTGGTCGTACCGCTCGCGCAGGTGCACACGGAATCGCTGTGACCTTTGTTGATTGGGATGAACTAGCTCGCTGGAAGATGATTGATCAAACCCTCGAACTTGGATTAGCAGAGCCAGAAGAGACTTACTCATCATCTGAACATCTCTATGAAATGCTCAACATCCCAGCTGGATCAACGGGCCGCATGGTTAAAGCTAAGCCGGATGTTAAGCCGGAAAGCAAAGATGCTCGTCCTGCACGTGCAAAGCAAGAGGCTCCAAAGCCACGCACCGAGCGCACTCGTACACGTACTAAGAAGTTTAAAGAGAGCTAAGCGGCAACAAAGACGCGAATCGCATCTACAAGCATTTGTACTGCGATAGCTGCCAATAAGAGACCTGCAATTCGGGCGACCAGGGTTACTCCTGACTCCTTAATGACATTCAAAATAGTTGTTGAGGCCATTAACGCGATCGCAATCGCAATATGAACCGCTACAACAGCTGCCGTTAAACCCAAGGCCATCGCAGTTGTATCAACCTGTTGCACGAAAATCATTGTTGCAACAATTGCACCCGGACCAGCCAAAATCGGAGTTCCCAGTGGAACCAATGCGATGTTGGAATCTCCATCATCCCCATGCTTCTTGGCATTTCCTGTTAATAGTTCAAGTGCTACCAATAACAAGAGCAATGCTCCCGCCGCTTGCAGCGCTTCCATTGAAATATTGAGGTAGTTCAAAATTGCTCGACCAAATAGGGCGAAGATAGAGATGACAAGCAAAGAGACTCCTGCGGCTTGTACCGCCAAGATTCTGCGAACCTTTGGAGATTTGTCTGCGACCAATCCCAAGAAAATTGGAGTTGCACCAGGTGGATCCATAATCACAAAAAGTGTGACAAAAGATTGAACTGCAAAAGTAATAGCGCTGATATCTTTCACGCTGAAACCACCCTTCGAGCATCGGCTTGAGACTCTAACTTCTCCCATTGTTCCCTATGGGTATGGTTTTCTGCTAATGAATTAAGTTTTCCGGTACCGTGATAATCACTACTTCCAGTTACAACTAGATCTAATTCCTTTGCGATACTTCGTAACATCGCTCTTTCTTCGGGATTTTGATCGCGATGGTCAACTTCTATGCCATTTAAACCCGCAGCAACTAGTTCAGAAAAATCCTCAGCTTTCAGGATTTGACCACGGTGAGACGCAAATGGATGTGCAATTACTGAAACTCCCCCAGCTCTGCGAATTAAAGCTATTGCTTCAGCTGGAGTGGGAGCGGCGTGAGAAACATAAAAACGTGATTCGTTATGTAGTAAATCTACAAAGGCCTCATCACGGGATTTCACAATCTTCTTCGCAACAAGCGCATCTGCAAGGTGCGGCCTACCCATAGTTGCACCCGCTGGCATCGCTTGCTCAACATCGGCCATAGAAATATCCATGCCCTCTGCCCGCATTTTTTCAATCATTTTGCGCATGCGAGGTAGACGTCCATCACGAGTTTCCTCTAATACTTGTTGCATCTCTGCGTACTCTGGATCAAAGAGCAGCCCCAACATGTGAACGCTGATGCCATCTGTTGTTAAGCAGGATATTTCTGATCCCAGCGCTAACTTAAGAGAACCACGCAAAGATTCAGTGGCCTCTTTCCAACCAGATGTTGTGTCGTGATCGGAAATTCCTAGAACATCTAAGCCCTGAACAATCGCTTTATTAACAAGCTCGCGCGGAGAATCTGTTCCATCACTGCAGTTAGTGTGGGTGTGCAGATCAATCATTGCTGCCACCACGCGTCCTGGTCACAACTAAGACACATCCAAAGAGAATCAAGGCAATTCCAGGAATGATTCCTAGCGGTGGAGTTTGATCCAGCCACCATGCTGCAAGTACCGCACTGACAGGTACCTCAAAAAATACAATCAGCGAAACAATCGCGGGTGACACACGCTTAAGCGCTGAGTTAAACATTGTGTGACCTAGCAACTGAGCACCAAGAATTAGTCCCAACAGTATGAGCCACTCTTTTTGTTCAAATGCAAAGATTTCATTTCCTGCAAGCAACGCCATAGGTAACGCGGTTATTGAACAAACAAAGTAACAAACCGTTGTGTAGGTGCTTGTTTCAAGAGAGCGTTGCGCCTTTGAGCCTGCCATCATGTAAGCAGCAGCTAATGCTGCTGATATCAAAGCTGCAATGTCACCTAAGAAGGATCTAAAGGAAATAGAAAGATCCACACCAGAGACCAATACAACTCCAACAAAGCTAACAATCATTCCTAGCCAGGCTTTTGATGGAATATCTCCACCACTAAACTTCACAAATAAGGCAGCAAATATTGGCTGCAATGCAACAAGTGCTGTTCCTGCTGCAACTGTTGTCATTCTCATCGCTAAAAAGAAGCCGATGAAGTGCAGCGCCAGTAGTACACCAGCAAATACAGCCCACTTTATTCCGGCACGATCACGCGAATGACGAAGTGCAAAGGGCAGCGTCATTAAGGAGCCGCCGAGATTTCTCCAGAAAATTAGGGTCAACACCGGCATTGCACTCATTGCAATCAATGGTCCAGAAGTTCCGATTCCAATAATTCCTAGACCTAATCGAATTAGATCTGGTTTTGCAGGGATCGCCGTGTGGTCATTAATGCGTTCGCCTGAAGTCATAAGAGAAAGGTACCCTTATCCCATGAGCGGCAATCTCTTAAACCGAGTATTTCTCGCCCGTCTTGCAGGCACCGCGGTCTTTGACCCGAATGGTGATCCAGTAGGAAAGGTGCGAGATGCTGTCGCGACCCTGCGTTCAAATAATCAGCAACCACGAATCCTTGGTTTAGTTGTTGAAGTCCCTTTGCGTCGTCGAGTCTTTGTACCCATCACTCGAGTTACATCGATTGAAAGTGGAGCGGTCGTAATCACTGGACTTCTGAACATGCGTCGTTTTGATACTCGCCCTGGTGAGGTTTTAGTTTTAGGAGAAATGCTAGATCGCTCAATAACTTTGCTGGAAAGCTCTGAAGAGGTTGTTGTTGAAGATATGGGCATGGAGCAAAATCGCAATGGTGATTGGCTCATTGCAAAGGTTCACATCATGCGAAAGGGTCGAGGCTTACGCCGCAAGGGTGCAACTTCTACCGTTGCGTGGGAAGAAGTTGTTGGTTTTGCTAACACTGAACAAAATCAAGGTGTCGCAAATCTTCTATCAACCCTTGCTAACTTGCGCGCTGCAGATCTCGCCGCTGTACTTCAGGATCTTGCGCCAAAGCGCCGCATTGAAGTAGCAAGTGCACTTGAAGATGAGCGTCTTGCAGATGTGCTTGAAGAAATGGATGAGGACAATCGCGTTGCACTTCTTGCAGAGCTTGAAGGAGAGCGCGCCGCTGATGTTTTAGGTGAGATGGATCCTGATGATGCTGCAGACCTATTGCGCGAAGTCGGCGAAGAACGTGCAAATGCTCTTTTGGATCTGATGGAGCCAGAGGATGCTGAAGATGTTTTGCGTTTGATGACATACGAGGATTACTCAGCCGGCGGAATGATGACAACAGAGCCAATTGTGCTCACCGCAGATTCCACCGTTGCAGATGCACTTGCCGCTGTTCGACAAAAAGAGATTTCTCCTGCACTTGCTTCACAGATTTACATCTGTCGCCAACCAGTAGAAACTCCAACAGGGCGATTTATTGGTGTTGTGCACTATCAGCGTTTACTGCGCGAACCACCCTCTACTCTGCTTGGTTCGATTGTGGACACTGATTCCAAGGCCACAAACCCTGATGCAACTTTGCATGAGGTTTCCTCGCATTTAGCTAGTTACAACATGCTTTCGCTGCCTGTTGTTGATGCCAATGAGCGTTTACTAGGCGCTGTAACGGTGGACGATGTGCTCGATCACTTGTTGCCTGAAAACTGGCGCCATGATCACCGTGAGAATTCACCAGTTTCATTTAAGTCGGAAAGTATTTAAGGGGGCGAAGATGGCACGTAACAACGGCTTAGACACTCCTCGCGAGACCCGCCGATCACTTCGTCCAAATTATGATCCTGAAGCATTTGGTCGTATGTCTGAACGGTTTGCACGTTTCTTAGGAACTGCGCGCTTTCTTGTATACATGACAATCTTTATTGCATTTTGGGTTATTTGGAACTTCGCAGCTCCTGCTGATTTACGTTTTGATGATTACCCATTTATCTTTTTGACCTTGATTCTTTCTATGCAAGCTTCATATGCAGCGCCATTGATTCTGCTTGCACAAAATCGTCAAGCAGACCGTGATCGTATTCAGCTCAACGAAGACCGTGCGCAAAATGAGCGTTCGATTGCAGATACCGAGTACTTAACCCGTGAACTTGCAGCGTTACGTAACTCGCTCGGTGAGGTTGCAACACGTGATTTTGTACGAAGTGAACTTGCTGATCTTGTTGATGAGTTAGCTAAAGAGCTACGTCGAGACACCCAATCGGACTCCGAGTAAAGATTTACTTCGCTTCATCAGCTTTTCTGCAACCTCTGTAATCGCTATCGCCGCTGCAGATGTTGGATCGGCATCCACAATCGGCGCACCATCATCTCCACCAGTGCGCAGCGCGGGGCTAAATGGAATCTTTCCAAGAAGCGGAACATCGCTGCCAACAAGTTGTGATAGTCGGCGTGAGGTTTCTTCTCCCCCGCCTTCGCCAAATAATGAAATGGTTTCGCTACAGGTTGGACAAGGAAATGCAGACATGTTTTCAATAACTCCGATGACATGTTGATGAATTTGATGAGCGATTCGTCCTGCGCGCTCTGCAACTTCAGCTGCGGCAACTTGGGGTGTAGTAACGACGACAATTTCAGAGGTAGGGATTAATTGACCTAAAGAGATAGCAAGATCTCCTGTGCCGGGTGGAAGATCGATCAACAGCACATCTAAATCGCCCCAGTAAGCATCTGATAACAACTGTTCTAACACTCTATGAAGAAGTGGCCCTCTGTATGCGACCGGGTCAGATCGTTCAGGCTTAAACATCTCCATGGAAACTGTTTTAACACCATATGACTCGAGCGGAATAAAAATCTGATCGATTGCCGTTGGGCGCTGACCCATCAGCCCCATTAAACGTTGAATTGAGTGGCCATACACATCTGCATCAAGAATTCCGACGCTCAAACCATTTTTAGCAATTGCAACGGCAAGGTTGGCGGTAACTGAGGATTTTCCAACTCCACCTTTTCCGGATGCGATACCAATGACACGGGTTAATGAGTCAGGCTGTGCAAAGGGAATGAACTTTTCGCGACCACCGCGAACAACCTTCTTTACAAAGTTACGTTGCTCCTCATTCATAACGCCAAAGACAAGATCTACCTCTTTAACACCTTCAACATTTGTTACCGCAGTCGTAATGTCTGTGCGTAAGCGATCCTGCATGGGACATGCTGCAATTGTTAATAAAACCTTTAAAGTAATTGAGCCCTTGTTTTCAGATAAATCCTCAATCATTCCAAGTTCTGTAATGGGATGACGTAACTCTGGATCATTTACCTTTGAGAGCGCATCCGTAACTTGTTCTAGTAGGTTCATAAAAGATCTGGATCGATCATCGCTGCAGGTCGCTTTACTTTAGGCTTTGGAGCCTCTTCATCCAATAGCTCTGAAATCTGCTTCTTTACAAATGTTTTTGGATTGAGATCTTTTGGTTGTAGATCTTCAAATCCAGGTCCTAGGTTTTCGCGAAGTTCGGCGGTTGCCTTTGTTGCTAAACCACGTGCCTTCTTAACCCACTGCGCGGCTTCAACAGCAATCTTTGGCAGGCGTTCAGGGCCAACTAAGAGCATCGCAAGAATTGCAAGACCCAAGAGTTCACCTGCACCAAGGTCAAAGAACATTGCTTCAGCCTACGCCAATTACTTCTTAGCCGCGATCAGCGTCAATGTCACTGATTTTTCGCTGCCATCACGTTTGTAGGTGAGTTTTACTACATCGCCAACATTCTTAGATCGAACCGCAACGATTAACTCTTCAGGGCTGTTGATTGGCTGTCCATCAAGTGCGATGACGATATCTCCCCCGCGTAACCCAGCCTTTTGTGCTGGACTGCCCGCCAGAATTCCACGGCCAGAGGTCGCAACTTGCGCACCTTCTCCGGCGTAGTTCATATCAAGAGAAATTCCGATAACAGGGTATGTAGCAACGCCATTTTTAATCAGTTGATCTGCGGTCTTTCGCGCTTGATTAATTGGAATAGCAAAGCCAAGTCCGATTGAACCTGTTTGCAAATCAGAGCCAAGTGAAGCAATTGCAGAGTTCACACCGATTACAGCACCAGTTGAATCAACAAGTGGGCCACCAGAGTTACCTGGATTAATCGCTGCATCTGTTTGCAACGCATTTATAAATGAGCTTTCGTTACTTGAATCTCCAGCGGTTACTGGACGATTCTTGGCACTGATAATTCCGGTTGTAACTGTTCCAGATAATCCAAGTGGTGAACCGATGGCAATTACTGAATCACCAACAGCAACTTGATCACTATCGCCAAACTGCAGCGCCTTTAATCCTGAAGCTGCGATCTTTAAAACCGCTAAATCATATGATGCATCTCGACCAATTACCTTTGCGGTAAAGATGCGACCATCATTGAGCTTTACTTGAATTCTTCCACCGGTTTGAGCAGCTGAACTAATAACATGGTTGTTAGTCAAAATGTATCCATCGCTATCGATCAAGAATCCAGATCCCGTTCCGCCACCAGTTAATGATCGTGTTTGGATGGAAACTACAGAAGGTAAAACACGTTGCGCAGTTCCTGCAACTGAGTCTGGTGCTCTTTCGATTGTGCTTGTCGAAGATACAAGATTGACGCGATTAAAGATTGAGGCACCTGATGCGTTGACTCCCAAAATTCCACCAGCAGCGCCAGCTAAAACGGCGATCAGCGCGACGCTTCCCTTTGAACTCTTTGCAGGAGTTTGCCCCTGCCACCATGGAGCGGTTACAGGTGCGGGCTTCTTACGAGGAAATATCATGAGCGTATCTTGCTATAACTTGGTTGCAATTAGTAAACCATCACCGACTGGGATCAATGAACTCACCCAGTGGTCTGTGTCATTCTTAATAATTTTCCCAGCATCACGAAGGGCAACGGTACGTGGATCGCGCTGTGCAGCATCGCACACCTTGCCTCCGCCGTAATAGTTATCGATCACTAGCGCTCCACCACTTCGCAAAATACGGTGCGCTTCATTGATTACATAGCTCAGGTCTTCTGGGTTGTGACGCAAAACCACTAAATCGTAAGCACGATCTGTGAGCTTTGAGATTACATCCAGAACTGAGTTTGTGATGAGGCGATATCTACTTTGAGCGATGTCGGCTTCCGTAAATGCAAGTTTAGCAATTTGAGAATGTTCCATCTCATCATCAATTGAGGTTAACGTTCCGCTTGGCAACATTCCATCAAATAACCACAAACTGCCAACTCCTGACCCAGTGCCTACTTCAACAACTGATTGCGCCTTTAAGGTTGAGGCTAAATATCTAAGGAAAGCACCAGCGCCTGGGGTTGTATCTACAGTGCCTAACTCGACACCACGTGCACGAGCTTGAGATTTAAAGTAATCCTCAGCGATGAAATTTTCAGCAAAGGTATGTGGATCTACTCTCATGATAGGGAGGTAATCCATTCTGTGAGAAGGCGTACTCCAAACCCGGTACCACCTTTTGAATTTTCACCTGCATCAACTTCGCTACGAGCAGTTCCTGCAATATCCAAGTGAACCCAACGTCGAGTTGAAGTGAAGTTTTCTAAAAATAGCGCCGCTGTAACTGAGCCAGCTGAAAACTTTCCTTTATCTGCGGTGTGATTGAAATCTGCAATATCACTTCGCAACGCCTCTTTGTAATCATCAACTAATGGCATGTGCCAGACGCGATCACCAGTTGCTTCGCCTGCTTTGGATAGCTGCGCTGCTAGTGAGTTGTCACGTGTGTACATCGCTGCGTATTGACGACCCAAGCCAAGTGTTGCCGCACCTGTAAGAGTTGCAATATCAATTAAATAATCTGGATCTAGATGTGCATCTGCATACGCCAAACCATCGGCCAAAACTAAACGACCTTCAGCATCGGTGTTAATAACTTCAACTGTTGTTCCACCGTAATGCTTAATCACATCGCTGGGACGTTGGGCGGTTGCAGAAATAGCGTTTTCCGCCATCATCATGAGCGCTGTTACGCGCACATTTGGCTGTAATTGTTCGAGGGCGGTCAAAGTTCCAAGAATTGCTGCAGCACCAGCCATATCGCTCTTCATCGCCATCATGGTGTCGTATGGACGCTTGAGAGAAACTCCACCTGTATCAAAGGTAATTCCTTACCCACTAAAACAATGTGTGGCAGCGCTTTTGCAGATTTCTTCTTTGATTTAGGTTGGTATGAAACTTGAATCATGCGGGGACCAGGCTTTGGAGATGAACCACCGACAGCTCTTAGGCCACCAAACTCTTTCAGCGCAGCTCCTGCAAAGATTTCTACCGATAGCCCGGTGCCCTTTGCAAACTCTTCAGCTTGCTTACCCATCCAGGCTGGAGTTTTAATATTTGCAGGAGTGTGGATTAAATCTCGTGTGCGACACATTGCTTGTGCGATTGAAGCAGCATCTTTGATTGCTTGTGCATCTTTGCTTGCTACAAAGATTGTTGGCTCTTCTTTTTTCTTGTCGGTCTTAAGATTCCAAACCCATGCACCTAATGCAATTGAAATCGCATGTGATTTAACCTCAGCAACGACGCAAGCAGAAAACACCGTTGTGTTCTTGCCACGTACTTTGCGGCCCACAGCCGCTCCTGCTAATCGTGCTGCAGATCCGGTTTGGTCACCGATTCCAACTAAATAAATTCGATCTGTTTGTGAATCTGTCGCGCTAACAGGGATTTCAAAGAGTTC
This sequence comes from Actinomycetota bacterium, assembly GCA_029978465.1. Classification (GTDB taxonomy): domain Bacteria; phylum Actinomycetota; class Actinomycetes; order Nanopelagicales; family Nanopelagicaceae; genus Planktophila. Next base: position 12,874 of record JAPOJK010000020.1, read on the forward strand.
GCCCGCTTTTCCTGTTGGCGAAAAGAAAGTTAACTCATCAACAAGATTGAGTTCAAAGTATTTTTCAACCTCTGCAGCAAATGAGCCTACAAACTCGAAATCGCCATCGGTGTTTTTGATAAACCCAAGGGCGATTGAATGTGCGCTAACAGCCTTTGAAATCTCAAAGGGCGCATACTGTGGCAGAGCTGACATGATCGGTAAGGCTAGTGCCTTTAAATGAAAATTACTTCTTAACGAGAGCTACAGCGGCATGTAGAGCAGCGCTGAGATTATTTGCTTCTTCGGCGTTCATTTCGACGACCAAGCGTCCGCCACCTTCAAGAGGGATGCGCATCACTAATGAGCGCGCTTCCTTTGTAACCTCCATAGGACCATCACCAGTGCGGGGTTTCATGGCTGCCATGTGGAGACTCCTCTAAATCGTTGGTACCGCTATGTGTAAAGCAAGGGGGTAAGTATCTCGCACAAAGCGGTGATGTGCGAAATCGAGATTGGGCTTAAATGCCCAGAATCGCGCTCAATCGGGTCTTGCCCTGGCGAATAATCGCCTCAACAGAGCGTTCTGGAACGCCAAGAAGTGATGCGATATCGGCGGCGCTCATGGATTTTAAATAATGCATGGTCAAGATAATCCGCTCCTCCTCTGGCAAGGAAGCGATGGCTTGCGCCAAAGTTTGCGGTTGCTTGCCCATGAGGCAACTTTACTTCCTTTGTTGCAGCTGGCGCCGTAACGCCGAGAGCGAGATGCGCACACCAGCGTATAAACCTGGAGCGATAAGTAGGAATATCGCTCGCGGAGCAAGAATTTCTTCAGACCAATCAAAACGTGTTGAATTCTCAGACAGAGCGGTTAACTCAAATCGTCCGGTGCCTTTGATGATTGCGCCTGTATGAACAACATCGCAGATTGTTGGAGGATTCCAAGAAGTTACCGTCATGTGATCCATGATTCCTAATTTTCCGATTCCGGTAAATGCTGCAATCGATGTTCCAACACCTTCGCGAATATCAGATGTAACTTCTACAGTTGTTTGCAACATCCATTCACCCTGTGACTCCCAATCAGCAAGTGCTGCCCACACTGTGTTAATCGGAGCATCAATCACAAGGCTCATTGCTATGTGGTTACTTCTCATGCGCCGCAAGCCTTCAGCGCCTCATCAACTGTTGTTGTCCACTGAACAATTTCGCGCATTCCTGGTTTGATGAACTTCTCATCTTCTAGGTGAACAATCAATTCATGTAGTGGTGCGTAAATTCCAAATGGATCCAAGATAACAACAGGCTTTGTGTGGAACTTCAAATAATGTCCGACCCAAATTTCAAAGAACTCTTCAAGGGTTCCTGCACCGCCTGGCAAGGTAATAAATGCATCTGAAATATCGGTGATCATGTGCTTACGTTGACCCATTGTTTCAACGATGTGCAGTTCATCATTGTCATGATCTGCAAACTCAATATCTACAAGGGCTTGCGGAATAACTCCAACGGTTCTTCCTTTGGCATCTCTGGCGCCTCTGGAGACCGCACCCATCATTGAAATATGGCCACCACCGGTGACTAACTCATTGGAGGATTCAGCGATCCCCTTGCCTAAATCGTAAGCAAGCTCTACATACTTGTTATCGATCGTGGGTGATGATGAACAAAAGACGGCAATACGCATGCGGCTAACAATAGAGGCTAGGCTTAGGACATGACGACCATCGCATCTGGCCACGGAATCGCAACGATCTCGAAGGGAACAACCCTTGATGTGTGGTTCCCTGCTCCCGCATTGGCTCCACTTTCCGGATCAGCACCAGCGGAGTTAACCGCACTTGTTGGAAGTGATGAAGCTCGTGGAGTTACCCGCGAAGTAGTTAGTGTTGAAATTGATATTACAAAAGCTCCAGCAAATGCTGCAGATGCTTACTTGCGATTACATCTCTTGTCGCATCGCCTCGTTAAGCCACACGGGCTGGCACTTGAAGGAATCTTTGGAATCTTAAGCAATGTTGTCTGGACATCAGTTGGACCATGCGCGGTCGAAGGTTTTGAACTTACACGTGCGCGCTTAAAGGCGGCTCATGGTCATGTCAGTGTTTATAGCGTCGATAAGTTTCCACGAATGGTTGATTATGTAATTCCATCAGGTGTTCGTATTGCTGATGCGGACCGTGTTCGCTTAGGTGCGCATCTTGCTTCTGGAACAACTGTTATGCATGAAGGATTTGTTAACTTCAACGCCGGAACCCTTGGCACATCAATGGTTGAAGGAAGAATCTCTGCAGGTGTAATTGTTGGCGATGGAACCGATGTTGGCGGCGGTGCATCAATCATGGGAACGCTCAGCGGTGGCGGAAAAGAAGTTATCTCAATCGGCGAAAAGTGTTTGCTTGGTGCAAACTCTGGACTAGGTATTTCCCTTGGCGATAACTGTGTCATTGAAGCAGGTACGTATATCACCGCAGCTGCAAAGGTTAAGTTGCCAGATGGTGAAGTAGTAAAGGCTGGAAAACTCTCTGGTGCAAGCAACTTACTATTTCGTCGAAACTCTTTAGATGGTTCCCTTGAAGTTGTTTTACGGACTGGGAGTTGGGGTGGGCTCAACAGCGTTCTGCACGCCAACTAAATCAAAGTAGGCAGATGGAATTCTTGTTCGGCTTCTAAAGGTTTCACCACGCAAACTCTTTTGCACACCGGTGCTTGATGTTGCCTGAATCATTGCAACCGTTCCGCTCTCATTCTTAGACAGAACCTCTAAAGAAACTACATCTGGCAGGGCAAAGGCCAGCGCTACTGAAGCCTGTGTTATGGAGCGTTTCCAGGTATAAAAGTTTGGGTTCAGCTTTGGATCCTGGCTACCGGGATCTGCAACTATTTGGGTAAAACTACGATCGCTACCCCATGCATTCATCGCAGTCTCTGTTAATCCACCAGTGGAACTTCCAAAGTAGGCAGAGATCGGCAGATTGTTTTGAGTAAGAGTTAAACCTGCTGTGTTTGTAACGGCAGCTTTCCAAAACTTCCCCCAACCCTTTTCCATCTCTTTGGCATATCCAAGAAACTTCTGATCAGAGATCTCGCCATATAAATCGCAATCACAAGCAGCGCGATAAATGCCAGCTTTATTGAGCGCGTAAGTACGCGAAGCGATCGCTTGTGCTTCCAGAGCTGCTGCAGGCCATGAGGATGGAACCTCGCTAATCCCCCACAAATACTCATCAGCTAATCGAACTGAGTTAGTAATTTCGAGTCGGTATCCCAATGTTGATGCCTTCACCGCTCTGAACTGCATTTGCCCGTAGCGGTATCGAGAGGTAAGTGTTGAATGAGTAAGTGAGACAACACCTTCCACTCCAGGTGCATAACGAGTTCCACTCCATCTAACAGTAAAGACCCTGTTTCTTGGCAAGCTACTAGTTTTCTTACCAACGACAACGCTTGGAACAACGGTAGAACCTAAGATTGAAAAGTTAAGCGAGCTTTTAACGGGAACAATGGCAAGTGGAGCAACATCTTGGGCATCACCAATGTCTCCGCTAAAAATCTGAAGAGTTGCATCGGGGGTAGATGTTGCAATTCTGGCGGAACTTAATAAGTGACCAACATTCACTCTCAAAATCTTAGAGTCATCAAGTGGTTGAATAACAACATCTTTGAAATAGTAATTGAGAATTGCAGTTGCTGTTTCACCTGCAAGCGCCTTGGATCGTGCTCCGATTTGGCTTAACCCAACTCCATGTCCATACCCGGCACCAGTAATTGCAAACTCAGTGGGGACATCAACTGCGGTGGCTTGTGGTGGTGCGATTAAAGCA
>JAPOJK010000021.1 GCA_029978465.1 Actinomycetota bacterium
GCATTGAGTCAGCATTCGCTGATTACCAAGCTGCGCTAGCAGCACGTCGTAACCGAGTTATTGCTTTGGTTCGCGTTGCAGCTCCATTAAGCCAAGCACAGCAAGATCGTCTAGCTACAACTTTAACTAGCAAGGTTGGACAACCAGTTCGTATCAATATTGAGATCGATCCAACAGTGTTGGGTGGAGTTTCAGTGAAGTTTGCAGATGAAATCGTTGATGGATCAGTTTCAAATCGTTTGGCTGGAGCCGCACGCGCTCTTGCTGGAAGCAAATAAAGGGAGAAACACATGGCAGACCTAAAGATCAATCCTGAAGAGATTCAGGGTGCCTTAGCGAACTTCGTTAAGTCATACGATCCAGGCGTTGCAGCTCGCGACGAAGTGGGAACCGTTAGCCAGGCAGGTGACGGAATCGCACGTGTTGAAGGGTTGCCATCAACAATGGCGAATGAGTTGTTGCAGTTTGAAAACGGCACACTCGGCCTCGCACTCAACCTAGACGTCCGTGAAATCGGTACCGTTATTTTGGGTAGCACAACAGGAATTGAAGAAGGAACATCTGTTCGTCGTACTGGTGAGATTCTCTCTGTACCAGTTGGCGATGGTTTCCTAGGTCGCGTCGTTGATGCACTTGGAAATCCAATTGATGGCAAGGGCGAGATCAAATCTGAAGCACGTCGTGCACTTGAACTACAGGCTCCCTCTGTAGTTCAGCGCCAACCTGTTAAGGAGCCACTTGCAACTGGTATCAAGGCGATCGATGCGATGACAGCGATTGGTCGCGGACAGCGCCAGCTCATCATCGGTGACCGTCAGACAGGTAAGACAGCGGTTGCTGTAGACACAATTATTAACCAGAAGGAAAACTGGAAATCTGGCGATAAGAAGAAGCAGGTTAAGTGTATTTATGTAGCTATTGGCCAGAAGGGTTCAACGATTGCAGCTGTTAAGGGCGCACTCGAAGAAGCTGGCGCAATGGAGTACACAACAATCGTTGCTTCACCTGCATCAGATCCAGCAGGTTTCAAGTACTTAGCTCCATACACCGGTTCTGCAATTGGTCAGCACTGGATGTACAAGGGCGAGCATGTTCTTATCGTGTTTGATGATTTATCAAAGCAAGCTGAGGCGTACCGTTCAGTCTCACTTCTACTTCGTCGTCCACCAGGCCGCGAAGCGTACCCAGGCGATGTTTTCTACTTACACTCACGTTTGCTAGAGCGTTGCGCAAAGCTTTCCGATGAATTAGGTGGCGGTTCAATGACCGGTTTGCCAATCATCGAAACAAAGGGAAATGACGTTTCTGCCTTTATTCCTACAAACGTTATTTCGATTACTGATGGTCAGTGCTTCTTCGAAACAGATCTTTTCAACGCCGGTGTTCGCCCAGCGATCAACGTAGGTGTTTCTGTTTCTCGTGTAGGTAGCTCTGCGCAGACAAAGGCGATGAAGAAGATCGCTGGTCGTCTACGTCTTGACCTTGCTCAGTACCGTGAACTTGAAGCTTTCGCTGCTTTCGGTTCAGATCTTGATGCTGCATCAAAGGCTCAGCTTGAGCGCGGTGCACGCATGGTTGAACTTCTTAAGCAGGGTCAGTACTCACCATACTCATTGGAGCGTCAAATCGTTTCAATCTGGGCGGGTACTACTGGAAAGCTTGATGATGTTGCAGTTGCAGATATTCGTCGCTTTGAAGCAGAGCTTCTCGACTTTATCGCTCGCGAACGCAAGGAGATCAACGCTGTTATCTCTGAAACTAAGCAGCTAGATGATGACACCATTGCAAAGATGGAGGAAGCGGTTGCTTCATTCAAGAAGCAGTTCAAATCATCAGCAGCACAGGCTCTAAATGAAGCTCCAGCTGAAGCCCTCGATGGGGAAGATGCAGAGCAGATCACTAAGTTTGTTCCTCCGGCTAAGGCGTCGGCGAAGGCGTAAACCCATGGGTGCCCAACTTCGCATATATCGCCGACGGATGCGATCCGTTAAAGCGACTAAAAAGATTACGAAAGCTATGGAGTTAATCTCTGCTTCTCGTATCGTTAAGGCGCAGCAACGAGTCGCAGCTTCAACTCCTTATGCAAACGAGTTGACCCGTGCGGTATCTGCAGTTGCCACTTACTCTTCAACAAACCACCCATTAACAACAGCTTCTGAACGACCAATCCGCGCAGCGATTTTAATTATCTCTGCAGACCGCGGAATGGCTGGCGCGTACTCAAACAATGCGATCAAGGAAGGGGAGCAGCTTGCAGCCCTTCTTCGTGAGCGCGGTCTTGAAGTTAAGCCATACCTAGTTGGTCGTAAAGCGGTTGGTTACTACAAGTTCCGTGATCGTCAGATTGCAGGACAGTGGACAGGTTTCTCAGATAACCCAACCTATGAAAACGCTAAGGAAGTTGCTGATGCGTTGATTAAGGCATTTATTGCAGATGCACAAACAGATGCAGCGGGCGTAGATGAGATCCACATCGTCTTTACAGAGTTCAAGTCAATGCTTATCCAAAATGCAATGGCAAAGCGCATGCTTCCACTAGAAGTTGTTGAGAGCGATGCACCAGCACCAGCTGGATTGCTACCTATGTATGAATTCGAACCTAATGCGGGTGTAGTGCTTGATGCACTTCTACCTCGTTACATTGAGGCTCGAGTATTTAACGCGATGTTGCAATCTGCAGCTTCAGAGCATGCAGCTCGTCGTCGCGCTATGAAGTCAGCAACTGACAATGCTGATGATCTAATCAAGTCGTTAACACGACTTGCGAACGCGGCTCGTCAGGCCGAAATTACACAAGAGATCAGTGAAATTGTTGGCGGCGCAGACGCGTTGGCCTCAGCTAGTGCAGGGAGTGAATGATGTCGAACTCAAAAAAGGGCCGCGTAGCTCGCGTTATCGGACCGGTTGTGGATATTGAATTCCCAGCCGATTCAATGCCAGCGATCTTTAATGCGCTACATGTAGAGACAACCATGTCAGGTACTACTCGTACCTTGACGCTGGAGGTTGCTCAACACATTGGCGATAACCTCGTGCGCGCAATCTCAATGCAGCCAACTGACGGTATGGTCCGTGGCGCAGAAGTTTCCGATACAGGGACACCGATCTCAGTTCCTGTTGGTGATGTGACAAAGGGCCATGTGTTCAACACACTGGGCGAGTCACTCGATGTTCCAACCTCATCACTCGACATCAAAGAGCGTTGGCCAATTCACCGTGATGCACCAGCATTTGATCAGTTGGAATCTAAGACTGAGATGTTTGAAACCGGTATCAAGGTTATCGATCTACTCACACCGTATGTAAAGGGTGGAAAGATCGGTCTATTCGGTGGTGCAGGTGTAGGTAAGACAGTTTTGATTCAGGAAATGATTTACCGTGTAGCTGAAAACTTCGGTGGTGTGTCTGTATTCGCCGGTGTTGGTGAGCGTACTCGTGAAGGTAATGACTTGTTCCTCGAAATGACCGAGACCGGTGTTATTAATAAGACCGCGTTAGTGTTCGGTCAGATGGATGAACCACCTGGAACTCGTCTACGTGTTGCTTTGTCAGCGCTAACAATGGCTGAGTACTTCCGCGATGTTCAAAAGCAGGACGTACTTCTGTTCATCGATAACATCTTCCGTTTCACACAGGCAGGTTCTGAGGTTTCAACACTTCTAGGCCGTATGCCATCTGCTGTGGGTTACCAGCCAACACTTGCTGATGAAATGGGTCAGCTACAGGAGCGCATCACATCAACACGTGGTCACTCAATTACATCGATGCAGGCGATTTACGTTCCTGCTGACGATATTACAGACCCAGCGCCACACACTACTTTCGCGCACTTAGATGCAACAACAGTGTTGTCTCGTCCGATTTCAGAGCTTGGTATCTACCCAGCTGTGGATCCACTTGACTCAACATCACGCATCTTGGATCCACGCTACATCGGTGAGCACCACTTCCGTGTTGCTAACCGCATCAAGCAGATCCTGCAGCGTTACAAGGATCTACAGGACATCATTGCAATTCTCGGTATCGATGAATTGTCAGAAGATGACCGCGTACTCGTAGGCCGTGCACGTCGTATCCAGCGCTTCCTGTCACAGAACACATTCGTAGCGAAGGTGTTTACAGGAATCGACGGTTCATTCGTTCCGCTATCAGAGACAATCGAAGCATTTGAAGCACTTGCAGATGGAAAGTACGATCACATTCCAGAGCAGGCATTCTTCATGTGCGGTGGTCTTGCAGATGTTGAGCGCAATGCAGCTGAACTTGCAGCAAGCTTGGCGAAGTAATCGATCATGACACTTAAAGTCGAACTAGTATCTCCAACGCAGCGCGTCTGGTCGGGCGAAGCAACATCTGTTTCTGCCCGCACAGTCGAAGGTGATATCGGTGTTCTCACCGATCACTCCCCGCTCTTTGGAGTTCTAGTTGATGGTCAGGTTGTAATCCACGGAACCAACGGAGACGCAACTGAGTTCAAGGTGAGCGGCGGATTCCTATCGGTCGCAAACAACCGCGTATCAATCCTTACGGAGTCAGTTAACTAAATAAAAATAAGATTTTCAGTGTAGAAAAGTGTGTAGTTGCTTCTTCATCTTTTCGAAACTGAAAATCTATTTTTATTTCCAGACCTATTCACGAGTGACTTGTGCACCGAGGCTTTGCAACTGCTCGGCAAATTTTGGATATCCACGGTCGACGTGAAAAGCCTGATCCACCGTTGTTTCACCCTCTGCGACAAGCGCGGCAAGAATTAAACCTGCACCTGCCCGGATGTCATGGGCTTCAACTGGAGCGCCAGATAGCTCTTGTACGCCTGTAATTGAGGCGTGATGGCCATCGACGCTGACTTGAGCACCGAGGCGGCTGAGCTCGTTAACAAACATGAAGCGGGATTCAAAGACATTTTCAGTAACCAATGAATGGCCTTCAGCGATGGCGTTGAGTGCGATCACCATGGGAAGTAAATCTGTTGGGAATCCTGGATAGGGAAGTGTCGCAACATCAATTGCTTGTGGTCGCACATCCATCTTGACGCGAATTCCATCTGCAGTTGTTGTGATGATTGCACCAGCAGAGGCTAACTTTTCTAATGGAAGCTCCAAGTGCTCAGCAACCGCGCCATGAATAGTGATATCACCACGAGTCATCGCTGCAGCAAAAGCCCACGTACCGGTGATGATGCGATCGGTAATGGTTGTGTGATCTGTTGGTGATAATTTCTGCACACCTGTAATTGTGATGACAGGTGTTCCTAAGCCTTCAATCTTTGCACCCATTGAAATCAAGAACTCACCAAGGTCTACGATGTCAGGTTCGCGGGCAGCGTTGTCGATTGTTGTAACGCCCTTGGCTAATACTGCGGCGGTCATAATGTTTTCAGTTGCGCCAACACTTGGGAAATCCAGTTCAACTGGTGCTCCAGTTAGGCCATGAGGAGCTTCTGCAATTACATATCCATGTTCAATATGGGCCTTGGCACCAAGTGCCTCCAAACCCTTAATGTGAAAATCTAAACCGCGAGAGCCAATCGCATCTCCTCCAGGAAGGGCGACATCTGCCTGTCCAACTCGGGCAACAAGTGGACCCAAGACATTGATTGATGCACGCATTTTTCGGACTAGATCGTAATCAGCACGATGTGCAGGCTCTTGAGGAACATCAATAGTGACCGTATCTGCACCACGTACAACTGTGCATCCAAGTCGAGTCAATAAATCCGCCATGATGTCTACATCAGCGATATCTGGAACATTTCGAATTGTGGTGCTGCCGGTTGCCAATAATGAGGCCGCCATAAGCTTGAGAACAGAGTTTTTAGCCCCTGTAACAGAGACTTCGCCACGTAATGAGGTGCCGCCTTGTATGCGGAAGCGATCGTGGGATGCCATAGCCGCAGTCTACTTATAAGGTAAGCACATGGTTAATTTAACGCGCATTTACACAAAGACTGGCGATGACGGAACTACATCCCTAGGAGACATGTCCCGTACCTCAAAAAATGACCCACGTCTTGAAGCGTATGCAACGGTCGATGAGGCGAACTCAACAATTGGAGTAGTGCTTGCAACCGATCAGTTAACCGAAGATGTTCGCGCTCTGCTTGTGCGAATCCAAAATGATCTTTTCGATGTAGGCGCAGATCTTTGTACACCAGTTGTAGATTCTCCAGCATTTGAACCATTGCGCGTGCTTGAATCACAAATTACTTATCTAGAAGAACAAATCGATAAGTACAACGCAAACCTAGAGTCTTTGCGTTCATTTGTATTACCTTCAGGAACTGCAGCGGCTGCTCATCTTCATGTTGCACGCACCGTTGTTCGTCGCGCAGAGCGATGCACCTGGGCTGCAATCCATGCATTCGGTGGGGGAGTTAATCCATTAACTGCGAAGTATTTAAACCGTTGCTCTGATCTACTTTTTGTTCTTGCACGCTTTGCCAATAAAGAGATTGGCGATCAGCTGTGGGTACCTGGAGCTAACCGCTAAGGATTTACTGTGTAAGTAGTTCCCGGGACCTTTTCTTGTGGAACATCTTTGCGACAAGAAGCCTTTATATTTGAGATTGAGTGCTCAAGCTCGATCGGCTCTTGGCTAATTATCAAGATAGTTGCGTACTTCTTAGCGCCGGTTTCTCCATACGTCGTTCTTACCGTTCCAAAGATCTTTTGAGTTTTATCCTCGGCAGAGACAACACCTTTAACTGTTGAGGTTACGACCCACCAGGTACATCCAGTAGTTGAGGCTACCTGTACTGCGCCACATGAGAACTTTTCACAGATAGGAACATCATCAATCTTCTTTGCCAAAGCACGGGTTAAAACCTTGTCATTGGAAGCCAAGCCAACTAACTCTTTAGCTGTTGGAATCTTGGCGTAGGTATTTCCATCCTTGCTTTTAATAAAACCTTTAGGTGGCCACACAGGAGATGGTGATGGGGTTATCTTTGCCTTCTTTGTTGCAGCTAATGTAGATGTTTGGGCAGAGTGCGCGGCTGGTGCCAACACGATCAGCGCCAGAATAAGTGCAATTACCCGCTTAATCGCGATCCCACTTGAATTTACGGACGCTAAAGAAGATACCAATTACTAGCCACACGAGCAGAATGACAGCGGTTCTTTCAGTCTCCCAACTTTTTGCGACCTCTTGAGTTGCAAATGAATCTGGCAGGAACACTGATCGCATGCCCTGCGTTAACCATTTCAACGGAAAAATCGCAGCCACTTGTTGCATCCATGAAGGTAGTTGGGTGAAGACAAAGAAGACACCGCTAAAGAACTGCAAAATGATCACGATCGGTGAGACAACGGCGGATGCACCACGGCCACTCTTTGGAACAATCGAAAAGGCAATTCCCAGCGCGGTCGAACATGCACTTCCCAATAAAACTAACCAAGCAAAGGTCAGCCACTTACCTGGATCTGTCGGCATCTCTAAACCAAAGAAAAGCACACCAAAGCCCAATAGCAAGAGAATCTGAACAACCATACTTGCAAAGATCAAGATTGCTTTTCCAATAAAGTAACTGGATGCTGGCATTGGGGTTCCACGCAAGCGCTTCAATGCACCAAAGTCACGTTCCATCGGGATTGTGATCGCCAATGCTTGAAAGCCGGTATTTACAAGACCTGAGGCGATCATTCCAGCTACAAAGTACTGAGAAAAAGTCACACCCGGTGCAATTGTGTCCTTGAAAACCGAGCCAAAGATTGCAAGCAAGATAACTGGAAATAACAAGGTAAAGACAACTGATTCACGTTGGCGTGCAAATTGACGAATCTCTAAAGCACCGCGGCGAATTCCTAATTGAAGTGCGCTAGGAATCTTATTCATTAGCTCCTCCAATCATCTCTAAATAAATATCTTCAAGGGAAGGACGAGTCACAATAAGTTCTGGAACCTCTCCCTTGAATGCAGAGGACAAGCTCGAGACTAATGCGGTTGGGTTATCTGTCTTTTCAGATTTAATTGAATCCCCATCACGCCATTGAACCGTTGCCTGCGAAGTTGCCCGCCCACCAAGTTCTGCCGGAGTTGAAACTTCAATAATCACGCCATTGTTAATGACCGCAACGCGATCTGCTAGCGCCTCTGCCTCATCCAAGTAATGGGTTGTTAACAGAATAGAAGTTCCATCTGTTCGAAGTTGTTGAATTAAGGCCCAAAATGCCCGTCGTGCTTCAGGATCAAACCCTGTTGTTGGCTCATCCAAGAATAAGAGCTCTGGATTTCCAATAATTCCTAAAGCCACATCCAAGCGTCGACGTTGGCCACCTGAAAGGTTTCGAATTAAAGCACCCTCTTTTTCCTTTAAACCAACTGAGTGAATGACCTCATCTACATTGCGAGGATTTGAGTAGTAACAACTGAAGTGTTTGATGGTTTCGATAACAGTTAAATCGCCAGCATCCGAGGAACTCTGCAAAACAATTCCGATGCGATTGCGCCAGATGCGTGATTCATGGCCACGTGTTTGAGGATCAAAGCCAAGAACAGAGACAGACCCTGCATCGCGAGTGCGAAAACCTTCGAGAATTTCTACAGTTGTTGTTTTTCCCGCTCCATTTGGACCGAGTAGTGAAAAAATCTCACCTTGAGCGATGGAGAGATCTAGCCCGCGCACAGCATGGACATCGCCATAGCTTTTCTTTAGCCCTTTTACTTCGATGAGGCTCATGTGGCTACTTTACTATGCGAAAATACACCTGTGAGCCCGCGTAGAAACTACCCAAAGAAGCGACAAAAGCCTGAAGAACCTCGGGAGATTAACATCGCCTCAACAGGTGAGAGCGTGGAGGAACATAACGATGGTGTGTACATCGTTCGACGTTTAACTGGATCTGGATCAACTAAACCGTATAGATGTCCAGGGTGCGATCAAATGATTCCATTAGCTACTCCACATGTTGTTGCATGGAAAGAGTATGACGAGGATGGTCGCCGCCATTGGCACACAGCCTGTTGGTCTAAAAAAGATAAGCGTCGCCCAAATACTGAACGAACCCGTAACGCGCCACGTTTTTAAAGCGCAGCGCAACCTTTTGAATTAACCTAAACGTCCCTTAAGAAACTTAGAAGCTCGAACAATCAATCGATCAGTTCCAGCGGTGCGCTTAAAACTCAAAATCTTTAATGGCAGATTGATTCGAGTTCTTACAACTGTTCTCGCATAGGTGTACTCAAGCAATCCTTCAGGACCATGAATTCGACCGTAACCACTGTCCTTAACTCCACCAAATGGCACAGATGAGATTGCAGCAAAGGAGAATGTCGAGTTAATTGCAACCATTCCACAGTGCAGTTGAGATGCGATCTTCTTCCCTTGACGCTTCGACCAAATATTTGCACCTAAGCCATAGCGAGAGTTATTGGATAGCTCAATCGCTTCCTTCATTGATTTAACCCGGTTGATAATGATTATTGGTCCAAAGGTTTCTTCACGAACAGCGGCAGAGCTTTCAGGCACATCCACCAAAATTACCGGCTGCACAAATGGATCCTGAATCGATTTAAACTTCCGTAGGCAAATTTTCCACCATCTTTAATCGCGGCTTTAATATGGGATGTAATAACACCGATCTGAGATGGCATGGTTGAAGCACCATAGTTACCTTCACCTGGAACTGCAGCGGTAAGGGTTGAGGCAAGTGCGATTGCCTTTTCAACAAAGATATCTGCAACCTTTTCATCGACATATACACGTTCGGCACCAATGCAGGATTGACCCGCATTAGCCATGGCGGACCAGATAGTTGCATCCACCGCTCTATCGATATGTGCATCAGCTGCAACAATTACTGGATCTTTTCCGCCGCATTCAAGTACAACAGGGGTCATTTGTGTTGCACAGGCAGCAGCTACCAACTTTGCAGTACGAGTCGAACCTGTAAAGGACAGTTTGTTGATTGCCGAAGTACACAGTGCATTTCCGGTCTCACCTAAACCTGTGATTGTTGTGAAAATTCCAGAAAATGGTGCGATGGCGTTAAAACTTTCATTGATCCACATTCCAACACCTGGCGTGTACTCACTTGGCTTGAAAACAACGGTGTTTCCAGCAGCTAATGCATATGCGATAGAACCCATAGGAGTAAAGATCGGATAATTCCACGGCCCAATTACTCCAACTACACCTAACGGTGAACGCTCAACAGTTGCAGCCATATTTGCCATCAACGCACCTGGTGCTCGATGAGATGTGCGCATGATCTCTTCCGCATGACGCGCGGCCCATCCAATGTGATTAACGGTGTTAGAAACCTCTAATCGCGAATCACTGAGTGGCTTACCCGTTTCCAAAGAGATCAACTGTGCGATCTGTTCAACATTGTTAATGATGTAACTACTCCATGCAAGCAGCGTCTTCTTTCGTCCACTAAACCCTAGCTTTACCCACCCATCAGCTGCCTCACGCGCTTGCTCAACGACTGCGGCAACTTCCTTAGTAGTCATGATCGGATATCGACCAACAACCTCGCCGGTAGCTGGGTTGAAGGAGTTAAAGGTTTTTGACATGTCATAAAGCCTAGTCGTGTATCGATAGGATTTGAAGCATGAGTCAGACGGTTCGCCCAAGCAGTGTCTTTGAAGCGGTGCGAACCCCATTTCATCTTCGTACTGAAGATGGCATTGATTTAATTGGTGAAGTTGCCGCACCTATAAATGGATCAAAAGGTGCGATTTTGTGCTTGCATCCACTGCCAACTGCGGGCGGAATGATGGATAGCCATGTATATAAAAAAGCTGCAAACCGATTACCTGCAATGGCTGGAATAACTGTTGTTCGTTTCAATACCCGTGGAACAACAAGTGAAGCAGGAACCAGCACCGGAGAGTTTGATAATGGAAAATCTGAACGTTTTGATGTTGAAGCCATGTTGCGGTACTGCTTTGATGATTTGAAGTTGGAAAATGTCTGGGTTACTGGATGGTCTTTCGGAACAGATCTTGCATTACAACATGCAAAGGATCCACGTCATAAAGGCCTCATTCTTTTGAGCCCGCCGCTTCGCACTACAACAAATGAACAACTTGAGTATTGGAATACAGACCCTCGACCAATAACCGCCTTGGTTCCAGAGTTTGATGATTACTTACAGCCAGAGGCTGCGCGTGAGAGATTTGCAATTGTTCCAAAGCTAAAGATTATTGCGGTCGATGAGGCAAAGCATTTGTGGCTAGGAGAACCCTCAGTCCATCGAGTTCTCTCCGAGATCACATCAATCGTTACGGGTGTACCTACAACCCTCTCGCTTGAGTTTTAGGCGTTATTTGCTCGAGGAATCACAACCTCATCGAGAATCAAAATAATCGAAGCCGCCACTGGCACAGCAAGTAAGCCACCAACTAGACCTAGAAGAGATGAACCGATCAGTGCTGCGATGATTGTGACTGCGCCTGGAACGGAAAGTGTGCGCTTCATAATGCGTGGAGTCACTACATAGTTTTCAATTTGGACGTAAACAACGTATGCCACAAAAGCAACGATTCCAATCAATAATGATTGAGATAGAGCAATTAAAGTGAAAACTCCCGCACCAATAAAGTGGCCAATAAGTGGAATCAAGGCAGCAACCAGGACAAACATTCCGATTGCGATTGGTGAAGGAAGCCCCAGAATCGTTGAAAGAATCGTGACAAAAACCGCTGCCATTGCTGCAATCACAATTTGGCTTCCCACAAATGAGCCAACGCGAGCGATTATCGCGTTGGTGAGCAATCCGACGCGATCACGACGGCTAGCGGGAACCAATGAGAGTCCTAGGTTCACAGCTTGTGGCAAGGAGGTAATGAAGTAAAGAGTCAGGACCAAAATTGTTAGTGCGGTAAAGAACCCTGAAAGAACTGATTTACCAACACCGATAACACCGCCAAATGTTGAAATCAATAATGTTCCATCTGAAGTTATGGACTTTAATCGTGTCTGCAGTGTGTCAATTAGTCCGTATTGATTATTGAGCTTATTAATCGTTTCATTCTTCATTAAATCCTGAAGTAATTGCGGTCCAGCCTCAATCAGATTAGTTCCCTGAGTAATCACTGGTGGAATTACTACCAAGGAGAAGAAAATTACAAAGAGAATCACTGAGGAGAAAATAACGGTCACAGCAGCGCTACGTGACAGATTACGTTTTCTTAGCGCCTCAACCGCTGGATTCAAACCAGTAGCAAGAAACAATGCAATCAAAATCAAGACAAAAATTTGGCTTACGCTGGCGAGTGCACGCATTAACACAATTGCAGTCAGGGCGCCCAAGGTTGCAATGAACCCGAAGTAGAAGGGGTGAGATCGGTTAATTGGTGCGCCGAGCGTTCCATAATCAGCAGCGACCTTATCCGCCTTCGGTGATCGAGTTGTTGCCTTCTTAATTCGCTCTGAAATTGCCATAGGGACATTCTAAAGTGAATAGATCA
The DNA here is from genome assembly GCA_029978465.1 of Actinomycetota bacterium. Classification (GTDB taxonomy): domain Bacteria; phylum Actinomycetota; class Actinomycetes; order Nanopelagicales; family Nanopelagicaceae; genus Planktophila. Next base: position 12,415 of record JAPOJK010000021.1, read on the forward strand.
CTCTTATTGAGACGTGGTGTTCATGTTCCTGACACATTTATACGAGAGAATACCGACCATGGCGTTACGCATTACAGGCTTAGGCGAGGAGATCGCAGCTGTTACTGGCCTGCCCTGGCATCTGCCCTTGGAGGAGTGGCCGGAAGATCCAGCCCTTGCGGAAAAACGCGGTATTTCTCGACATGTTGTGCGGCTAGTGCGTGCAAGCAATGATCCCGACGCCGAGGTTTATGCGGTTAAAGAGACGGTGTCAGAGTTTGCAAATCGCGAGTACAAGATTTTGCGCGAATTAACTCATCTCAATGCTCCTTGTGTTGAACAAGTAGCGGTGGTTGAAGGACGCACTGATGCAAATGGTGAAGAGCTTCCATGTGCGATCGTTACTCGATTCTTACCGTACTCATTGCCTTATCGAGTGCTTTTATCGGGAGCGGTTACCGCCCATGAGATCACAACTATGGCAAGTGCGTTAGCGCTGTTATTGGTCAGATTGCACCTTTTGGGTTTTTGGTGGGGAGATTGTTCTCTGTCTAACACCTTGTTCCGCCGCGATGCAGAGGGATTTGCTGCTTACCTTGTCGATGCTGAGACAGGTGAGTTTCAAAAATCACTCAGTGATGGTCAACGTGAACATGATTTAGAGATTGTTCATTTCAATGTTGCTGCCGAGCTTGAGGATCTTGCCCTGTCTGGAGTTTTATATCCCGGCATGGAACCGGTACGTGCATCGGAAGCGGTTATTCGTCGCTACCGTCGTATCTGGGCTGCGCTCAAGGAAAGACAATTATTAGATCCAAAGGATCGTCACGCTGTTGAACGAGCGATGCGCCAACTGCATGATCTGGGATTTGCGGTTGAAGAGGTAGCGATCACTATTGATGGTGATACGCAGATGATTTCATTCCAACCAAAGTTAGTTGCTGCTGGATATCACACCCAACGTTTGCGGGAATTAACTGGCCTTGATGCAGAAGAGCTACAAGCTAAACGTTTACTTGCATCCTTTGATCGATACAACGCACGTGAAAACAAATTAGGTTTAAGTACTCAAGAGATGGCTAAGAAGTGGATCTCAGAAGTCTTTGAGCCGGTAATTAGTAGAGTGCCTGATCACATGAGAGGTCGTGTGGAACGTGCACAGATGTTCCATGAAATCCTTGAAAATCGCTGGTATTTGAGTGAAAAAGCAGGCTACGACGTTGGGTTAGACGAGGCTACAGATAACTACTGTGCCGAAATCCTGCCGCTTCGCCGCGACTCGGGCGTCGACATAGTTGTTGAATAGATAGGATGGCAACATGAGCTTGCCACCTAACTTCGGTCAAGCCTTTGATTTAAGTTCATTAACTAAGCCAAAGGTAGATCCATCGATTCCGATGCCTGGAATTGAAGTATCTGTCGAAAACTTAAGTAGCGATATCCTTCCCTTATCTCTTGTACGTCCCGTAATTGTTTTGATGTGGTCTCCGCGATCTCCAGAATCTGTCGAGATGGTTAAGGTTCTCGGAAAACTCGAAGTAGATTACAAAGCAGCCTTTTCACTTGCACGAGTTGATATTGAAGCCCATCCTCAAGTGGCACAAGCATTTCAAACCAAATCAATTCCTTATGCGGTAGCAATAATTGCTGAACAAATGGTTCCGTTATTTGAACAGGCCTACCCTGAGGCACAAGTAAAGATGGTTATCGATAAGGTCATCGCTCTTGCAGCTGAACAAGGTGTTGGCGAAGCTCCCGTAGAGCAGATGGAAGCAGAAGAGATTGAAGCTATGGAAGCGCTCGAGTCTGGCAATTACATCGCTGCAGAGGCTGCATATAAAAAATGGCTCGCTCGCAAACCAGCTGAAAACCTTGCCAAGTTAGGTTTGGCGCAGACACAGTTGTTAATGCGTACCGAAGGTCTAGAACTCAACGCAGTTATTGATGAGTCCACTAAGAACCCAACTGATATCGATCTACAGTTGAAAGCGGCAGATGTAGAAATTGTTAATGGTGGGGTAGAGGCAGCCTTTACCCGTTTATTGCATGCGGTTCGTGCAACATCAGGGGATGATCGCGCAAAGGTAAAGGATCATCTACTCAACCTCTTTGCTTTAGTTGACCAAGGTGACCCACGTTTGGTGGCGGCTCGTAAAGAGCTAGCCAGTGCGTTGTTTTGATGAAAGCTTTAGGCACAGATAGAGAAATCAACCTTCTTAAGGCACTCTTTTTCCTTTTTGGAATTCAGATTATGTCCTGGGTCCCACGCTTTCCAGAGGTAAAGGCAAATCTCCAGCTTTCAAATGGTCAATTTGGCTCACTTCTAAGCCTTGGCTCTATCGGAAACCTGACTTCACTTTTGATTGTTGGACACCTGGTTCATAAGTTTGGCGCTCGACAAATTATGCAGATTGCAGCACTTACTATGGCTGTGAGTTTGAGCTACTTAACTCACAGCACATCTAGTTTGCTCTTCTTTATATTCATTGTTCTGCAAGGTGCTTCGATCTCTGCTTTTCATATCTGCATTAACTCTCAAGGGTTTCACTTTCAAGATAGAACAAAGCGCCAAGTAGTTACCCTGCTGAGCGGGTTTTGGAGTAGCGGAGCACTCATCACATCGATCCTGGCTGGATTTATGGTGGATCGAGTGGAGCTTGGAAATTACTCAAATTTTTTAGCGGTTATTTGTTTGATTGCGATGTTGTACATAATCAACGAGTTAGCGCCCAATCTAGTCAAGGCCAATACAAATCCAGATTCAGATCATCGGGCAAGAGATATGTTTAAAGGATTCAAAATCGATGGTCTTGTCTCTGGCGGACTTCTGTGCGCGATCATGCTGGAGTTTGCAATTGGTGACTGGGCCGCCATCTTTGTGAAAGAGGATATGGGGATTAAAGGTGGCATAAACACTCTGCCTTACATCTTGTTTACAGTAGCCATGATTGCGGGCCGTTTAAATCTTCATAAACTTTTAAATCATTACACAATCCACGATTTAGCGGTAAAGGCTTCATTGATCTCAGGTATTTCATTTATTGCTGGAATTCTTGGAGTAACTGTCACTGGTACATCAAATAAAACCCTAGTGATTGTGATCCTTTCAATTAGCTTCACAATCGCAGGTCTTG
>JAPOJK010000022.1:0-12021 GCA_029978465.1 Actinomycetota bacterium
TCGATCCGTCGACTTCTAGAACTCTAAATCGCTTTGCTTTAAACCACTTACGAGCAAGCTCTAACTCATTACCGTGCGCGCTCCATGACTGGTGATGCTCTAAGCGTGAAAGGTTTTTAGGTGTCGTTGGAGGCAGCGCACGAGCGGCTTTGAAGTGTTCAAAGGTTCGAGGCAAGACGCAGCCAATTAACGAGATAAAGAGCAGAATGTAGATAGCGCTAAACCAGGGCGAACCGTAGACATCAAATAAGTAGAAGCGATCCATCCAACGAGCTACATCTGGCGAATCCTTGAAGTACTGACCTACTTGAAGGGGGTTTTGAGTCCGCTGCGGAAATAAAGAGCCAGGGATAGCTGCAACGCCAACCATGAGCAGCAAAATCAACGCAGTGCGCATACTTGTTAACTGTCTCCATGCGTAGCGAAGTAAACCAACGCTATCGAGTTCAGGGATCTGGGTTTGTTGGCTCATTAGATCACCGGAATAAAGTCAGAGATTAATGTTCGAAGTGAGTTCATGATCTGACTCCAGAAACCCAACACTTGCAATACACCGATGGTAATTAAGAAAACACCGCCGACCTTAGAAACTATATCTCCGCGACGATAAATAAATGAACGAAGCTTTGCCGATTTATCCAATGACAATCCGGAAAGAATGAAGGGCAAACCAAGACCTAAACAGTAACCAAGGGATAGAACTGCACCTCGGACCGCGCTTGATTCTTGAAATGCCAAAGTTTGAACTGCTGCAAGGGCCGGACCAATACATGGCGTCCAACCAATACCAAAGAGAACTCCTAACATCGGAGCTCCGAGCAATCCACCAGTTGTGCGCATCTTTGGTCGGATCGTTGGAGAGAAGGGAAAGCGACCGTAAAAAATGAATCCTAGAAAAATTGTTAATACACCAAGAATTCGAGAGATGATTTCCTCATTGGCAGAGAGTTGATTTCCTAGACCGCCAAATATTGCTCCGTATGAGATGAAAACTAAACTAAAGCCAAGAACAAATAGTAAAGATCCCAGCAGAACCTTTCCTCGACTTACGGAAAAACCTGCAGCAAATGAAAGGTATCCCGGAACAAGAGGTAGAACACATGGTGAAAGAAAAGAGACAACTCCTGCAATAAAGGCAAATGGAAAAGCTGTAACCAGAAAGCCGGAAAAGATCTGTTCTACAAAGAAATCTCTCATTCCGCCGACACTTTCTCGATCAATTTAGAGAGCGAAGCAACGGTAACTACTCCAGAAATACGAGCAGCCACCCGCCCAGTTTTATCCAAAATAACCGTTGTCGGGATTGCATTAGCTGGTAACGAGCCTTTAAAACCAATAAGAATCGAGTCATCTATCACTGTTGGATAAGGGATCTTGAATCTACGTTCGAATGCTTCAGCGTTTGCTGGATTATCTCTGGTCAAAATTCCAATGAAGGCAACATCGGTGTACTTGTTTGCCAAAGCAACAAGAGTTGGAGCCTCAGCTCGACATGGTGAACACCATGATGCCCAAACATTAACTACTGCGACTCGATCCTTTTGATAGGTGTAATTAGATCCCGACAAAGTCATTCCGGTAATTGCAGGCGCAATCTTTCGATCTGAAACCTTGATGTAAGTTGTTGAACCATCACCTGATACAAAACTTTCTTCAGCGCTTGAACTTCCCCCACCACCGCATCCTGTTAATACAAATGCAAGCACAAGCAAAGCGGTGAGTTTTTTCATTACTTCTTCTCTGGCAGCAAGTGACGTGCAGGTTCGGAATATGTAAGTCCAGAAATCATTCCTTCATCATCAAAGTGAATACTCGTCACCGATGCCAAGGAACATTCGCGCTTACGCGGATCATGAAGCATTGATCGATTTTCAATCGCACTTCTTAAGATCCAAATCGGCAATTGATGCGAAACACAAATTGCATCTTTTCCATTTGCTGCTTTGTTCGCTGCAAAAACCGCTGCCAGCATGCGCGTGATTTGCTCTTCATAAGGCTCGCCCCATGATGGCTTCCACGGATTCCATAAGTGTTTCCATGCTGCTGGGTGGCGTAAAACCCCATCGCCAACGCCAAATGGTTTTCCTTCAAAAATATTTGCCGCTTCAATTAAGCGCTCATCTGTAGTTATCGAAATGTTGTGAGCGGCTGCAATCGGTGCTGCGGTTTCTTGTGCACGCTGAAGTGGTGAGACGTGAAGTGCTCCAAGATCTAAGCTTTTAGACCATTCGCCAATAGTTTTTGCCATCTCTTGCCCGCGCTCAGACAATCTCCAGCCAGGCTGACGTCCATACAAAATCTTCTCGGGATTGTGTACTTCTCCGTGGCGCACTACATGCACTGTTGAACTCATTGGGAAAGCATAAAGCGTCTCTCAAGGAGTTCTCTCGCTAAGGTAGTGACATGGCACTCACGAGCAAACGGGCTGCCTTCTTTGATGTCGATAACACGCTTATCCGCGGTTCAGTAATTTACTTCTTGGGCCGAGGTATGTATCAGCGTGGTTACTTCACTAAGAAGGATATTTCTCGATTTGTTTTGGCGAACCTGAGATTTCGCTTAACGGGTAAGGAAAATAAAGAAGAGATTCAAAGGTTCCAGGATGCTGCCACAGATTTTATTGGCGGACACAATGTAAAAGATATCGAAGCGATCGCTCAAGAGATTTACGACGAATATGTCTCCCCCGCAATGTGGCAAGGAACAATTGATATTGCGCAAGCATTAGTTGCAGAAGGTGTCGAAGTGTATTTAGTTACCGCAGCACCAGAGGATATGGCCGTAGTAATTGCAAATCGATTGGGCCTAACAGGAGCGCTTGGCAGTAAAGCTGAAATTAAGGATGGAACATATACAGGTCGAATGAATGGACCTTTGTTACATGGAAAAGAAAAAGCGGTCGCGGTAACAGAGCTGGCTGGCGAAAAAGGTTTTGACCTAACTCAATGTTTAGCATTTTCCGATAGCAACAATGACTTACCGCTGTTGCAATGTGTTGGGCATCCTTCGGCAATTAATCCAGATGCGCTTTTAAGTCTGCGAGCTATGGCGGAAGGTTGGCCAATTCATGATTTCAGAAAAGCTCGCTTCATCGGTAAAGCAATCTCCCCCTTAGTTGTTCGCCTCGCCGCTCTGGGAACCTGGCTGACCCCGCGTAAACGAAGAGGCTGATTAACAAGAAGTTCGGATATGCCAGTAATGTAGGCAAGTTATGGAAATGCGCTCCTTCTCCGACTACCTACGTAGTGTTGATGATGCTGCCTTCCTCAATCTTTTCAATGCACGCCCAGATTTAATCACGCCGGTTCCCTCTGACATCGCATCCCTTGCTGTTCGTGCTTGTTCTGCACCAAGCCTTGCTCGGGCAATTGATTCCCTCAACCAATGGCAGTTTCAGGTTTTAGAAGCTGCCGCATCGATTAATGAACCCTTTACAGAAAAAGAGGTTGTAGCTCTTACAGAAAAAGAGGCTAAAGCCGCTCTTTCGCACTTAGTAATGATCGGATTGATCTATCCATCAGATGATGGAATGCGTTTGCCTACACAATTGCGTGAAGTAATTGGCGCAGAACCCGCAGGACTAGGTCCTGCATCAATGGCGAAATTAAAGTTATCTGAACTCAAAGATGCACCAGCGGATGCACAAAAGGTTTTAGAACGACTTATGTGGGGACCTCCCCGCGGAAGTGTTGGAGACATTAAAAATCCAGGACCAGGTGTTGCTTGGCTTTTAGAAAAGAAGTTTCTTGTTCCGCTTGATCAACGAACTGTGATTTTGACTCGGGAGGTTGCTATTCAACTTCGTGGTGGAAAAATTCACAAAGAACGATTTGTAAATCAGCCAAAGTTGTCCGGAAATAAGCGAGATGAGCGCCAAGTAAATCTCGCGGCTATTGCAAATGTATCTACGGTGCTTCGCTGGGTTGAAGAGTTGCTTAACTTTTGGGCAGATGAACCGGCAGATGCATTACGCGCTGGCGGATTAGGAGTAAGGGATCTAAAGGTAGTTTCTGCACATTTAGGTGTTGATGAATCATGCACCGCATTTATTGCTGAACTTGCCTATCTTGCATCTCTTGTAAGTATTGATGGTGATGAAAGAATTTTGCCAAGCAGCAAGTTTGATATTTGGTTAATGCAATCACCTGCCGATCGCTGGCAAATGTTGGCTTCTCAATGGTTGATCACCTCTCGAGTTAGCGGATTAGTTGGTCGAGTGGATGCAAAGAACGTTGCCGCCCTTGGTCCAGAGCTAGACCGTGTGAATGCAGCCCGCGTGCGTGCATTAACCCTTGATCTTTTGCGTGAAAATCCAGGAATCGCTCCCGAATGGAACAGCTTTAAAGAGCTTCTACTATGGCGTGCGCCAGTTCGTCGAAACTCATCTCTGCAAGAAGAGTTAGCGGAATGGACGCTGCGCGAGGCTGAATGGCTTGGAATAACTGGGCAAGGGGCAATATCTAAGTTTGGTCTTGAGTTCCTTAATGGCGATGATCTGAATTCCATTAATGAGGATCTTCCAAAGACCGTAGATCACATCTTGATTCAGAGTGATAACACAGCAATTGCACCTGGGCCTTTAGAGCATGAGATCTCACAAGCACTTGCAATGATGGCTGAGATTGAAAGTCGCGGCGGTGCAACTGTTTATCGCTTTACCGAAGCAACTATCCGTCGAGCTCTAGATCATGGCAAGACTGGCGATGAAATCAAAACCTTCTTAGCGAAAAGATCTAAAACACCGATGCCGCAACCTCTGGAGTACTTGATCGCAGATGTTGCAAAGAAGCACGGAAAGTTGCGCGTTGGAAATACATCCTCATTTATTCGTTGTGAAGACACCGCATTGATCTCACAAATCATGAATGACAAGAAGTTAGAACTTCTTTCTTTGCGCAGAATTGCACCTGAAGTTGTTATCTGCGATATGGATGCAACAGATGCGATGCGTGTATTGCGCGAAGCGGGTTATTTGCCAGCTGGAGAATCAGCAAATGGCATGATCCTTACCGGTCCTAAATCAAACCGTTCAGTTGCAAAGCCAAGACCACCACGAATCATTGGCGAAATTGAGACTCCAACACCTGAAGTAATTAGTGCAGCGATACGAGTATTACGAACTGGTGAGAAATCAACTCATCGTCAATCAAAGCTGCGCCAAGTTGCAAGTGAAGCGCTGGGTCAGTTACCTCGAACAACAGCTAATGAAACAATGGAGATTCTCAATCAATTCATCATTGATGAAAAGACCCTTTCAATTGGCTATGCCGATAACAATGGTGGCGTTACACATCGAATAATCGATCCAATCCGTATTAGCGCTGGGGCCTTAATTGCACGTGATCACGCTACTGGCGAGGTCCAATCCTTCAGAATTCCACGTATCACCGGCGTAGCACCGCTATAGACTTAACCCATGTTGGCAGACCTAGAAGCGTTAGTTAAGTTGGAATCTCCAACTGAAGATCTTCAGTCCTGCCGCGATGTCATCGCACTCGCTAATGAAATTGCTACCCGAGTTTTAGGTACACCTGCAGAGATCCGTGAAGTAAATGGTCGACCAGTTTTTTGGTGGGGATCTACTAATCCTGATGTTGTAGTACTTGCTCACTTAGACACCGTTTGGCCTAAGGGTTCATTTGAACCGTTGTGGCAGGTTGAAGGCACCGCTGCTCGTGGTCCCGGAATCTTTGATATGAAAGCAGGATTCATTCAAGCGTTGTATGCGATGAAGGGAATCACCGGAAGCGCTGCGCTCATTGCAACAACTGATGAGGAAACCGGCAGTGCGACAAGCAAAGAGTTCATCAAAGAAATTTCTGCAAAGGCTAAAGCGGTTTTAGTTCTAGAAGCCACTTTAAATGGAAAGGTAAAAACCGGCCGAAAAGGTACTGCGATGTACCAGGTAAAGATTCACGGAAAAGCATCACATGCCGGTCTTGAACCTGAAAAGGGTGTTAACGCAACAACTGAAATTGCTCATGCGGTTTTAGCGATTGCTGCGATGGAAAATCCAGAGCATGGAACCACAGTTGTTCCAACAACTTTGCACGCAGGAAATACCACAAACACCGTTCCTGATTTAGCGGTTTTGGATATTGATATCCGTTCCTACTCAATGGCAGATCTGCAACGAGTCGATGCTGCGATAAAAGCATTGAAGCCTGTTAATGCTGCTACCCGTTATGAAATCACTGGTGGTTTCAATCGTCCTCCCTTGGAAACATCCTCAACAATGGCTTTGTATGAGCGTGCAGAAAAGGTTGCACGAGAACTAGGAATGCCACCCCTTGGACATGCATCTGTCGGCGGAGCAAGTGATGGAAACTTTGCCGCTGCTGCGGGAGCACAGGTCCTTGATGGTCTTGGTGCTGTGGGAGATGGCGCTCACGCCGCGCATGAATGGGTAGACATCAGTACCCTTGAAGATCGCAGCAAGTTATTACATGCGCTAATAAAGGATTTAATTAATGAGTGATGGTCCACTAATTGTTCAGAGCGATAAGACGCTTCTGCTCGATATCGACCATCCCATGTCAGTTGAGTGTCGACGTGCAATCGCACCTTTTGCTGAATTAGAGCGCTCCCCTGAGCATATTCACACATATCGCTTAACACCTCTTGGTTTGTGGAATGCACGCGCTGCAGGTCATGATGCTGAACAAGTCATCGATACCTTAATTAAGTATTCACGGTATGCGGTTCCGCATTCAATCCTTATCGATGTTGCAGAAACAATGTCTCGATACGGTCGTCTGCGACTCGAGATGGATCCTGTTCACGGATTGATATTGGTGACAACCGATACCGCTGTTCTTGAAGAGGTAATTCGCGCAAAGAAGATCGCGCCGTTGTTAGGTGCTCGTATTGATGCCGAAACAATTACTGTGCTGCCAAGTCAACGTGGACAGATAAAGCAATCACTTTTGCGTTTAGGCTGGCCAGCTGAGGACTTTGCAGGCTATGTCGATGGACAAGCGCATGAGATCAACCTGTTACAAAAGGATTGGAAGATACGTCCATACCAAGAGTTAGCAGCTGAAGGTTTTTGGCATGGTGGTTCTGGGGTTGTTGTACTTCCATGTGGTGCAGGTAAAACCATTGTTGGCGCAGCGGCTATGGCACATGCCAAGGCAACCACATTAATTTTGGTGACTAATACAGTTGCTGCACGTCAATGGCGTGATGAACTCTTGAAGAGAACTTCGCTCAATGAGGATGAAATTGGCGAGTATTCAGGTGCCAAGAAAGAGATCCGCCCTGTAACTATCGCGACCTACCAAGTAATGACAAAGAAGAAAAATGGTGTTTATGCGCACCTAGATCTCTTTGATTCATATGACTGGGGCTTAATTATTTATGATGAAGTGCACCTACTGCCTGCACCAATCTTTCGCTTTACCGCCGATATTCAATCCCGTCGTCGCTTAGGACTAACCGCAACCTTGGTGCGTGAAGATGGAATGGAGGGTGAGGTTTTCTCACTCATCGGACCTAAGCGTTTTGATGTTCCTTGGAAAGAGATTGAGGCGCAGGGGTATATCGCCCCTGCTGAATGTATTGAGGTTCGAGTTAATTTAACTGAAACTGAACGTCTAGCCTATGCAACTGCAGAGCCAGAAAATCGTTATCGCAACTGTGCAACGACCCGTACTAAGCGGGATGTTGTTGAAGCTTTAGTTGAGAAACATGTAGATGACCAGGTATTAGTAATTGGACAGTACATCGATCAACTAGATGAACTCTCTGAGGTTTTGGGTGCTCCGCTTATCAAGGGTGAAACGCCGGTCAAAGAACGGGAAATACTCTTTAACAAATTTAGAACTGGTGAGATTAAGTGCCTGGTGGTTTCAAAGGTTGCTAACTTTTCCATTGATTTACCTGATGCAACTATCGCTATCCAGGTATCAGGTGCATTTGGTAGCCGCCAAGAAGAAGCACAACGTCTAGGACGCATCCTGCGACCAAAATCAGATGGTCGTGGAGCTAAGTTTTACTCTGTGATTTCTCGCGACACTATCGATCAAGATTTTGCTCAGAACCGCCAACGTTTCTTGGCTGAGCAAGGATATTCATACAAAATCATTGACGCTGACGATGTTTTTCAAGGGAAGATCTAAACCGTTCTGGATCCACTCGCCAATAATCATGGTGAACTCCATCAATGTGAGTAACTGGAATTTGTTCTCCATACAATCGTTGTAACTCTTCATCACCATCGATTAATACTTCTTTGATTTCAAAACTCAACTCTTGCTTCATGGACTCTAAAACCTTTAATGCATCCTCACAAAGATGGCAACCAGTTCGGCTATAAATTGTCACGATGGTCATTTATGCGCCCCTTCTACCTGTTAAATTGCATAGAGAATTGGTATTTCCTACCCCTGACCTTAAACCACACGCAGAGCCCTGATAACGTTTGGCCATGATGCGCATCAAGAGAATCGGGCCTTTCGCCCTTGCTGGCGCATTAATTGTTGCGCTGGTTACCGCTCCTGCTGCACCCGCATTAACTTTTAAGCAAATTCCTGCAACTACCTGGGGGCATATTTACGCAGGCACCCAACCAACATCGACACAGAGTGCACCAACAAAAAGTAAAAACCTCGAGGTCAAATCTAAGTTTTCAGTTAAGTACAACAACTTTCCTGAGTGGGCAAAAAAAGAGGTTCAAGCATCTATTGATGTGTGGTCAGCAAACTTTAAGTCTTCAGTAGTTGTCTCTGTTGATGCATCATGGGGACGCTCTAGTTCATGGGGAGTTTTAGGTAGCGCTCGTCCCGGAAGTTTCTTCTCCGCCTTTTCAGGTGCGCCAGATCCATCACTTTGGTACCCATCAGCTTTAGCAAATGCATTAGCTGGTAAAGATTTAGATAAAGCTAACCCCGAAATCGTGATTCAGGTGAACTCGGCAGCTGCATGGAATACGCGAGGAGATGGTTTACCAACTGGAAATGAATATGACCTTCAATCTGTTTTCTTGCATGAAATTGGACATGGTCTCGGCTTCCTTTCCAACGATGCCTACGATCCTTTCTTTGGTTTAGGAAGTCTGGATCAACCAACTCCTTTTGATGCATATCTTCAAACCAGTGATGGACGTCGTCTCGCCGATCTTCCAACTCCATCAAAGGAGTTAGGTGTTGCACTTACCTCTTCCTTGGTGTGGTCAGGTGCAAATGCCATTAGGGCAAATGGCGGAGTTAAGCCCAAGATGTATACGCCGGCACGTTACGAGTCAGGTTCATCTACCTCTCACTTAGATGAAGCAACATTTTCCAAGGCTGGGGTTGACTCAGTAATGACTCCAAGTCTTGATCCAGGTGAGATATTTAAAGAGCCAGGACCTTTGTTACTTGCGATGATGGAGGATCTACGCAGCAAACCTCCCGCCGGTGTTGCTACAGATCTGCCGCAATCACCACGTAATGCTCAAGCTTTTACCGGTGACTCATCTGCGCTGATCTCCTTTGATCCTCCTGCAAATCTTCGTACCGCTCAGATCACTGAATATATTGTGAAGAATGTAAAAACTGGCATCGAGAAAAAGACTCTTACCAGTCCATTACTGATCACAGGATTAAAAAATGGAACCTCTTACACATTTACCGTTATAGCTAAAAATGCGCTGGGTGCCTCAGAAGCGGTTGTAACAAAGGCTGTTGTTCCTCAACCGGGCTGGAAGAGCACTGTTCTAGATAGTTCAGCTGATGGAAAAACAGTAGCTAGTACAACCTTTAACGGAAAACCTGCGATCGCTTACACAGATACCAAGAGCGGTGATCTGAAACTAGCAACCTTTGATGGCAAGAGCTGGAAAAAGGTAACTGTCGATGGTGCTGGCGGATCCGGTGGCAGAACTACAGACAATATTGCTGGTGCAATCAGTATGTGCGTTAATGGCAGCGGAGTTAAGCAAACTCTGCACATTTTCTATAGCGATGCGACTGAAAAGGATCTACGGTACGCAACCTATAACGGAAAAAGCTTTGCCTTTGAAACTGTTGATGGAAATGGTTCAGCGGTTAATAACTATGAAGATCCCGTACGTGTACGCACATCAAGTGATGTAAGCGTTGCAAACGCATGTGTTGCATCAGCTAGCGCCGTTCAGGTCTTTTACCGCGATGAGAGCCAAGGTGTATTGCTAGGTGCGGTTCGCACAAAGGGTGCTGCCTGGAAATATGAGTTAGTAGATGGTGATCGCAAAACCGATGGTCGCACGACAGGTGATGTTGGTTTCCATCTGCAAGCGATCTTTGATGGCACAACAACCTATGTTGCTTACGACTCTGTTATTTCTATGAACCAAAAGAAGGAGATGACAGCTGGAGCGGTTCGAGTTGCAACCCGTACCTCAGTTGAGGCAACAGCATGGCAGTATCAAACGCTTGATATTTCAACAGATGACGCGCTGATCTTTGGCTTTGATGTCGCTTTAGCAAAGACAAGTTCAGGAGTGTTTGCTACTTGGCTTGCAGCATCTGCAGCATCTGCTCCAAAGGCAAATCAACTTCGTTGGGCTTCATTAGAAAATCCAACAAAGATTTCCAAAATAACAACTGAGAACTTTGGAACACCAGGTGAGTTCATGACCACCGATGGAAAAACAATTATCTTTAACTGCCAAGAGAGATTGTGTGCTCTAGATACAAGCAAAAAAGATCTTGGCCAATCTGCAATCCGCTTAGTTAGCAGCACCCAAGGCTCTGAACCTACTCAGAGCGCTTGGGTGACTGTAAACAAAGTTAAATACTTGCTTGCCACTATTAATGGAAAGCTTGCACTTCTTAAACCGTAATTTTTTACTTAGCGTTACGGCGCTGAATGCGAGTCTTCTTAAGAAGCTTCTTGTGCTTCTTCTTCGCCATGCGCTTGCGTCGCTTTTTAATTACGGAACCCATATGTCACGCTCTCATTTCTAATGTACGCACTGTGTGTGCGGGGGTTTAGGTTACCGCGGAATGAGGGTAAAAATCGAAACAGATTCTGCGCTTGATGTGACCACCAAGAGCCCTAACTCCTTGGAAACTAGGACTCCGAGCACTTCCTTCTGCCCTAAAGGCCCGCTATCGGCCGCAATGATGGCGCCCTTTGCGTCAAAGGTTAAAAGCAAAGGTGTTGGTGCCTTTGGATTCCAATTGAGCTGAGGAGTTGCACCAGTTGAGATAAACACCGCATATGTTGATCCAGCAGTCATTGCAGGACCGGTTGATGGAAATCGATAAGTCCAGGTTGGTGCATAGGTTGATGAGAACTTTGTAATTGCAGTTTCACTTTTTGCGCCAACAATAACTTCTCCACCCAATAGCAATGTAGATGAGGCGCTATTCCAGATTCGCTTGCCTTTTACAGCTGAACTTCGAAGAACACTTGTAATCTTCATCGCCTTTGAAATTTTGACCAGGATGCCATCTGTTAAACCAGCAACTTTTTTACCAGCCAGAGTTTCGTTACTAGAACCAGCTACGGTGAAACTTCCATCACCATGGCGCACCACGGCATCGGCGGTTGTTGAAACAGCACCAATTTGAAGAAGTTTTCCAAAGACCCCGGCTTTATCGGTATTGACTAAAAAGCCAGCACTACCTTTTTCATTGCCGATGATTCCAACAATGGATGCACCATTGCGATCAACTGAGATTGAGGTAGGAAATAACACTGAACTTGTTGGCAGAGTATTGGTGAAAGTTAACGCACCTGCAGCGGTGAGTTTCCAAATCGTTACCGCTTGTAAATTACCTACCAATGGTGCTGGTGGAACTACTGCGTTATCAGGATTTACTAGCGTTGCAGCGGGAGTTGGTGGAATTAAACCTAAAGCTAAAGGTGTAGCACCAGCGATCCAGATATCGCCTGCAGCATCAACAGCCGCAGCGGTTGCAATGGATGCAGCTGATTGATCTAAGGATAAGTTCCACAACTCTTTACCAGTGGTATCAATCGCACGTGCATACGCTTTACTTGCTTTGCTTCCAAAGACTATTAGTGATTTACCTGAAGCAACCACCCCGCTTA